>JAAOYF010000071.1 GCA_018221205.1 Candidatus Woesearchaeota archaeon | reverse complement strand
CTCGGTGGAGAGCATTCAGTGAGCAACGGCACGATCCAGGCGCATGCTGAGAAGTTTGATGATCTTTCTGTGTTGCAGATCGACGCACATTCTGATCTCCGACCTGAGTATCTTGGCTCGAAATTTAATCATGCTTGTGTGATGTCGCGTGCTAAGGAGCATTGTCCTATTGTCCAAGTGGGCATACGAAGCATGGATGTTATCGAGAAAGAGTTCATGGATAAAGATAAGGTGTTTTTCATGAAAGATATCCATGATAATACTGGATGGATTGACAAGGCTATTGGAAAATTGTCCAAGAATGTCTATATCACGTTTGATCTTGATGCCTTTGACAGCTCATTGATGCCTGCTACAGGCACACCAGAGCCTGGTGGTCTGTTCTGGCGAGACATCATGCCTTTCCTGAAGAAAGTCTTTGCTGAAAAGAATGTAGTGGGTTTTGATGTTGTTGAGTTGTCTCCCCATAAAGAGAATCATGCACCAGATTTTCTGGCAGCAAAGCTCGTCTATAAAATGCTCAGTTACCGTTTTGGAGGAAAAAAATGAACGATTTCAATGCTGTTAAGGAATTCATAAAGCACAATTATCGACATTTCAATGCTGCGTCAGTTGTTGATGCTGCAGAAGCCTATGTCAAGCATATCAAAAAAGGAGGAAAGATGATGATCACTTTAGCAGGGGCCATGAGCACTGCTGAATTAGGCATTACACTAGCGGAGATGATCAGGCAAGGGAAGGTTCATGCCATCACGTGCACAGGTGCAAACCTTGAGGAAGATCTTTTCAACCTTGTTGCGCATGATCATTACAAAAGGATACCTCATTACCGTGATTTGAGTCCGGCTGATGAAGTGAAATTGAGAGAAACAAAATTCAATCGGGTTACCGATACGTGCATCCCGGAAGAAGAGGCGATGAGAAGGATCGAAAAATGCTCCTGGCCACTGCTGATGAAAGCACATGGTAACAATGAACGATACTTTCCTTTTGAATACATGTTCCAGATGATAAAGAATGGTTCGCTCAAGGAATTCTATCAGATCGATCCAAAGGATTCATGGATGGTTGCGGCCTGTGAACATAATATCCCTATCTTTGTTCCAGGATGGGAGGATTCTACATTAGGAAATGAAGTTGTTGCCGGAAAATTGAATCCGAAAAATCCACATGGACATATCAAAAGTTTTTCCTGTGTCAAATCGGGTTTGGAAGTGATGGAATCTTTAGTTCATTGGTATAAGAAAAACTGTGACAGCTCAATCGGTTTTTTCCAGATCGGAGGAGGCATTGCTGGCGATTTCCCTATCTGTGTTGTGCCTTTGATAATTCAGGATCTGTTTGAAGAAGTGCCTTACTGGGGTTATTTCTGTCAGATCTCAGATGCCGTTACCTCTTATGGCGGCTATTCAGGAGCTGTTCCGAATGAGAAGATCACCTGGGGAAAATTAGACGAGAAAACGCCCAAATTTGTGATAGAAAGCGATGCAACCATTGTCGCGCCGTTGATTTTTGCCTATGTCTTGGCAGAATAAATATTTTTCATCTCTTTTTCAACATTCTCAGGCACTAAGTCTTTCAATTTACCGCCTAACGAGGCGACTTCTTTGACAATTGAAGAAGATAAGTAGCAGTACATGCCGCGCGTCATGATGAATATGGTCTCGATATCAGAATCAAGTTTCCTGTTCATCAAAGCGAATTGGAATTCATAGTCGAAATCTGAAACTGCTCTCAAACCACGGATCAAAGCAGTTGCCTGCTTCTTTTTCGCGTACTCGATGACCAATCCAGAAAAAGATTCTACTTCAATATTCTTCTCATCCAAAGCCTCTTTAATCATCTCGATGCGCTTGTCTTTAGGGAAGAGGCATTTCTTATCTGTATGCTCTCCTACAGCGACAATGACTTTATCGAACATCTTCAAGGCTCTTTCGATGACATCGATATGGCCCATGGTGATGGGATCAAAGCTTCCTGGGTATATGCCTATCTTCATTCTAAACTCCTGATGATCTTGATGAGGTTTTCTTTGAATTCTTCTACCGTGCCCGAATTGTCAACAACATAATCTGCATAGGCTATCTTGTCTTCTTGCGGCATCTGGGCAGCGATGATGTTAAGTATCTCCTCTTTATTATATTTTCCCCTTTCGAGCAGACGTTTTATCTGGATATCCTTATCAATAGTCAATAAAATCATCACATCATGGTCTTTAAAGCCTGCTTCGATGAGCAATGCTCCCTCTACAACCACATGAGTGAATTCTTTTGCTTTCTGCGAGATGTATTGGACTATCTCCGGATGGACTATCGCATTGAGCGCTTTCAATTCATCAGGGTCACTGAAGACAATCTCTTTTAGCTTTCTCCTGTCAACCTCTCCATCTGTCAATATCTTTTCTCCAAACCTCTTGATGACAGCCCCTTTGATATCTTCCCTATGATACATCTCATGGCCGATCAGATCTGCGCGAAGTATTTCTCTGCCATAATTCTCGAACAGGGCTGCAGCTGTTGATTTTCCTGAGCCGATGTTTCCTGTTATCGCGATTATCATATGAAATAAGAAGAAATAGTCTCTTAAAAAGTTATTGATTCTCTG
>JAAOYF010000070.1 GCA_018221205.1 Candidatus Woesearchaeota archaeon | reverse complement strand
TTGTCTTTCAAAGAATCAAAATCTATCGTGACGCAAAAAGGAATGCCGGATTCATCTGCTCTGGCATATCTTCTGCCGATCGAGCCTGAAGAGTCGAAGAAACAAGTAAACTGTGCTTTTAGATTATCATAGACTTTCTTTGCGTCGTCTTTCAGCTTGTTGACCAATGGAAATATCCCCACTTTGACCGGGGCCAATCTTGGAGATAAGTGCAAGACGACGTTTCCTCGTTCCTTATCATCATTGTATGCGTCGAACATGAAGACTAAAAAGGAACGTTCTACCCCTAATGAAGGTTCGGCTATGACATAAGGGATGACCTTCTCTTTGGATTCTTCGTCGAAGATCGAGAGGTCTTTCTTTGAATGCTTTATGTGCTGTTTCAAGTCGAAATCAGTCCTGTTTGAGATTCCCTGGAGCTCTTTCCAGCCGAAAGGGAATTTATACTCCAGATCCCATGTGTCTTCTGCATAATGAGAGATCTCCTCTTTGGTATGCTGCCTTATCCTGAAATTTTCTTTTTTTGCGCCTAGGTTTATGAACCATCTATGTTCAAAAGCCAACCAATAGCCCTGCCAGGCTGTCTTTATGATGCCTTTCTTCAGGACATCCTTGATCTTCATATCTTTCGGCTTGTCTTTCTTCTCCTGCATCTCTGCTGAATAGATCTGTAGTTCGTAATCCATGAAATCATTGAGAAAAGGGCACTCTTGTGTCTTTTTGGGATGGATAAAATATTCTATCTCCATCTGCTCAAACTCTCGGCTTCTAAAGATAAAATCTCTTGGCGAAATCTCATTCCTGAAAGCCTTTCCTACTTGCGCGATGCCGAAAGGAAGTTTCAATCTGGCATTATCTGCTACTAATTTGAAATTGGTGAAGATGAGTTGGGCTGTCTCTGGCCTTAAGTATGATTTTAGTTGGCTTTTTGCTCCGACTGTTGTGGAGAACATCAAGTTAAAATGTTCAATAGGCTCGAAATCAGCTTTGCACTTCGGGCATTTCAGGCCTTTTTTTTCTATTAATTCATTTATCCTGTCTTCAGTCAGATTGTCTGCTGAGATTTTTAGCGTGTCTTCAATAAAGGTGTCTGCTCTCAGCTTGTCTCTGCATTTTTTACAGGTGAGCATGAGATCTTCGAATTCCGTTGTATGGCCAGAGGCTTGCCAGACTTTTGGATTGGTGATTATAGCGCCGTCAATGCCGACGATATCCTCTCTCTGGTGAACATGGGAAAGCCACCATTCTCTCTTGATGTTATTCTTTAATTCTACCCCTAAGTGAGCGAAGTCAAAGAATCCTGAAATGCCTCCATATATCTCTGCTGAAGGGTAGACAAAACCCTTTCTTTTGCAGAATGCGGCCATATCCTCTATCGAAAGTGTCATGAGAAATCAGTTTCAAAGATGCTTTTTAAACATTTTGGCTACTTCCTGAGCCAAGCCACCTGTTCCTTGTCTAATTCGAGATAATCGGTCAGATTTTCCATGGGGTCTTTCTTGTACATGGCCTGGAAATAAGGGATGGTGTGGATCGCTCTCTTTATCGAGGTGTGGGTGAGATGGGCTATGCGTTCTGCTATTGCCCTCTTTTTCATCGATTTCTGCTTTGCCCACCATAGCTTCAATATCCTTCCAGTCGGCTTGTACTGGACGAATTTTTCGTATTTTTTATCTTTTGAGACTGCTATGCCTGCTGTTATGAGTGCGTTGATATAGACTAAAAATCTCCAGTGCTGCCACCTTCTTATCCTTCTGTTGAAGATGTCTGCTTTTGATAATTTATCGTATGCTCTTGCCAAATCCTCTGGTCTTTCGTATTCCTTAGGGAGATTTGCGTCGAGCCAGAGCATCCTTTGATTGAAGTCCTCATTTACTGTGTCGAAAGCCCTTATGGCGATTTTTGGGTCGGTTGTCTTGAAGATTTTTATTAAAGCGTTGATTATAGTATCTTCTTTTTCCCTCATGCCGAGATCTTCGAGTGATTTCAGGGTGATATCTTTCAATGAGGAGAGTATCTCTAAGTCGTTTATCGCTGCTCTCAAGTCTCCTCCTGCTTTTCTTGCTATTGATTTCAGGACATCTTCTTTTATTGAAAGTTTTTCTTTCTTGACTATCTTTTCAAGATGCGCTGCTATGTCTTTCACCTCAACTGGATTGTACTCGATCATGATCGCTTTCGATCTGATCTTGGAGTATTTATGGTCATAAGGATTTTCGATAGTCAAAATAACCGGAAAAGTGCTTTTTTCCATGAGCCTTATGACCTCTTGCACTGCGCCCCTATCTTTTCTTCCTGACAATCCATCTATCTCATCCACTAAGATGAGCTTTCCTTTTGAGAACAACGAATGCTGGTTGATGGCAGCCCCTAGCTTTTGATTGATCTGCTCTTTATTGCGGAAATCTGATGCATTCAGTTCATAGATCTCTAAATTGAGTTCTTTTG
Organism: Candidatus Woesearchaeota archaeon; assembly: GCA_018221205.1. Lineage (GTDB taxonomy): Archaea > Nanobdellota > Nanobdellia > Woesearchaeales > WJIZ01 > JAAOYF01. The sequence goes on along the minus strand of JAAOYF010000070.1, from coordinate 6,553 downwards.
CCAATGCATGCGCTGAGGAAGTCTTTCCTGTCCCTGTGGGACCGTAGAGCAAAGCTGCTTTCTTCTTCTGTCTCTTATAGCTGAGAATGTATTCATGCAGCTGCTTTATTGCTTCATCCTGGCCAATAATCTCTTTTATGTTTTTTGGAGAGAATTTCTTGATCAATGGCGGCATAATAAAAGGAGCATTTGTTGGTATTTATAGTTTATGGTCGATAGCCTGAAGAAAACTTTACTTCGTATCCGTTCGGCATTGTTCTGCGCATGTCCTTTAGGATACTCAAGATCTGACTGGCTTCGGTATGGGCAGGATCGCCGTTTCTTTCTGCTACTATCGGGTCCCATGGTCTCATGACAGAAGGGTCTATGGGGTGCAACCAATATGTCCCACCCATCTCTCTGCCTTTTCTCTCTACCTTATCAATGAGAAGGATATCACTGCCATATTTTACGCCCATCCTTCTTTCTGCACCGCTCCCGCTCAATGTGACCACTGACTCATCAGGTATACGTTTTTCTAACATCTTTTTTTTGGATTCAATCATGATTTATAAATCCTCTGTAAGTAACATTTAAATACACTCTGTCAATTCTTAGAGACATGGAATTACCTAAGCGTTATGATGTCCAGGAAGCTGAGAAAAGGTGGCAGAAGTACTGGGAAAAAGAGAAGATCTATGCTTTTGATGCCAAAGATAAGGAAAGAGAAGTGTATTCTGTAGATACTCCTCCTCCTACTGTCTCTGGAAAGATGCATCTCGGGCATGCTTTCAGCTATAGTCAGCAAGATTATATGGTCCGTTACCATAGGATGAGGGGAAAGAACGTGTTCTATCCTTTCGGCACAGATAATAATGGAGTTGCTACTGAACGCTTGATTGAGAAGATGAAGAAAGTCAAGGCCCGAGATATGGATCGGGATGAGTTTGTGAAATTATGTTTAGATACTGTCAATTCTACTCTGAAACCTCAGTATGTTCAAGACATGAAAAGACTGGGATTGAGTTGTGACTTTGACATCTTCTATGATACTATCGATAAGCATTCTCAAGCGATCTCCCAAAGAAGTTTCATTGACTTGTATAAAGCAGGAAGAGAGTATCGAAAAGATGCTCCTTCGATGTGGTGTCCTCGCTGTGAAACAGGTATATCTCAAGTTGAATGCGAAGATAAGGAGAAAGATTCTACGTTCAATGATATTGTCTTCAAAGTTGATGGAGAAGATCTAGTCATCGCTACCACTAGGCCTGAGCTTATTCCTGCGTGTGTCGCTGTGTTCTATTCTCCTGGGGATAAAAGATATAATAAACTGAAAGGGAAAAAGGCTTCAGTTCCTCTTTTTGATTATGATGTTCCTATCATGGAGGATAAACGCGTTGATCCTGAAAAAGGAACTGGTATTGTTATGTGCTGCACTTTCGGCGATCAAGTCGATATGGAATGGCAGAAAGCATTTAAGCTGCCTATCAGGATGGCTATCGGCAAGAATGGTAAGATGACATCTGTTGCTGGTTCTTATGAAGGCATGAATGTTGTGGAGACCCGAAAAAAAATCCTTTCTGATATGAAAGAGAAAGGATTGTTAATTGAGTCTCGTCCTATCAAGCATGTTGTCAATGTGCATGAACGTTGTGGGACTGAGGTTGAGATCATCAAATCAAAGCAATGGTTCATCAAGTATCTTGATCTTAAAGAGGATATGCTTGCTTGGGGAAAGAAGCTTGCATGGTATCCTGAACATATGAGGCATAGATATGATCACTGGGTAAAAGGATTGCAGTGGGATTGGATGATCTCTCGTCAGAGATTCTTTGGAGTACCTTTTCCTGTCTGGTATTGCAAGAAATGTGATGAGGTCATCTTGGCTTCAAAATTACCAGTTGATCCTCTGAAAGACAAGCCTCCTGTCAAAGAATGTCCAAAATGTAAAAGCAAAGAGTTTGTTCCTGAACGAGATGTTCTGGATACGTGGGCTACTTCGTCTTTGACTCCTCAGTTGGCTGTTGAGTTGATCAAGGATGAAGAGATGCAGAAAAAACTGTATCCTATGAGTTTAAGGCCTCAAGCCCATGATATCATCACTTTTTGGCTGTTCAATACTGTTGTTAAGTCTAGATTACATAATAAGGTCAATCCGTGGAAAGATTGTGTTATCTCGGGACATGCACTTGATCCGAAAGGAAAGAAGATGTCTAAGTCAAAAGGAAATGTGGTCGAGCCTGAGAAGATGATTGCAAAATATTCTGCAGATGCTCTGCGTTTTTGGTCTGCAGGAAGCCGTTTAGGAGATGATCTTCCGTTCCAGGAGAAGGATTTAGTTACCGGTCAGAAATTCTCTACTAAATTATGGAATGCTTCTAAATTCTGTTTTATGCATCTAGAAGATTATTCTGACTCAAAAATGGAGTTGGATCTTACTGACAGATGGATCTTGAGTAAGCTTAGTCGGATTGTTGCAGATTCTACTGCTGGCTTTGATGAGTATGAGTATTTCAAGACTAAATTAGATGTTGAGAAATTTTTCTGGAAGGATTTCTGCGATTATTATCTGGAGATCGTGAAGGATAGATTGTATAATCCTGATAGGCGAGGAAAAGATCATCGGAAATCTGCACAATATGGATTGTATCATACTCTTTTAGCTGTCCTTAAGATGATGGCACCTATCATGCCGCATATAACAGAGGAAATATATCACTTGTTCTATGCTTCCAAAGAGAAGAAGAAAAGTATCCATATTTCTTCATGGCCAACTACTTCTATGGTGGATGAGGATGCTGAACGGATCGGTCAAGTGCTTATTGATGCTGTAGAGCATGCTCGTCGGGCAAAATCTGAGAAGAAGGTTTCACTTAAAACGCCGATCAAACAGATGTTCTTGAAAGCGAAGTTAAGTGCTTCTGAGTTTTCTCTTATTGAAGAAGAGCTGAAGAATGCTTCCAAGGCTGAATTGATCAATTATGAGCAGCTTTCTGCTGATTCTGATGTGGGTTTTGGCTGCGAGATAGAGTTGTAATCGTGCAGTAGTAAGCTTTTTAAGACTGGAAAGCTTCTCTTTAGGTATGTGTGGTGAAATCGGTGAAGTAGGTGTACGGTTCCAGGATTTGGGATTCCGGACTCTAGGAGAATATTTAACTCATGGAGCCAGAGGCATACAACATCGAGGGCAGGATAGCGCTGGCCTGGAGACCTTTGATGGCAAGTATCACTTGCTCACTGGCGAAGGTCTTATCGACAAAGCACTTCCGGAACATAGAAGGAATAGTATGGATGGCGATGCAGGCCTGTTCCAAGTGAGATATGTCGTCTCTGGCGGAGACCAGTATCCTCAACCAATGGTAGAGAAATTTGCTGTCGCCCATAATGGGCAGATGTGGAACTATACTGGACTGTTTGATCTTGTTCTTCAATCAGACCCTGATTATCCTTATAAAAATCCCTCGGATACGAGGCTGTTCTCGAGCATTCTTGAAGAAGAAGGGAAAAAGCAAGAGAGCATCGATAACGCGGTCATCGCTGCCCTTGACAAGGCATTGCCGACGTATTCACTTGTTGTCCAGCATGAAAATACTTTGTATGCTGCTCGAGACCCGCATGGCGTCTGGGACCTGTTCTATGCAAAGATCGGGGAAGGATATGTGGTGGCGTCTGAGGATCAGTCATTGCTTCTCATGGGTGCGAAACCAGAAGATATCAAGGAGGTTGAGCCAGGAACCTTACTTCGATTCAGGAAAGGAGAGGACATCCATCAATGGAAGTTATACTCGGGTGATTCCAAGAAGTGCATATTCCAGAGGATCTATTTCAACAGGCCTAAGCTCGAACATCTCGTGCCTACTGTGTATGGAGAAGGTATCGTCGATGACAGGGTGATGGCTGGAAAGATATTGGCACGGCATGATATGAGTCAAGGACTGCCTGTTGATGAATTTGCCATTGTCCCTGTGATGGGTGGGGGGCTATATTCAGCAGTAGGGTATCTTGCTGAGGTTAAGAGAGTTACCGGGACACAAAGTAGGCTGAGTTTCGGATTGCAGAAGAAATACCGCGAGATCAGGCATTTTCTTGCTCGAAGCAGAGAGGAGAGGAGAGGCACCAAAGGTTTTGTAGGAAAACCTACTGAAATCCAGAGCAGGAAACTGGTTGTTGTTGATGATTCCACCGTGAGGCTTGATACCATGTATTATCGAGTCATCCCTGCACTTCGGCTTTCTGGAGCGGATGAGGTGCATGTCAGGAATGCTTCTGCACCCGTAATCGACAAGTGTAGATATGGTATGGCAATCAGAAGCAGGGATGAGCTTATCGCTGCACGGATGCAGGACAGACTAGGAGAGGATTTCATCAGAGGCATCGATGATGTCTTGACACTCCGGTTCTTTGGCTTGGGCTACTCATTAGATAGGGTTATCGATCTAGTAGGGGAGCCATTGGATTCGGAACGCATCAAGGGACTTGTCGATCAGAGTATCCTCGAAGGAAGGAATTTTCTGTTTGATGGTGGGGAGCTGAGAGATGAAGTCTTCCATGGTAATGATTTCAGCCCTTCGCGAGTGAGCGTAGCTTTCTTGACTCTTGAAGAAGTGCTCGAAGCTTATGGTAGAGATGATGCCTGTGCTGCCTGCCTTGGTGACGACCTATGGACGCCTGAACACAATAAAGTTGTCACTTAATAGTGGTTATGAATAGAAACATTTATAAGTGGGTTGCTTTTTCTTGTATTGTGATCAAAAATGCATGATAGAGACCGAGAATTTTCAAGACCTAGTTTGGCTAGAGAAGAAGCTTTGCGAAGAAGCTCCCATAGACGACATGAAGAACACGATGCAAGAATAGCTGACGAAAGGCTTGAGATTGCTGTTGCGATTCTTTTTAACCATAATGGCTGTTTCAGGACAAGAGATGGGACCAAGAATTATGCGTCTCATTTTTCTGCTGAAGAGCAAGCAACTGCAAGGGAAATCTATAGAAACGAATATGCTGGAAATCTGAGCAAATAATCAAAAAATTTATAAATTATATAAGAAATAGGATAATCGTGGAGGTTTAAAATGACAGAACCAGTACATATCAATACAGAAGCTTTGAAGAAGCATAAGGGACTTGCTTGGGAGCTTTATCATAAACTTAATACTGAAGAAGCTGAATCTATTGATGGTCAAGTGGGTGATCCGGCGCCAATATTCCAAATGGAACCCGTATTAGGAGCCCATGAGGCTGCGAAAGAAAGAAAACGAAGGAGATTGCGATCTCGAGATGAGCACAGACGCGATGCTGCAGACTACGTAGCAACCGGGCAAGTTATACGGGCAATGGCAGAAGCAGAGCCTGTTCCTGTGACCAGGTTCACTAGTCCGTGGGCTGCTTATAATTGGATGGATAATGTCGGCAAAGAGATGGCTGAAGTTATAGCTGGATTCGACTTTGGATCTGCTTTTCCTGAAACTACTTATAGGGAATTAAGTGCTGCTGAAGCATTTTCAGCTGATGCTGCTCCTTTATGGGATGGGAAAAGTGAACGCATTGATCAATATGCTCACGGGAAGGAGAATGAATGGAGATTTGTTGAACAGGATCCTGGATATACTTTAGAACGGAGATTCCATAAACATGGAGCGCCTTCGGGTTGGAGTGTTGATAGGGGGCATGTCGCTTTCAACGATGGAACTCCTCATAACAAGCAGCCTGAGTATATTGGAGAGGGTCCCAGAAATAAAAAGAAAGAACTTCCGCATGTGGACAATTCTTGGATGCCTCCTGATACTGTTGCCCAATTGAAAGAGGGTGTTAAGTATGGATGCTCTCCACTGCTCCAATTCGGAAGACTTGTAGAAGAGAGGAATGCAGTCAAGGAAGCCTTGGATGAACCCCATTTTTTGACTGGCGATGCTAGAAAACAAACAAGAACAATTTATCAAGACTTGGCTTCTCAAGTCAGAACTATGAAGGTAAACCTTTAATTATATTTTCTTTATTATGTATCCTTCTTTTGTATCGTCTATAGAATAGCCTTTCTGCTTTATGATCGCCCGTAATTCATCTGATTTCTGCCAGTCTTTTTGTTCTCGTGCTTTCTGCCGTTGTTCTGCCAGTCTCTTTATCTCATGAGGGATGTCTGTCTTCTCTACTGTCATGACTCCTAGAACGTCGTTGAATTTCAGCAAGGTTTCTTTTATCTCTTCTGCCTGCTCTTTAGATAATTGTTCTGATATCTTATGGATTTCTCTGATGAAGGAATAGATTGCTGCTAACGCGCCTGCGATGTTCAGATCGTCGTCTAAGCTAGCTTCAAAATCATATTTTACGTCTTCTACCAGCTTTGTTACTTTCTTATGGCCTTGTCCTTTGACATTTTCTAGAGTTATGAATAGTTCTTTGAATTTTTTTAAGGTGTTTTTTACACTTTCTAGGTCTTTTTCTCTGAAATCCATCTGCTGCCGGTAATGGGTTGCTAGTAACTCGTATCTTATGGCTAACGGGTCGTATTTTTTCTTTAGTAGATCTCTCAAAGTGAAGAAATTGCCCTTGCTTTTTGACATCTTTTCGCCGTTTA
>JAAOYF010000069.1 GCA_018221205.1 Candidatus Woesearchaeota archaeon | reverse complement strand
TGAAAAGGAATCGATTCTTGACATTAATTGAGATTTTACTCAATCTTAAGCCAGTAACTTATTGATGATAAGTAACCACTGTCGTTTATGGGAAGCTTTTTAAAGTAAGTAAAGTTTCAGATTTTAAAACGATAAGGAGGTCAATTAACCCATCTTTGGGGAAGCAACACAATATGAAAAGAAGTTCACGGCGCTGGAAAAAAAAGCGTCAGATGCGCTGGAAGTGGCAGCGTAAACGTATGAAGAAGGAAAAACGAAAGAGAGCTAAGAAATAATTCTTATTCTTACTTTGGTTTCAACGTCAGTACTGATACTCCCTGGTCTCTTATCCCATGGGCAACAGTGCGAGCATGAAGATCTCCAATTTTTAAAATCTCATTTCCATCTTTTGTACCTGCATAAGTGCTCCAACCCAGACTTCTCTGTACATTATACAAATTTCGTACTTGATTGTGATCGTTCGGATCTACTCCGGCTTTCTTTAACTCGGCTTTGAATCGATCAAGTACTTGGTCATATACATTCAGTGTTGATACTTGTGCAAGAATGCCGTCCCGTCTTGCTGTTGCGTACTGAACTGCTCTTTTTTCATTGTTTTTGTCAAGCTCAAGGTTCCAATTTTCTGCACCGGTCTCCATAGCCGATTTCATATCATCAAATATACTCTTGAGATTTGAATAATGTTTCGCGATCTGTGCAAGGCGATAGCTCCTTTCAGTATCCAATCCAGACACTATTGCTTTTCCACGTAATTTTGCACTATAGGGTGTCTCATTTGTATGGGGCAGATTGATCAATTCTTCAATTTGTCGGGCAGCCCTTATCTCTTCAAGCAGTCCACGATATGGTTTTTCAATAGTCGCGCCTACAGAAAGCGGCTGATCATTATCATGGAGTATGCCAGCTAATATCTGTGCATATTCTTTATGGAGCTGAAAAATTTCATCCTCAATTTGTTTATTTTTCTCCACTATTCCTTCGGTATTCTTTACTACTCTTCTCTGGACTTCAGCCTGAGAAGGAATTGGTACATCTTGCAGATTTCCTTCAATCTTGATGGGAACTTCAGTCTGGAGTGTTCTTTCTGCAATATCCCTTAGTTCCAATAGTTGGTTAACTTTTCCGTCTATATTTATGTCATGATTTTTGTTCGCATAGATAACCTTAACATTCTTTGATTCGGTATCAAATGAGAGTTTATCATCAATCTCATATCCTGCTGCTTTGTAAGCAGAACGTAATTGTTCAAATGCTGATATCTCTGGTTTTGCGGGGAGAGATTCTAGTGGTTGATCTACTTGTTTTGGTGTATCTGCCTTATGCAATGCTACATATGCTCCAGCTGCTGCTAGAAGAACTCCTAGTGTAGCAATTCTTTTTCTCATAGCATGAGTGAATTTTTTACCCTATTTAAAGCTATTGTTTTATAACTATCATATGGTAGTAAATATCAAAAAATCTTATGTGGCAAAGGTATTCTTTATGAGCAAAAGCTTTATAAATAACCTGCGCTACCTAAAAAGCTCTCGCCTCCATTGATTAGATATATTTTATTCTAACAAACAACCAAACAACATAGGAATATTCATGTGTACTTGATAGTAATATCAAGTATGGAAAAGGAAGTGTTCAACCAATAAATTGCGACCAAACAAACAAAATACCCGTTGATCCTGCGGGAGATCGCTGCTATTTGGGTTCGACTAAGCCATGCAAGTCTGGGAGCTTCGGCTTCCGGCGAAATGCTCAGTAACACGTCGATAATCTGCCCTTAAGTCTAGAATAACCTTGGGAAACTGAGGCTAAGACCGGATAGGAGAAAGTAACTGGAATGTTCTCTCTCTTAAAGGCAACGCTTAAGGATGAGTCGGCGGCGGATTAGGCTGTTGGCGGGGTAATGGCCCACCAAACCGAAGATCCGTAGGGGCTCTGAGAGGAGTAGCCCCGAGAAGGGCACTGAGATACTGGCCCTAGCCCTACGGGGTGCAGCAGGCGCGAAACCTTTACAATGCACGCAAGTGTGATA
>JAAOYF010000068.1 GCA_018221205.1 Candidatus Woesearchaeota archaeon | reverse complement strand
TAAACCCCTGTGCTCGCTACGCTCGCATTAAACATAATCTTTATAAGTTGCACATTCTCCATGCGATTAAGGTGATTCAACATGACTGAACTGTGGGATACTATCATAATCGGAGCAGGTGTTAGTGCTTATGGCGCTGCGATGTATGCAGGAAGGTTCGAGATAAAGACACTTATGATCGGAGAGCTTCCTGGCGGCACTATTGTCAACACCGATGATGTGGCTAATTATCCTGGCTTCAAGATGATCACTGGCATGGATCTTGCTGATAAGTTGCGGGAACATGCTGAGGAGTATAACATCACCCAAAAGAATGGCAGGGTTGTCAAGGTAGAGAAGACTGGTGATTGTTTCACTGTTTCCACTAATGATGAATCCTTCAAAGGAAAGACTGTCATCTTTGCTACGGGAACTGAATGGAGAAAGTTAGGTGTTCCTGGAGAGAAAGAGTTTACAGGCAAAGGAGTCCACTATTGTGCTTTGTGTGATGGTGCTTTCTATAAGGAGAAGGTTGCTGCTTTAGTCGGAGGGAGTGACTCTGCTGCCAAAGATGCCCTTTTACTTGCTAAATATGCTAAAAAAGTATATATCATCTATCGGAAAGAGAATATCCGGGCTGAGCCTATCAATAAACGAAGGGTTGAGCAGAGTGATAAGATAGAGGTTATCCCTAACACCAATGTCCTAGAAATCAAAGGTGATAAATTCGTGAATAAGGTCATCTTAGATAAAGAGTATAACGGCTCAACAGAATTTCCTATTGAGGGATTATTCATCGATATCGGCCATATTGCCTTATCTGGACTGGCTAAAGATTTGGGTGTTGCATTGAACAAGAAAGGAGAGATCATTGTAGATCGGCATGGCTTCACGAATATGGAAGGTGTGTTTGCTGCAGGGGATGTTATTGATACTGACTTCAAGCAAGCGATAACTGGTGTTGCAGAAGGTGTAACGGCTGCGTTCAATGTCTATAATTATGTCGAGAAAGCAGATGTCAAATGCTTTGATCCATAACTCTTTTATAGCTGATTCTTTTTTCTTCCTGTATGGACGAAGTCTATGAAGCACGTGAAGATTCACACCTGTTAGAGAAATATGTGATGGAATTTGCCCATGGTATCTGTCTGGATATGGGGACTGGCTCGGGCATCCAGGCAATGGCTGCCTCTAAAAAAGCTGATTTTGTCATCGCTACTGATGTCAACCAGAAAGCATTAGAGCATTGCAATTCAGTTATGACATCCAATAAGATCTTTTGCCTGAAATCTGATCTGTTCTCTTTTTTTGAAAAGAAATTTGTTGTCATCAGGGATAAGAAATTCAAAGGTTTTGCCGATAGGAAAGATGAAGGAAACAAATTTGATGTCATCATCTTCAATCCTCCTTACTTGCCTACTGATGAACGCGACCCAGATGTTGCTTTAGATGGTGGCAAGCATGGGTATGAGATTATTGAGCGTTTTTTGAGGCAGGCAGGAGAATATCTTGCTGATAAGGGAGTCATCTTGCTCATCTTTTCTTCTATTGCCGGCAAGGAGAAGATAGATTCGATTATTGTTGAGAATGGATTCAGGTTTGAAGCATTAGGAAAGAGACATATTTCTTTTGAGGATATGCATTGCTATAAGATTTCAAAATGAGAGAATTGTTTGCTAAAGGCAAAAGAGGGGTGGTGTATCTCGACGATTATAAAGGCGAACGGATCATCGTCAAGGTGAAGAATCCTTCTTCTCAGGCTGCTGGAAGGATAGCGATTGAAGCTGATTTCTTGAAGAAATTGAATGAGAAAGGGATCGGTCCTCGATTCTATTATTTTAAAGATGACGAATTAGGAAGAGAGTTCATCGATGGCGAGATGTTTGAGGACTATCTTGCTTCACATACTAAAGAAGAGATCCTTTCTGTTCTTGTTGATCTGTTCAATCAATTGTTTGTGATGGATCAGTTGAAGATCAATAAAGAAGAGATGCATCGGCCAGTAAAACACATCCTTGTCCGAAAGGACAAGCCTTATCTTATTGATTTTGAACGTTGCCATTATACTGAAAAACCTCAGAATATCACTCAATTTGTCCAATATCTGGTGAAGCTTTCTCCTCAGCTTTCGGAGAAAGATGTTCGGGTCAGCCATACTATCCTTGATAAGGCCAAGAAGTATAAAAAAGAACAAACACTCACATCATTAAAACATATCCTGGTTGAAATAAGCTGATACGATGCCAAAATCTTGGAAGCGATATTGATTTGTTTCGTGGTGTAACTGTGATCTGCAATGGGCAGCAATAGTCTCTCTATGTTCGCTGGCCAAATCACTATCGAAAGCCCCTTTTCTCGTGAGAATTCGCTCAAAAGTAGTGATGTTATCCCATAAAATGGGGTTTGGAATAATGGATGCAAATCCTCTTGCGTAGAGTAAAGATACAAAAGATTCATAAGCCTGTCCTTCTCTTGAATGGGCCAGCGATTTCGTGAAGAATTCTTTTGCCAGTCTTTCGCAGAGGTTGATTCCGTCTGGTTCTGTAAGATGAGAATATTCCATCATTGAGTAAAATGACATACATTTTTTAAACCTTATGCATTTACTTTGAATATGAAGTTCGAAGAAAAGGTCTGGAAAATTTGCAAAAAGATCCCTAAAGGAAAAGTATCGACCTATAAAGAGATCGCTAAAGCTTTAGATACTAAAGCATATAGGGCTGTAGGGCAGGCATTATCGCGGAATCCTTATGCACCTACTGTTCCTTGCCATCGGGTTGTTTGTTCTGATGGACGAGTTGGTGGTTATCAAGGAAAGAAAAGCTCTCAAAAAAAGATTGAGATGTTGAAGAAGGAAGGAGTTTTAGTCAGTAAAGGCAAAATAAAACATTTTAAGGCCTTATTTTCCAAGCTCTAGCCTTTTGGCTTGGTGGTTTCTCACATCAATCGATAGATCAGTAATACTCATGATATCTTGTTGTACCTTACCAATATCATAAGGCACTCTTCTGTAGAACATTTCTCCGCTTGTACCATAGATGACGTAACACGCTCTCGGGTCTCCGTCTCTTGGTTGTCCGACTGATCCTACATTGACAATAACAGGCCTGTTATCATCTAATTCTACTCGATAATCATGAATATCTGCTGGCATAAGGCCATGGATCACCAAGGTGTTTCCTTTTTTTCTCGAAGAAATGATGGGAATATGGGAATGGCCACCTGCTCCTATGGATATACCTTCCTTTTCCATGTTGTAAAAAATGAATTTAAATGCATCATAATCGTCCTCTTGAACGGCACTAGGTAGTTCTGAATTGAATTGTAAGTAATCCATATAACTCCATGGTGTACCATGAAATCCCCAGATACCGTCAATAACAAAATCGGTCTGAAAGTTTTTTAATTTTTCTCTTTGAGCGTCTGTTAATTGAGTATTTGTCCATGTCAGTAACTCCAATGCTTTTGGTGTATATCTTTTTAGTTCACTGTCATCAAGACTTGCTGCAATTGCTGCGTCATGATTTCCCATTACTTTAAGGCGTGCAACATCGAGTACTCGTTCGAGCGCATCTGCAGGTTTGGGTCCATAGCCTACTGCATCCCCTAAAAAATAAATCTCGTCAACATGTTGTTTTTCGATATCTCTCAGTACTGCTTCTAGTGCTTCTATGTTTCCATGTACATCTGAAATAAGGGCTATTCTAACCATATCATTACCTCAGCCCTTTTTTTAGAATTACCGCTTCTTCTTCTTGGTCTTCTTGATCTCTTTCTCTAGTTTAAGCTCTTCAAGAAGCTCTTTGTAACGGTTTCTGATCGTGACTTCTGTTACTCCAGCGACATCGGCGACTTCTCTCTGTGTTCTCTTCTCGCCGTGTATCAATGCAGAGACGTATAATGCTGCTGATGCGATTCCTGTCGGTCCTCTTCCAGATGTCAGCTCAATCTTCTGGGCTTTTTCGAGAATCTCGATAGCCTTTGACTGAGTCTCTGCTGAAAGCTTCAATGCTGAAGCGAATCTCGCTATATAATCAGCTGGATTTGAAGGAAGTATTGTCAAGCCGAGTTCTCTGGTGACAAATCTATAGGTTCTTCCGATCTCCTTTTTCTCGATTCCGGAAGCTTCACTTAATTCATCTAACGTTCTCGGAACTTCATGTCTTCGGCAAGCAGCGTATAAAGCTCCTGCAACAACAGATTCCATTGAACGTCCTCTAACAAGCCCTCTCTGGACAGCTAGAGTGTAGATCCGTGCAGCTTCTTCCTCAACTGATTTAGGCAGTTTAAGGAATGAAGAGACTCTTTTCAGCTCAGCTAGAGCTAATTTTAGGTTTCTTTCGATAGCTGTTGAGATTCTGTATTGCCATTTTCTCAATCTGAAGAACTTATTTCTATCAGCACCATCTAATTTGAATAGATCTGATTTCTGGCCTACTTCAGTCCCCAGTCCTTGATCGAACTGGGTAAAGGTCATAGGTGCACCTGTTCTTCGCCTAGATTCAGATTCTGAAGAATCAAACTCACGCCATTCCTGTGTAAAATCGACCATCTTGTCTTCGATGACCAAACCACAATCACGGCAGATAATTTCTCCTTTTTCCCGGTTCCAGAAGAGGTTTATGCCACCACATTCTGGACACTTTTTCACCATTTCCGACATTTCTACCACCCAAAATTTAGCAATATGATAAGTTTATTATATAAAACTTTATAAAGGGGAATCACTCATCTTATTTAAAGCTTTGGGTCTCTT
>JAAOYF010000067.1 GCA_018221205.1 Candidatus Woesearchaeota archaeon | reverse complement strand
TTTCTATTCTCTAGACTAGTATAGGGTTTTGTATATTGATATTTTAATATCATAAAAAAGTATATAAAGATAAAAATTGATGATTAATTAAATTGCTCGTTCCTAATCCTCGTCAGATTGAGCAGATCCTTCATTCTCTTGATATGTGCGCCGTTGCAGAACTATCGCCTGCTTATTTGGAGAAAGTACCCAGGCAATATGCTCAGATTTTAGACGGTCTCACCAACAAATTGACCTGGTTGGAGCAAAATAGCTTTGAGCCAAGTAGGCAGGGCTTCCATATTCATGAGCGTTCTGGTACAGGAACGCATCCCTTCACTGCACGTTTTGTTCCTGAGTATATGAAAAAAGAACTCGGGTCCTATGTCATTATTGCAGTGAGGGAAAGGCCTACTGATTATTTTATGGCTATCGATGGTGACAGAAGATATATGCCTGTTGCTCATCCTGGAGTTGAGCCACAGTATCGTCTGCATGTATTCAAGAAGTGAAGAACTTACTTATTCTATCAGTCCATGTTTTCGTTAATCTTGTATTCCATTCTGGAGGAAGGCAGTTTGCATAATTCTCCCAAGTATATCTTTGATCCATGAGGACTATTATTCCTCGGTCTTTTTCTGTTCTTATGCATCTTCCGGCATTCTGCATTGTTCGGGTTATGGCTGGATAGATATAGCCGTAGTTCATGCCCTGACCATACTTATCTTCATAGTATTCTATCAGTTCTTTTGTCTCTAAGTCTGGTTTTTGGAGTGGGATACCGACTACGACAACGCATTTCAACAGATCTCCAGGCAAATCAACTCCTTCTCCGAAACTTCCTTGGGCAACTCCTAACATGACTGCTCCTTGGTCTTTTTGTTTCTTGAATTTCTCGATAAAAATCTTTTTTTCTTCCTTATTCATGCCCTGGATCTCTGGGAAAATTGATTTTTTTGATTGCTTTTCATAGAATCGTTCTACTGTATCCCTGAATTGATAGCTGGGGAAGAAGACAAAAGTGTTTCCTGGAACTGCATTTGTTATATCTGCCAATATCGAGGCTATCTTTCTATATTGCTCCTCGTTCCTATGGGTAAACTTTGTTGTCACCTCTTCTATGACCAATGTCTGCCTGTTCTCTTTTGAGAACGGATTATCATATTCTTTGATATCATAATTCCTGAATCCAAGAATATCTGCATACATCGCTGTCGGAAAGAGTGTTCCTGACATGAGGATTGTTGAGACTGAGTTATTGACAATGTCTTTTGTCGCGATAGATGGGTCCAAGCAACGGTATTTTAATTGATAGATGGTCCCTTGTTTTGAGTCGTATCTGTTTATTGTCCTGCAAAAGCCATTATCAGGGCCTTGCCACATCTCCAGGAAGAAAGCTACTGATCCTACAAAAGATTGGCGCTGCTGTTCTCTGATAAAGATGGCTGCTTTCTGCATCTTTTCGATCAATATATCTACATCTTTGATCTTTTTGAGAAGTTCATTCTTGAAAACAAAATCCTCATTATTCTCCATGTCTTTTCCTAGTTCTTTGAGTATCTTTAGGATATCTTCTAGATGATCCTTCAATTCTATGTATTCATACTTCTCTGCTTCTTTCATTGCTCTCTGTAATTGTATTGTTGATAATTGTAATGAGAGCATCTCCCTGCATCTGGACGGTAGATTATGGCCTTCGTCGATGATTATGATCGAGTCTTCTATCTTTTTTCCGGTGCGTCTTAGGAAAGATTCTCTCACGCCAAAGTCAAAAAGATAATTATAGTCTCCGATGATGATATCTGCTTCTTTTCCCAACAAGGTGGCTATCTCATACGGGCACAGCTTATCATTTTTCGAGAAAGTGTTGATCTGTTCTGTATCTACAGGCATCTGGTTGTTGAGGATGTTTATGAGTTGGGTTGCTTTTGGAGAGGGGTTTCCTTTATGCTTGGTGTGCTCATAGAATTCGCATAATTTATCCTCTCGTAATGCTTTGCAATACTCATGGAACTCTGCTCTCGGAATGTTTTCGGCATTCTGTTGGGCACAGAGATTCTGTTTTGAGATCATATCACAGACTTTTATCTTTATGTTGAATTTCTTGTTGATGTCTTCTATTGTTTTGATGGCTAAGGTATGCTGCGTGTGTCTTGAGGTCAAGAAGAAGACTGTTTTTTTGTTGTCTACTGCATATTTTAAGGTAGGCCCTAATACTGCTATGGTCTTTCCTAATCCAGTCGGTGCGTGGGCGAGAAGGTTTTTCTGCTCTTCTAGCGTTTTTTGGACATCCTCGATCAGTTTATTCTGCTCTGGCCGGATCCTTTCATAAGGAAAAAGAATATCTTGCATGAAAAGGGAATGAGATTGCTGTTTAAAAGCGTTGTCTATCTTCTTCCAGAATATTTTGGGAATCTGTTTTCGTAGTGGATGTTTACGCCTTTCTGAAAACCTTGTGCTTCTAATAATTGGACCATCCCTCTGTCTTCTGGGTCAAGATTTGGTTGTCCGCTCTCTGATCCGAGAATCATAGAGGGATTTCCGCGCAGAATCACCTGCGTGTTTGTTGGATCCAGTTCAATGCCAGTCAGCTGAGTGAAGTGAAACCCATTACCATCGAACAAGTCCTGTATAAGGGTATGATAGAAATCAGGCCTATCCACCCCTGTAGTGAGGGGAATGTAACGGTAATTAGCTCTTGTGTCTTGTATATCGTTATGCAATTCGTGATAGGGATGCCCGAACGAATTAAAGCCACTGACCACTACCACTACATTGCCTCTGTGACCATTCATAAGATCGTGGTATGCCAGAAGATTTTGCGTCTGGCCAGTGCCTGTAGAGACATAGACCAGCGTATCATCTGGCTTAGGTTTGTAGCTTGCTCTTGTAAACTTTCCCGAAGGTTCTCCTACTTGCACCCTCTCTCCAGGATTTGCTGCGACAAGTTTTGCAGATACGTGACCACGTAATGCAATGATGAACTCTAATTCTTGATTGGGACCAGGACTCAGACTTTCACAACCTTTTTCTGTTACCCATGTAGGGGTGAAGAACCTGGCATCTAAGGTATCAGCACCATTCACTTTTGCTACTTCCATTGACTGACCAGGTGCATAAAGAATGGGGTTATCTGGTTCGACTCTTAATACTGCCATCTCTGGCCGAGCATATTCAAATAAATCAACCCTAGAGACTGTTGCATTACCTTTTACCATAAAAATCATCCATATCGTTTCGTGATATTGCTCGGGAAGAACGTTCCCTCGTTGATGAGCTCGCCTACTAACCTTGTACCTTCGAATCGGAATCTCCTACCATTCCTTTCCTTCCACCTGAACTGCCCAATAGTCTTTCTATCTCCATAAAAGAAGAAATGTGTGTTATCTCTATCTACCAATACATCAGTCCTTGACTCAATCTCATTGGCTTCCAATTCCAATAATTGTGACAGGGTTGCATAGCGATCACCTGACACTTCTTGGATATAATGGAACCTTTCATGCATAGCGAGTTCTTTAAGTGCGGCTTCAAGGACAAATTCGTTTTGATCCTCTCCAATCGCAACAACAACAATATGGTAAGGGTGACTATCATTTAGCTTATGCATTGCAGACATGCCGTTTGCAACATGGCCATCGGGTGTTGAAGAAACATACACCAGTATGTCTGTTTTAGTCCCCCTAAGGGGGATTCCTTTTGTGATGTCATCGACTCCTTCTGGAACATAGACACGCTGGTTTCTCACGTATCTTGTTGAGGGTTCGTGCTGGACCGGAATAAAACCAAAGCCACTTCCTTCTTGATGAGGTACGGCCCTTCCCGTACATCTTAGCACTCTTTGTTCGATATTTTCAGAGGTTCCGTTTGCAGCAACATGTGTAAATTGGCCCCTTTTGACATGGAAGCCATTATCTGGACGGATGTAGACTCTCTGTAGATTGTCCCCTTTAGGAACAACTTCAGTCACTCTGGCATTGTAGTTTTGCGCTATCATTGTTGTTGCGCACAACTACTCCTCAAGAATTATCTGCTTCCCGAGAAATAGTGTGCGGGAAGTCTATAGGATAATCAACAGACCGAAAACTAGGTATAAGCCGACATTAAACAATTGGTCTGATCTCATTTTATATAATTTATAATGATGTAATTGCATAATGAGTATAAATAATTTTCTATTCTTTGCTATTCATTTCTTTTTTGATTTCTGAACGAAACATTTATATATATTAGTACTAAATTTAATGCTACTACTATGGTTATCTACTATGCTAGGATATGGACTAGGGATAAGGTTTTAAATAGTATGAATAAATGTACTAGAATTAGTACTAATATGGGCAAATGGTAAAGGTATTCTTGAGTAAGAATGGGCAAGTTCGTGTTACTATTCCTAAAGCTCTAGCTGATGCTCTGCAATTGCAACATAAGGAAGAAGTAGATTTCATCATCAAAGATAATGAATTGGTCATCAAGAGAAAGAAAAATGAATAGGCTATTTTACAAGAAGGAATTCAAAGTCGGCATTCTGATAGTCATCTTAGCTGCTTTCATAACTTCTGGAATAGTCATAGCTTACCAATTCGGGATAGCTTCTCAAGTGGAGAAGCTTACTGGATTAGCCATAGCAGAAACTGAGGAAGAAGATCCTGGCATTGTCACTATTGATTTCATAAGGGTGGATAATGCGCATGTGCCCAGACCCAGTGTTTACCTAGGATTATCCAATAAGGCCACTGTGGATGCACAAGCAATCCTTAACTGGATCGCCACCAACCAAGACACAGGCAGTATCCTGGATAGCGGCCAGAAGAGAATCACTTTGGATGCGGAATCAGAAGGCATTGAAAAGGTCATCTTTGATACACTCTATGTTGGAAGAGTACGATTATCTGTTACCATAGTCTCGGTCATTTCGGGCAGCAAACAGTTCACTACTACTGGAGGCACGACCCTTACGACGAAAGAGCCAGCTGAATTTGTCCCTTCTGACAGTGATTTAATCTGCCTGACCCCTAGAGAGTACGAGGATCAATGCGGCTGCGATGCCAATACAGAACAGGTTACGACCGAGATTGTCTCTGATGGGCCTGCAGAATTATTCACGCCTCCAAAAATGACCACTGTGCTCTGGAGCCTGATATTCATGCTCGCGTTATTCATCGGCGGTGTGATCATCTTCCAAGGCAGGATGCTCAAGCAGAAGATGGATGTCACGAATTACCTTAAACAAGAGGCGCCTGATAAATTAGTGGAGAAAAGAATCAAGGCACAGGTGTTTGAAGATAAAATCAAAAGCATACAAGAGAGATTAAAATGAGATTATTCGGAAAGAATAAAGATGTCCCTCCAGATGTAGGACAGGAAGTGGAAGTGCAAGAAGAGAATGAATCTTCTCAAGACACTGCTGAGATGTCTACGATCGAGACTCCTGAATCCGATTCCAAAGCTGTTCCGGTAGCCGGCCAGCCAGTAAATGAGCAGTATCTCCTTGATATGGAGAAATTGAAGGGGAAAATAGAGGTTTTGACCGGTTCTATCAAAGGAGTCGGAGAAAGGCTTTCTCTTGTGAGTGAACAGATCGGTGAACTGAGGAATATGTCTTTGGAGAACGAAAAGAAGCTCGTACAAAACAGCAAGGACTCCTCCACTGCCATTGAGATGGTCAGAACAGTTCAGCCTGACCAGCTGCGATTGGATTATCAAAAACTAGAGAATAAATTCAGTGCATTCTCTGGAAGACTGGAAGGCCATAAGCAATTCACTGAGACCCTGCAGGATGAGATGAAAGACCTTCGGAGAGGGTCAGAAGTGTTCATGGGCACTGATAACATACTGAAACTGAATGATGAAGTGAAGAAAGACCTCATCGTGCTGAAGAAATTGGGCAACAGGGTGCAGCTGCATGCTGACAAATCAGAGCAGATGTTCACTGAGTTCACCAGAGGAATGGCTGAGAAAGATAAATTACATGCCATCGTCGATACGCTGGACAGCTCATTCGGAGAGATGAGAAAATCTATCGAGCAAGTAAGGCTGGATCATAAGACTGTGGTGAGAGATAAGGATATTTCAGAACTGAAGAAGACTATCAATCAGCGATTGATACAATTCGAGACTGCGTTGGATGCCCTTCCTCGAGTCCAAAAAGATCAAGAAGATATCAAGCAGACCATTGAAATGGCGTTGTTGCTCTCGAGAAAGAATAAGGATAATCTGACGAATATGGCTATGCGGTTAGGTGATGATTCTGTTCCGGAAGTGAGTAACTATGAGAATTGGTTAGCGAGCATCATCAGCATCACGGACAGCCTTACCACGCAGCTTGGGCAAGTGAAGAACAGGTTGGGCATGAGCACTACTGTCGATAGTGCGCTGCAGGAAGAGATCAAGGAGAGCATTGTAGTTCCTGAGATCAAGAATGCAGAACCAGAGGATGGAACAGCACCTTTAGAGCCCCTTAAAGAAAAGAAAAAGGAAAAAGATGTGAAGCAGGATGATGAAGACGGGCTAGAACATTTGGAGAAAAAGGACGAGCCGGCTGAAGAGAAAGGAGACGGGCTTGAGACCATAGAGCTGCATAAAGGCCAGGAAGAAGAGCCTGAATTTGCTCCGAATGAAGGGACTAATTATAGTGAATTCATGCCTGTAGAAGAGACCAAGCCAGCTGGTGTGGATGAATCTGCTCTGCAGACTGAAGAGATAATCGCTGAACAAAAGCCTGTTACCGAACAGTCAACAGTAGACCATATCAAATCCCAGATACAGGAAGGGCCTCAGACCGTTGAGCCTATGGAACATCAGGTCGCTCCGCCTATCGAGGACAAACCTGTTATCATGGAGGGCCAGATTGAAAAGCCTGCAGAGCCTGTTGAACCTATCATCGAAGGACCGACCACGTTAGACAATGTTGATAGTGAACATGAGTTTGTTGCGCATAATGGAGAGCATATCTCAAATGTCTACCAGCTTCTTTCGTATGTCATCGACATGAAAGACTCGGTCTTCCATAGTTATGTCACTGATGATAACAATCATTTCGCTGAATGGATCCAGCATGCCCTCAAGGATGAAACACTAGCAGACAGAATGTATCCTCTTAAAGATAAGGATGCTGTCTCTCGTGTGTTGATGGATAGGATCGAGGAAGTGCAGAATCTTAGGATGGAAGAAGAATTGTGATGGGATAACTTTTCTTATTTTGGGATAAATTTTCTAGAAAAATATCCCTTTTCTCGACGTGGATTCGTCAGGTATTTAAGATTGTATAGCAGTATGTCTATTGATGAGGGTCTCCAAAAAACGGCTTCTCCAGATGTTGTTGCTGGTCCTGGTCCTGTCCCTCATACTGAACGGCATATTATTCTACCAGGCGGGTCATGATAGTGTCTTCACTGGTATGGTTGTAAAGCTCGGGGATATTGCCGAGAAACGGGCAGTATATGAAGAAAGATTTGCTGCTATAGAAACTGCTCTTGAGGAGTATGGTGATCCGCTTTCAGAACAGATTAGTGTCTATGTCGAGCATCTGGAATCTGGGGTGTGGATTGGGTACCATGAGAATGAAGGTTATCATGCCGGCAGCCTATCGAAGCTGCCTATCATGATGTCTATCATCCATCACATTGAAAATGGATCATTGTCCTTATCGACGAAAATACGGGTAGAGGAATCAGATATCGACACCCGGTTCGGGCCTCTCGGCTGGAAAGGAAGCGGTTATGAGATAAACGTCGAGGAATTGCTTACTGCCACTGCTCTGCTTAGCGATAATACGGCAATGCAAGTCCAAATGAGAATAGTGTCAGTTGGAAGTATCGTCGCTGTTCTTCGTGGAGTGGGGATAGAGGAATCAGCGCTAGCCACTCCTTTGATAACACCTAAAGCATACAGCAAACTCTTTAGGGGACTTTATCAATCCAGCTACCTTGAGAAAGAAGGTTCAGAATACCTGCTGCAGCTGTTGTCCTCATCAATATTCCTCTCTCAGATTCCTGCCGGAGTCCCAGAAGATATCGCTGTTGCGCATAAGATTGCTATTGTCGAAGAAAACAAAGAGTATCATGATTGTGGAATCGTCTATACAGATGATCCTTATATTCTTTGCATCATGACCAAAGGATTTGGCCAGGTTGCTGCTGACAGTGTCATGAGTAATATCTCAGAGATTGTTTATTCTCATGTTATTCAATAGCACAGGACATTTTTTGTGGGCATGGCCTATTTATAGAAGCCGCCCTAGCCAAATATCTATTCCTTTTGGTGCTAAGAAATGGGAATTAATGATGTATTAGAGTAAAATGGGATAAGAAATCATCAGAATTTATCCCAAAAATATCTTGTGCTTTATATTGTAGCTCACCTTCCCATATTTGGGGGAATTAATGTTTTTGCACAAAATAGCGTTGTTATCTTCTTGTTATTTCTCTTGCCATAGTGGAGGTCGAAAACATGAAAAAAAATATCTTAATTAGCCTGCTTGTTTTTGTTTTACTATCTCTGGTTGCTTTCAGCGTGAATAAAATCACGACTGTTGCGAATGACATCACCCTTGAAGAGGTGCAGGACTGTAAGACTTCCTATTGGAATGAAACCGAGAATGTTTTTGGTGAATGCATTCAATATTATAATCATACGGTTTGTAGTGATGAGCCGAATGACCTCCTCCCCGACTTGAAAGTCGGGGTATCCGCTTAAGCTTCTGCGTGGTGTTGTTCTTGATTTACTATGTACTTGA
>JAAOYF010000066.1 GCA_018221205.1 Candidatus Woesearchaeota archaeon | reverse complement strand
CATAATCTGCTGTGAGAATTGATGAATGCTTGATTTACCCATTCATCTTTGTAATGATATCTAAATATCTGTTGGATTTCATGCGCGTAATTGACTTTCATGTTCTCTTTTTTCATTTCATATTCTGTTTAGCTTCATCCTTGCCTAGAAGAAGATAGGAAAGATACACTAAGATGTTGATGGCGATAAAGAGTATGAAGACAAGGAAAATGACTTCATACCATTTCGGCACGTATTCGTAATAAATAAACGCAGCAGCCATCAAGGAAAACGTGACCAAGAACAATTTAAGCTTGAAATAGCGGAAGCTGCCGGTTATCAATGCAGGAAGATGATCAAGGTTGAAATAAGAGAAGAATACTTCATGCGGCTCCTGGATGAAATGCGGCTTCAGGGCCTTCTCATATTTCACTTTGCTTTGGATCTTCTGCTCCCCCTTCTCGATGAAGCGTGTGATGATGAAGAAAAAGAGCACCAACCCCGTGACCGTCAAGAACAATCCTATATTCACTTTCATCCCTGTCCTGAAGATATCATTCAGTGTATCACCGAAAGCAGTCACGAGAAAAGTGTTGCTGAAATAGGCGATAGGTATGCCAACAAGGATCAGTCCTGCATCTAGGATTATTTTAGCAGGTGTAAACACAAGGTCCTGGAACAGATAGACCGCATAACGGCCGAAGATAGTGAAGAAATAGATCGTAAGGAGAAGATTCCCTCCTGTGATGGTGAAGAAGAAAGGAGTGAGCAGGCCGCCGATAAAAAAAGCATTCGCATCTTTGATGGTATATTCAAAATCCTCTACCGGCCCAAAAAAACGGGAGAACATAAAGACAGTCCAGGCAAATACTCCTCCCCACAGTCCACCGACATTGAGCGCGATGAAGACTGTAAAAAAGTCAATGACATCAGTATCTTTCGTGAACCAACTCACCATAGCAGGCACTCTGCTCCATAAACAAAGGATAGAGATGAGAAGGATGGTCGCGATAGGCTGATAGATCGCCCAGAAGAGAAGAACCAATATATACATCACAATGGTTGTTGTGATGAGTGGCTTCCAACGGATAAAGGTGATGGCCATAGAAGGTCATTCGATTCATATTATAAATATGTTATGGAAACGCCGCGGCTCGGATTTGAACCGAGAGATCCGTGAGGAAAGCTGCTTTCGAGGCAGCCGGACAGCCAGATTGTCCAACCGCGGCATAAGTAGAGAATTGATTTTTACTTTAAAAAAGTATGCTAAGATTTAAAAACTCCCCATATACTCTCACACTTAAGCTCCTGTGGTGTAGTCCGGCCAATCATGTTGCCCTCTCGAGGCAACGACCCGAGTTCGAATCTCGGCGGGAGCATTCGTGCGACTCCGAATGTAATGAGGATGTCGTACTCTTCTCCGAGGTCTTTGAAAGACCTCGCGGGAGCATTCATGCATTTGAAGGTGAAAAAAATGGAATTGACAAAAGAAGAACAACAGACCATAAAATTTATTCTAGAAAGACAGTTGGAACAGTTCAAGAAAGAAGAAGTAAAAAGAGATGTACCGATAAATTTTCTTGAAGCAGAAAAAGAGTATGAAAAATTCTTAGAGAATCTATTAAAAAAATTTTAATTTTGAATTTTCTAAGAAAAATTTTCTTTGTTTTCTCGTCGAGAAAGCGTCTTGTAGTATTTTCATGAAAAAAGTGACTGCAAAAACGCGTTAGTTTCAAGAAAAACGCGTTAGTTTTCTCGTCTATAAAAGATTAAAATAGAAACATTTAAATATAAAGTTTCTCAGTAAGATATTAAACAATTCTCCAATTGGAGGTGAATAAAATCGCAAAAAGAAAAAAGAAACGAGTTGTAAAGAAGAAAGCTAAAAGAAAGAAGGCTAAAAAGAAAACAAAGAAAAAGGCCAAGAAGAAAAAGAAGAGACGATAATTCTCTTCTTTTTATTTTTCTTTTACACCATAAATATATATGTACTGCCAAGCGAACCCTTGTTTTCTCATCACCTGGACATTAAAACCTGCTTTTCTGAAGAGTTGTTTTATCTTGGCATCATTCCGCAGCCATTCCTTATTAGGTATGATATCAAAGAACTTGTCATAATCCACAAAACAGATCTTGCTTCCTCTGCGTAACCTTTTATTCATCTGCTTGAGGACATGGATTGGATCCTGCAGATAACCTAGACTTCCGACAGAGACGATGGTATGGACATTCGGCACATCAGGATGCAGCCGTGAAGTATGTTCGAGGTCATGAAGCACCCTGACATGATGGTGCCTTTTTTTCATGACTCTCTTTCTCGTAATGAGGACTTCTTTCTTGGAGAGGTCAGTCGCCCAGATCTTTCCGTTCTTGCCTACTTCCTCTGCAAGATGCATAGTCATCGTTCCCACACTGCATCCAAAATCAAGGACAACTTTGCCTTTGATATTTCCAAGAATGCGTACGATTTCTTTCCTTACTTTTACAGGAAGCGCAAATCGTTCAGTGAGCAGAGAGAAATACGCCAAGGCATCTTCTACAAAACGGATCGCCCGTGGATTATAATACATCTCAAGTAAAAAGTAAAGAGGGATGCCGAACAGCATGAGAGTGACTCCCCGTAGAAGAATGACGTACGCATGGGGAGTCAAAGACACCCAAGTGATAAGCAGGCCGAAGAAAAACAGGATGATGATCAAAGGACCGACTTTTCCGAACGGCACTTTATAATATCTTTTGAGATGTGGCCGTGTATATCTCAACCTTACCAACGCAAACATGACTAAAGAGTACATGACGAGCAGGATAGGGACCAAGAGGTGCAATAAAGCAGTATAGGATCCCAATCCGAGAAAGATAAAGATGATGCTCACGACAGCCTGGAAGATGATTGCCATATGCGGAGTATGGAACTTGGGATGGATCCTGCCGAACTGTGGCAGGAATAACTTGTCTTTTGCCATGCTCAATATCAGACGAGGAGCAGAGACGACCCAATCAGCCACAGAACCGATGATAGCAAGATATACCAAAAGCATGAACACTTGCCTTCCTAAGTCTCCGAAATTGAATTGTGCCAGATCAGACAAAGGCGCAGCGCTCTCTCCGAGTGCTACAGGACCCATAGCACCGATGGCAAAAAACACAAACAATAATGAGATGATGCTGATGATGATTGTACCATGGACCAATGCCTTTGGAACGACTTTATGGCCGTCCTTTGTCTCTCCAGCCAGAAAAGTAGGGCTTTCCCACCCAAAAAACGTCTCTGCAATAAAAAAGATGGCCAAAAAGATGACTACGGGTTGGTCAAACAGGTTTGAGAAGTTGCCAGGATTGAAATTCAATGCAGAAGGCACAATCAGCGCAAACAAGGTGATGAGTGTGACAAAAGAAAATGTAACCAGCATAGTCGCAGAGGTCTTCATGCCGCGATAGGCGACCATATTGAATGCAAAGATGAACACTGCTGATATCAACATGATGACGATCTCCAGTTGGGGCAGAGAAGGAGGCAATAGATAAGAGATGGCGCCGATGATGAGCATAGCGATAGTGATGTTTCCTCCAATTAATGTAATCCAGCCGACTATGAATGAAGGAACTCTGCCATATGCTTGCTTTGCAAACTCATATACGCCGCCAGCCTTCGGAAACATGCTTGTCAACTCTCCAAAGACCATAGCAATATAGATGGCGATGACGCTCAATATCAGCCAGGAGAAGATAGAGCTAGGACCTGCATGCATCGCACCGATAGCAGGAAGGAAGAATATCCCGGTCCCCATGATAGAATTGATGACAATGAGCAGTAGCACAGGATAGTTCAATACCTTCTTTAATTCAGCCATAAGGCATCTTTGAGCAAGTTATTATATAAATAATTGGGTTTATTAGAAAGTGGTGAAGTTAGATAGTATCTGTAAGATTCAATTTTCCTAGAGGTGGTATCTCTCCCACAAGAGGTCTAATATATTCAACAAAAGTGGCATTGATGTCATTGCCAGATTGGGCGATGGATCTTTTATCAAGCTGTCTCGTTCTGCCAGCAATCTCCTCGAGTGAAATAGATCCAATAACAGGTATGTAACCGAACAAATCGGATCCTCGTTGAAGCGTGACGCTTTGGCCGTCTGCTTTAGCGAGAACGAGTTCAATCACTCTCCCGCCTACCATATCTGCCTCAATGCCATCTTGCTCAGACACAACACCTGGCATAGTGCGTGAAGAATATCCGAATGTATCTGATCTCACCCTGATATCACTACCCATATTGTCTTGAGCCAAATCCTCAAGATAATGGGCGAGCTTAGCCTTACCCTTTTCTCCGTTACCGTTACCGTTACCATTTCCGCCTATCTCACTTGCAACCATGTTTCCGTCATGATATCTTATCCCTTCTGCAACAGTAACTACTGCCCTGCCATACCTTCCTGCTATTTCTGCAATATCTTCCAAGAATTTATCAGTGTAAAATGAAACTTCAGGAACATAAATTAAATGTGGAGAATCACTTCCGAACTCACGTGCCAATCGAGAAGATGCTGCCAACCATCCTGCATCTCTGCCTTGCACAACATTAATCTTAACTCCTGGCAACGAATGAGTATCAGTATCATCTCCCATTGTCCTCAAAATGACATATCTTGCAGCCGAACCATAACCAGGTGTATGATCGCTGCCTACAAGATCATTATCAATGGTCTTAGGAACATGATATACACGGAGTTCATAACCTGCTTCCTGAGCTATTTGCTTTATTTTAATGGCGGCAGCTGCAGAACCATTGCCTCCTTGTACAACATAATCAGTAATCTCATGTGTCATGAGCGCTTTCGCAAATTCTTCAGGCGTGATATCTCCTTTTTTGAACTTCTTCCTTGTAGAGCCGAGAGCCGATCCTGGAGTATGTGCAACCCGCCTCAGCAATCCTGGAGAAATCTGATACAGATCCATGAATTTGCCTCGAAGAACACCGACAGGTCCATTCACTGCACCCCAGAACTCAGGAATCTCATCTTGATGTTGATATGCTTCGTTGATCGCAGCAACAAAAGTCCTATTCTTGACACGTGTCGGACCACCACTCATGGTCCATACGACTCTTCTCTTACTTTTCCCCACGTCGATCCCACTTATTTAAAGTTTATATAAACTTTAAGTACTCTTTCTTTATATGTTTTTCTACACTGGAGTACTTATTTATATCTTTTTTGCTTTTTTCTCCTTTTTGCCTTTTTCGGACGGAGAAATTGAGAGAACTCATACTTCACAAAGATCGTGATGCCTATATATAATACAGCAATGCCAGCAATAATCCATATCCAGGCATAAGATTTCTGCTCTTCAGCTGCTGTCACCTCCTCAACAGCCTCTTCAGCAGCCACTGTTTCGATGATCTGCTCTTCCTGCTCTTCAGCTCTATCAGTGATTCTGATCGCAAACAAGGAAAAGCCAGGCAAAGTTGCGCGGTAATGGTGATAGAGGCTATCTCGCTTAAAACGGCTCGCATTGATCTGCTCCCATCCATCTGTATACCGATGGACAGCCACCGTACTCTTATTGCTCAATTTCCCCTTTTCAATCCTGAACTCAAGGATAGCGGTCTCAACTTGTGGTGAAGAAAGTTGGTCTCCTGCAGAGATGGTGAAATATTGATGGGCCTTCCTCAACACTGCTTCAGGCCTGTCAGTCAAGTTAACGACAACGCTCCCTTTGGAGATGAAATCATTCACCGTGAAGCTCATCTTCGTTACGCTAAGTTCAGAAGGACTTCCCTTGACCTCATACACTTCTCCTTGTTTCATGAATAAGAATGAATCTTTCAACGTCTTGTTCTCATCGATTACCGTAATGGTGAAACTTCCTCCTCCGCCTCCTCCTCCACCACTAGAAGAACTAGGGGTGCTAGAGCACGCCCCGCAGTCTGTTGAGCAGGTCGAGCAGGACTCTGCACCATTGCATACTGCATCTCCGCAATACGTCGCCTGTTCTTTCAATCCAGTATAAGAGAGATTAGTGATGCGGTAATAGCTATTATTCGCATAATAGCTGCATACTCTCCCTGAAGCACTCCCCGGACATTCGATCCATATCTCTCCACTTCCAGTGCACGTACTGCCGATCTCATCCAGTGAATCGATGTCAGCATCTTTGAAACAGATCCCTGTTCCATTGAGCAGCCGACGGAGATAGACTGTTTTTGAACTGTTTTGCTGCGCTAAAGGCAGTCCTTTGATCAAAAGAGAGGAATTGCTTCCATTATCTGTTCTGATGATGGTAAGATTGTAGAAGTTGAGATTGCCTTTATCAAAAGACCAGTTGAATTCGATGATCGGAGTGACATTATCCGTGATATTGACGATCAATGATGAATTGAATACTTGAGAAGTATTCGAAGAACCATTCACCAGCACAACAGCTTCCTCACTGATGTTGATAGCAGAAGCATTCCCTAAAAGATAATCCACTGTATCATTCAATCCGTCATTATCATCATCAGGGTCTTGATCATCAGGCTGGCCATCGCCGTCAGTGTCGAGTGAATCAAATATAGTGACATTCACCAGAATAGAAGCAACATCTTGAGAATCATTCACGGTGATGTTAAAAGCATAAGATCCCGAATCATTCACCGTCGTATTCCACACGAATGATGTGCCGAAAAGCGAGAAATCAGTACTATTGATGGTATAGCTGAATGCATCGTTATCGATATCAGACGCATTGATGCTGATATTCAGCTGCGCGCTCTCATTTAGAAGATGAGTATCGATCGGCTCGATCTCAGGAACAGCATTCCTTATCATGATTGTGACATTCTGCCAATTCGTAAAGTTCATGCCGTCATAGGCACGGATGCTGAAGGTCCAGTTCTCGTTTTTTCGTATATAATCATAAAGGACTGTGCTCGTATTAAGGAAACTCGTCAGCACGCTGTTATTATACCATCTCGTCTCATTCGTATAATTATCTCCATTTTGGTCTGAAACACTGAAAAAAGCAGTTAAGGTACCATTGGTCAGATTAGAGCTGTCGTTTGAGACGATCGAAAGGTTGCTGATCTGCGGAAGATAGTTACCGAATTCCAATAGTCGCATCTCACTCACACCCATATTACCCGCAGAATCATTTCCATAGACAGTATAATTGAACGCACCATTGCCAGAGGCGATGAAGTACCAGGAGGTCCCAGAACCAGTAAGAGTGGTATTGGTAGAATTATAATCGATCCATGCAGCAACTAAGATCTCAGTCGAACTGATGTTGATCGTCTCATTCACTTCCTTAGAAAACGTGTTATTGGCGACAGAAGAGGATGTAAAAGTGAGTGTAGGCGAGAGAGTATCAAGCTGCAGCAATGCTTCATAGATATCAATCCGGGTGAAGCTCTGGGACTCAAACGAATCTTTTTTTCTGAGTCCTGTCTCATTAAGGGCGACTTCTGCTGCTCGAGGAGTGAGCACAGTGCCGTCTTGCAGTCTGATGAACTGTCTAAGTAATGCGATAGCTCCAGAAACATGCGGAGTTGCCATAGACGTTCCCGAAAGTGATTTGTTATGGCCGTCAAACCAGGGCGCGCATATTCTGGACGAATCAGGACAAGTTCCACTCCCGGTCGATGTTCCGCCAGGAGCGAGCAGATCAAGAAAAGGAGCACGGTTTGAGAATGCAGAGATATTATCAGTGCTGTTTGTTGCTCCTATGGTGGTTGCCTTATTGATGCATCCTGGGCTGGAGATGCTGTCACTCCAATAACCATTGCCAGAGGCGATGACGACTGAGATATTCGCATTCACTGCACTGTTGACAGCAGTCGAGAAAGCAGTCTGAGATGCATCACACGTGCTGAAATATCTTCCCCCTCCTAAACTCATCGAAATAACTGAAATATTGAACAGAGAAGAATTGCTCACGCACCAATCGATTGCTGAGACAATATCAGTTGTCGCACATGATCCAGAGGCGTTGCATACCTTCATAGCGACAATTCCTGCGTCCGGCGCAATTCCTCGGTAGACAGGATAATCTCCTGCTGCAATACCAGCAACATGCGTTCCATGGCCAAAGTCATCCTCTGCGCTATCATCAGTTGCGTTATTATCTGGACAGCAAGGAAATCCATCATCTGCATTGGTCAAAGAGCAGAAACAGGCCTCATCTAAAATCCTCCCGGAAAAAGCAGAATGGTCACTATCGATGCCTGAATCGATCACGCAGATTGTCTCGCCAGAGCCCGTGATGTTGAATGAGTTTTGGGTGATACCATATACTTTAGTGACATTGATCAAGGGAGCGCTCTCATCAAGCATCGTATGATAGATCTCATTCTCATACACTCCCACGACTAGAGGATTGTTCTTCAGCTCCTCAAGCTGCTTTCTATTCACCCGTGTGCTATACCCATTGAAGCTCCTGAAATGCCGCCTATTCGTACCTCCTACTTCCTCAGCGACATCTTCCTGCATGGCGTGAAACACTTTTGGATTGGGCTTTGGAGGTTCTTTAAGAAGGACAATGACATCTACTTCTTCCTCAGCAGGACTGGTGAAAGACATACTGAAAACTAAGAGAATAAAGACAATGAAAACAAATGCACCCCGCATAGCCTTATGAATCAGCAGGCGATTTAAAATTTTTTTCATAAGTCTCAACTAAACTTTTATTCATCTCAGAAGCAAATACACAATCATGACCTAAGTTAGATAAAGCTACATGAAATCCACCTAAACCAGAAAACAAATCAATAAATTTCAAGACTTTCCCCTCTTGCCTTCTAAATCCTTTTTCATTAGGGATTCAACTTTTCGAGATAAAATCATATGATATTCTTCACAGTATTTTTGGTATTGTTCATAAATGTCCTGGTCTAAACTCAATGCTACAGTTTTTCTAGCCATAATTATCCCCCATATGAATTCATATATGGTCATATATTTATAAATGTTGCTGTTCAAACGACAAAACTCCCCCTTTATTCTTTAACACTATAAGCCTTCGGCTTTGATGAAATGAACTCCCCCTTGATACTTGTTCTTGATGTATCGCATTCGCTCTTTTTAAGGAACTGAACTCCCCAGTGCTACGCACATATAGACTCACTACGTTCGAATTTATAGGAAATGGAAATTTT
>JAAOYF010000014.1 GCA_018221205.1 Candidatus Woesearchaeota archaeon | reverse complement strand
CGCCTACTCCTGCATCCTGCCAAGTTATGTTGAACTGATAGTTGGCTCCTTGTGCGTATGTTACAGGTGATTGTGGGTCTGTATCATTATTTGACCAGGTTGGAGCTATGGTGTCGATCCTGAATGATCTTGTTAGTGAAGTATTTACATTGTTGTAATCATCAGTACAGGTGACGTTCCAGGAATGGATGCCGTCATAGAAGCCTAAGACTGTTGAATTCTGGATTGATCCATTTGGAGAGATGATATCTGTCTTGTTGAACACTCCGTCCACCGTGAGATTACAGAGCAGACTGGTGTCGAAGTTATCGTATGGTATCCAGCTGAAGTTTACTGCTGTTTGAGTGGTGTTGTAGCCGTCTATCGGTGCGTTTAAGTCAACCCTTGGTGGTGTTGCATCAGTTACTGTGAGGAAATGGGTCTCTCTGCTTGTTGAGTAGTTCTCTGTTGCGTTATAGATGGCTGTTATGTTGAAATAACCTATCTCATTGAATGTTGAAAGGTTGCTTATGTAATTCGGTCCGGAGTTGATTAAGGTATCATTCTGCCATAATTCGATGTAGCCGAAGCTTGGGGTCAATAATTCTCCTGAGATATTGATTGTTGAGTAGGCTGCGATTGTCAGGTCTGCATCAGTGTAGTTCAATGAGAGATTTATGTCGCTTGTCGCTCTTGTTACTGTGTAAGTGAACTGGTCAGAGATATTCTCGTTTCCTAAAGTGTCATTGGCGTAACTTCTCCAGACGTAGTAGCCTGCAGCTAAGTCGGAGTAATCATAATAGTATTCATTGCTGTTGCTTCCGCTTATTGAGTAGTTGGTGAAGGTTCTGGTGAAGTTGTGCTCGAATAAGACTGTCTCTACGCCAACTCCTGCATCCTGCCAGGTGATGTTGAACTGGTAACTGGCTCCTTGGCTGTATACTACTGGTGATTGTGGATCGGTATCGTTGTTTGACCAGGTTGGGGCTATTGTGTCAACCCTGAATACACGTGTTTCTGAAGTATTGATGTTCTGGGAGTAGTCTGAGCAAGTTACGTTCCAGGAATGGAGGCCTTCTGTGAGGCTGGTTACTGTTGAGTTCTGTATTGATCCGTTTGGTGAGATGATATTTGAGCTTTGCACTACGCTGTCTATGGTTACATTACAGGATAATGAAGTATCGTAATTGTCATAGGGTATCCAGGAGAAGTTTATTGCTGTCTGTGTGGTATTGTAGCCGTCTATGGGTGCATTTAAGGTGATAGTTGGTGCTGTGGAGTCTATGACGTCTATGTAATGGGTCTCTAAGGTTGTTGAGTAGTTCTCTGTTGCTGGATACAAGACAGTTATGTTGAATGTTCCGTTGGCTGTGAATAGGGTGAGGTTGCTGATGTAGTTGTTTCCAGAGTTTATAAGGGTGTCATTGTAGTATAATTCTATAGATCCGAAGCTTGGAGTTATGAGATATCCTGAGAGGTTGACTAATGTTCCTACTTCTACACTTATATTATCATCAGTGTCATTTAATGTTAAGTTTACTAAAGATGCTGCTTTGGTTACAGTGTAGGTGAATTGATCAGTTACGTTGTAGTTTCCAGCGGTGTCATTAGCATAACTTCTCCAGATGTAGTAACCTGCTGCCAAGTCAGAGTAGTCGTAGTAGTACTCGTTACCATTTGAGCCTGCGATTGAGTAGTTGGTTAGAGTTCCTGTGAAATTATGCTCGAATATTGTGGAATTGACTCCGTAATTGTCATTCCAGGTGATGTTGAATTGGTAGCTGGCTCCACTTGCATAAGTTACTGGAGATTGTGGGTCTGTGTCATTGTTTGACCAGGTTGGAGAGGTCAAGTCTATGTTTATTCTCCATGCCTGAGTCTGGTTTATGTTGCTTGCTGAGTCGTTGCAGTATGCTGTATAATCGTATGTTCCTTCTCCTAGATTGAAGGTCCACCAGTAAGCGTCATTGTTGTTGAATGGAGTGCTGTTTAGGGTTCCTTCGAAGTCTAGCCAGACATCATCGAGGAATGAATCTGAACAGGTGAAGTTGAAGGATTGAATCTGTACGTTGGTGAAGGTGTTGTTTGCTGAGGTTGGAGTAATCCAGTTAGATGCATTTGGAGCTGACTTGTCTACGTAGAACCAGGTCTCTCTAGTGCGATTGTTCTGGACGTAGTCTCTTGCTAAAGTGGTTACGGTGTAATTGCCTTCATTGTATGAGTCAATATCGACGTGATCTGCCCAAGTAAAGGTTGAGACTGATAAATTGGTGTCATTGAATTGGATGGTTGATATTTGGGAGATGTTGACGTAGCTATAATTTAGTAATGTGTTAGCTAGGAAGATGTTCATATCGAAGTCTGCGTTGTAGAAGATTCCTCCTGGTGGTGGAGTGAGGTATTGTATGCTTGGGCGAGTGTTATCCAAGGTGAAATTGGTTGAGAGGTTAATTAAGTTTCCAGAAGTGTCATTGGCGAAGATTATGAATGTCAGATTAGTTGAGTTCCTGAAAGCAGTTGGATAAGGCCAGGTTGCGTTTGTGTATAACGTGCCGTTGAATAAATCTCCTTGGAAGTTGTTCATGATTCCTGAATCTATTATCTTATCGTTACTTGTGCCATTATGGACTTGGTATCTTACAGTATGGAGGTTAAGATCGGTTACGTTTGCTCTCAATAAGATTGTCCAGCCTAGTAATTCGTCGTCTAATGGAGCAATGATTGAGATTGTTGGAGTTGTGGTGTCCTGGACTGTTAAGTGATGGGTCTCTTGGCTTGTTGAGTAGTTTTCTGTTGTGTTATAGATTGCAGTGTAGTTGTAGTAGGCTGGGGAGTTGAACGTGGTCAAGTTAGAGATGAAATTGTAGCCTGAGTTTACGAGAGATGCATTCTGGTAGAGCTCTATCCAGCCATAGCTTGGAATTAAAAGATCTGCTGAGATGTTTATGGTGGAGCCTGCTTCTATTGTTATATCTGCATCTGTGTAATTGAGTGAGAGATTTACACTGCTTGCAGCTCTCGCTACTGTAAACAACCATTGGCTTGTCTGATTCCATTGATTCAATGTGTCATTTGCATAGGATCTCCAATAGAATGTTCCGGCTGGGAACACTGCTGAATAATTATACTTGCTGCTGCCTAATGCATTCATACTGTAATTCTCTGCCGTCCCTGTGTAGTTGGATTCGAACCAGACTGAGCTTACCCCATAGTCATCTTCCCAGGTGATATTGAAACTGCTTCTTTCAGTTGAGGAATAGGTACTTACTGTGTAATTCTGATTATTGCTCCAGTATGGCGGCTTGTCAGAATAATTGATCAATATTGTCCGGTTTATGCCCCAGTCGGTGTTGTTGAATTCGTCAAATGCCAGGCAGTTCCAGGTGTAGTTTCCGTTTCCTAGCGAGACTGTCCAGGTAGAATAATTAAATGTGCCATTAATGCTGGCAGAGCTGTTTGGAACAAAGCTCTGATTCAATGAATCGGTCAAGTATAATGTGAGATTCTGCAAGTTATAATTGTCAGTCACCGAACAGTTAAAGAAGACATCGGATGGATCGCTAGTATCATTATAATAATTAGGTATGGGGCTTTGGAGGCTCACTACCGGCGATATGCTATCCCGGATGTAGAACCATGTTGTCTCTGACGCATTCTCTACATCATCAGTGTTGTTGGCTATGAATCTCACTGTATAGGTCCCTATCAATGAAGTGTTCGAATAATTGCCATAGTAGATGTCATCTCCTTGTGTATTATTGAGCCTTATCTGCTCTAATGATGCATCTGGCAAGGTGATGTTGACCAGTACCCATGAGATGTTCGCGGCAGCTGGGTTGTCTGTCACATTAGCTGAGATATTGACTCCTACATTCGTATCGAAGACCGTTCCTGCTTTGGGTGTGAGATTGATGACTTTAGGCACAGTCGTATAAGTAATATTAAGGACTGGTCTTCTTGCAGGATTGTTGTTTTCCTTAGAAGCGATCCTTATCCAATCATTTGTTACGGTACCAGCTGTCGTTCCGTTCGGCACGATATAGATTGAGATGTTATCCTCGCTATTGAGGTAGGCTGCCTTTACCATATGGAAAACGTTCAATGCTACTTGTGTTCCTGGGCATCCATTGCCGAAGGTATCTGAATCTTCTGCTGTTGCGTTGTATTCTGTTCCTTGGGTAGGTTTATTGTTCCAACAGAACTCTTCTCCTGTGCAGGCTGCGCCACCGATTCCAGAACCTGTTCCCTCAATCCAGCCGAAGTTGCCATAGACCCTATGGGCGCCGAAGCTGATGCTATCTCCTGACTCGAGGTTCTCCTGATTACAGGTAAGATAAAGTGTGGCGCTCTGGATATTTGCATCGCTGGGTATACTTGAGATATTGAATTTATACATGGAATGGGCTGCGTTATTTGTGTAATTCTGGATAGCAGTCACTGATGCTCCTCCCCATTCTGTTGATGGAGAAGATTCTCCTGCTATGCTGTCATCTAAGACATCAGATTCTGGTATATTGAGCTCTACGAAACCTGGATCCGTTGAATTTATGGTTATGTTATATTTTTGATTCAGTGTCGGCAGGGCAATCGTGTCCCAGACATTCTCATCCTTACAGGTCAGATTGCTCATATTCCAGTTGTCACACTTATAGACATAGGAACCATTCGCAACTAAAGTAAGGGTCAAGTTGTTCAAGACTGCTCCTTCTATTGAAATTGCATAACTATCCTGTCCCCATGTCTCGTTTGTTGGAGATTCAAAGAGTATGTAACCCTCTGCAGTGTCATTATAGCCTCTGATAAGCATTGCATCGGGATCTTCTGATGTGAATGTTATCCTTAAATCGTAAAGGCCGTCTGTCTGGCCAAGATTCTCGAGCGTATAGTCGAGCCTGTTTCCTGCCAGATCGGAGATGTTGATGTCAATGGTGTAATTTATGAGAACAGTCCGGTTCACACCCCATAATGTATTATTATATTCATCATAGACCAGGCAGTTCCACGTATAATTGCCGTTTCCTAATGTCACTGGCCATGTTGCGCTATCGGATGTGCCTGTGAGGGAGGCAGATTGGTTTGGAGCGAAGCTTTGATTCAATGGACCCGTCATATAAAGAGTGATATTCTGCAGATTATAGTTATCGGTGGCAGAACAGTCGAATGTTATCTGATAAGGATCTGATGAGTCATTGTAGTAGTTCTGTGGTGGATAGTTCTGGGAGAGGGAGAGGCTGTCTTCGTCTGTGGCGTTGAGCCAGCTGAAGTCTGACGCAGTATAATTCAGATGATCCTCGAGTATACAAGTAATGTTGTGCTGGGCTGGTGCTGTATATGTCCTTGTCAGGTTTGCTCTGTCGGCGATTGCTGACTGTATCTGGACACCGTCTTCATAGATAGTAAGGTTTCCTGTTGAAGGTGTTGCTAGTAGGCAGGTGATATTGGTGTCGAAGCTTACATTATACCTATAGTCTGCTGTGCTGCTGTTTATGAAGAGGTTGAGTGTTCCTGCTGCCTGTGTCACATTTATCCATCTTGAGATTGAGTCTGTCGTATAGTTCTGGGTGGACGTTACGTTACAGGTGTAATACCAATTTCCTGCTGCCAATGTCGTAAAAGTGCCATTCTGCGATGTGACATCAGATCCATTCCTGAATAATGACGCTGAGAGATCAAGATTTGTACAGGAACAATTTGCCTGGGTCTGTACGCTATAGCTTACTGGAGAGGCGCTTACATCCAATGAACATGATGTAGACACTTTTGCTATGGTGAAGGTCCATTCATTAGTCTGATTCCATAATCCTGAAGAGTCATTAGCGTGCGATCTCCAGTAATGGGTTCCTGCAGGCAATATGCCTGAGAAATTATATTTGTCAGCAGCGAGATCAGTCATGCTGAGATTAGTCCTTGATCCTGAGTAATTGCTCTCGAACCATGCTGAATTTATGGAGATGTCATCCTGCCAGGTGATGTTAAAGGAGCTTTGTTGTGTTGGTGAATAAGTAGCTGGAGTGAAATTCTGGTTATTGCTCCAGTAAGGCGGCTGTCCTGAAATAGTGAAGTTTCTTGTCAATGATGTATTTGTATTAAGGGAAGTGTCTTCGCAGGTGACATTCCAATAATGGGTGCCGAATCCTAGATTATGGGTGGTGTGGTTCACCATGGTGCCGTTTGGAGAGACAACAGTGGATGCATTCACCTTGCCATCTACAGTGAGGTTACAGAACAAGGATGTGTCAAGATTATCGATTGCTGTCCAGTTGAAGCTGATGAAGTCGTCTCCGGTCGCGAATGCTGGTGCTGGAGCCTGCAAGGTGATGCCTGGCTCTATGGTGTCGACAACTAAAGAAAGTGTTGAGGTTGTCTGTACATTTGTGGCGTTATCGGAACAAGTCACGCTCCAGGTATGGTTGCCATTGATGATGTTATGTATCGTGTAGTTTGCATACGATCCATTCTGGGCAACGATATATTGAGAGTTATTCTGCTTGCTGTCTAATGTCAGGTTGCACAGAAGCTCTGCATCAAGATTATCGCTCACTGTGAAATTGAAATTGATATCTACTAGCGATAGATAAGAATCATCTGATGGATATTGGGGAGTTACCGTAGGATCTGTAGTATCGATGTAGAAATACTGCGTGACTGAGGTATTCTGCTGTTGCGCAAGATCAAAGCACGTTATGCTCCAGTTGTGATAGCCTTGTGGCATGTCATTCAACGTGAAATTATTCTGGGCATTATGGGTCAGTGGTGTAGAGTTTGTCTCATTGTAGATACTGTTCAGGATCAAGGAGCAGTTTGCAAACTTCTGAGTATTATCGGTTGGGACATAGACGAATGATACGTTCTGATTGTTGAGCCAGGAATTATTCTCTGGAGAGACAAGGCTCACTTGCGGATAGTCCGTATCTGCCACTATAGTGATAGTGGTGTAATTGAAACCATTGAGATAGTTTGGATTTGAAGCTAGTGAAATTGCTGTGTGGCTGCCAGTCTCGAACGTAATAGTATCCTGCAAGATTGTGAGTATGCCGTCCAGGCCAGTCTCTTCTGTTTGGGTTGCGACCAAGTATTCCTCTCCTTTTGTAGAGAACGTTGGCGGAGTATCAAAGTACCTGCTCACTGTGAGATTGTCCCATCTGCCGTCTAGCTGATAGCTGCCTATACCGAAGCCTCCGGTAGTGTTGAGCTTCTGCACATTAGTATCATTATAGCCTATCATCAACGATCCGTCCACATAAGAGTTGAGATAGACGTTAGAGCCATTATCATAAACGACAAACTTGAGCCTGTACCAGGTGTCGACATCTGTATACTGGATATTCCTTGTCGTTGAGAACGTCTCTGACCCGTCATTATACCTGCCGAGCTGGCTGTTGAAGAGATTTGTGGAGGCATAGAAGTAATAATAGCTGTCTTCATTCATCTTCGCTGCTACCTCGAGCCTTGAGGCTGTGGGCGCTCCAAGCATGGTGTCGACATATTGGTCTATTTCTATAATCGCATCTTTGATATTTGGAATCTCTTTTCTCAGCGACTTACCATAATTTGCTGAACCAGAATAGTTTATCCATCCGCGCGAATCATGTGTCAGATTATCATCTGATTCCTCTGATGAGGAGCTGAATGCTCTTGTAGTATTATAATTGCTGAGTGTATCTGTATCAAAGCCATCGAAGTAGAAGTAGATGTTTTTCCTATCCGTGGGCCCATCTGCCACTGAACTATTTCCGTAATAGAGATAATAGCTGAGGTCTGAAGAACTGGCTGAGATATTTCTTCGTATCTTGAACAGGGCGGTGGTTGAGGCTGTGTTCATGCTGGTGACGAGCCTGTCCATCTCTGTCCAGCTATTTGTCTCGTTATTCCACCACGCAATCCTCAAGTCTTTGCCAGAGGTCTGCATCAGACCGGCTGAGACGAATCCTGTTGTGTCTAAGGTATAGTTGGCAGTGTAATTGGCAGACAGAGTAGCTGTGCTCGGATTAGTGATATTCATCTGACGCCTATAGGAGAAGCTGGAATTCCACCAAGGTATGGTCGTAGAAGCATTTATGAAGCTGGTAGTGACTGATGTGTTGATTGCATTACTGAACTTATCCACTGTCTTTGTCGTGATGTTTGCAAACTCACCCTGCTGATAGGTCGCGCTGCTCGCGGTGACATTCACTTTG
Source organism: Candidatus Woesearchaeota archaeon (assembly GCA_018221205.1). Classification (GTDB taxonomy): domain Archaea; phylum Nanobdellota; class Nanobdellia; order Woesearchaeales; family WJIZ01; genus JAAOYF01. The sequence goes on along the minus strand of JAAOYF010000014.1, from coordinate 37,241 downwards.
ATGTTTGTGGTCACGACCAGGGTGAAATTGAAGATATCTGAAGTCCCTACGCTATGATATTTCCAGTTGGAATCAGCACATTGCACGTACCAGGAGTAGTTTCCGTCGTTGACATTGGTGATGGTGAAGGTATTGGTCACGCTTTCTGATACTGTCGAGCTGTTCGTCTGGTTGAATTCATTGTTGAAATAGAGGCTGCAATTGGCGATTCCTGATAGAGCATCCACAACATCATACTGGAAGATGATGACCTTGCTTGTATAGGTTGACTCATTTTCTGGTGCCACCAGGGTGATATTGGGTGCGTCATCATCGATATCCACGGTGAGATTATAATTTACTGATGACCCTACATTTCCGAGGGTGTCTGTACAGTTGATGCTCCAGTTATACTTCTGCTCTCCCATATATTCCAATGAGAAGCTGTTGTTCTGTGATTCTAGGACTGAGGAGTTGGTCTCATTTGCTTTTGAGTTGAGGACCAATGTACAAGATGAAGGTGATGAGAGATTATCGGTCACGTTGTAGCTAAATGCAATGAATCCATCTGTATCAACTGAATTGTTGTCTGGATTGAAAAGAGTGATCGCTGCAGGGGTCTTATCAAGAGTGATGTTATAGTGAGTGTCATTTCCTCCGATATTGCCGAAGCTGTCATTGCCATATACCAATAATTCATACTGGTTGTGGTCTGGAAGTGCTGCAAGGTTCCAGGAGCAGGCGAATGGTGCAGTATAATCAATACAGGCTGTAGTCCATGTCTCCTGGAAATTCTCTCTATACTGGAATATTGCAGCGGAGATTGAGCCGTTGCCTGCATCTGAGAGAGATGCATTAACGGTATAAGCGTTTGAAGAGGTGTTCGTGAAGTTTCTTGGCCTGTCTAAGACAGCAGTGGGACCGGTATTGTCAATTCCAAAGGTTATGATGGTCCAATTCTTGAGGCCGTCTGAATCTGTTACATTCAGCCTGAGATAGCAGCCCATCACTTCTTCGGTGCATTCGGTCTGCGCTGATGTGTTGAATGTGCAATTTGCGTCAGCGGTTGAACAGAGCAAGGTCGGGCTGCTGAATGCTTGGTTGTTATCGAGCTCAAAGCTGTATAAGGAAATGCCTTGATCGTCTGTCGATGTCGATGCATTCAGGATCTCGACGCCGTAGTGCCAAGTGCTATTCGTCGGGTGGGAGAACCTGGCAACAGGGAAATCATTGATGGTTGCATTCACTTCCAACGTTTCTGTGGAATAGCTGGTTGCGGAATTGGTTGAAGCAGCCCTACATCTGATCGGATAGATCGTGCCTCCTGCATTTGTGCCTACACTGACATTGAACTGCTGGCTGCAGGTATCTCCTTTTGTCACGGTGCCGCAGGATCCGTTGTCGACATCTGCGTAGAATTTTGTTGTTGCTGTCGTGATCTTGGTCCAGCTGCCGTCATAGTAGTCTGCAAAAATATAGACATTTTCGCAGTCCAGAGTTGAGCTTACTTCGCAGGAAGCCTCGCAAGACTGGTTGTAGTAGCTTACTGCTGCTACGGTGGATTCATTAAGCTCGAAATTTGCTATTGGCCTGGTGATGGTCGAGTTCAGGAAGTTATTGGCAAAGGTAGACCAGTTCCTTTGTACAGAAAGATAATTGAGCTGGGTGTTTCCTGCGTTGTCAGTCGCGTAGGTACGTGTCCAATTGTAATCGCCCTGCTCTGGCAAGGACAGTTCGTCTGTCCAGATACTACCGCCGACATTGCCGCAGCCTGTTGTGTTGCTCAAGGAAACGTTCTGCTCACCTGATGGGAACTCAACTGTTGCTATGACTGAAGCGAGATCGGAATAAGTATCGGTGACAGAGACGTTCAAACAGATCTGGAAGTTTACCTCTAGAGAGGTCTCGTTGATGTTCTCTCCGGTTATTGTGGGAAGACTCTTGTCGATCTTGATGATCCGTGTCTCTGAGATATTCTCATTGCCTAATGTATCAGTGCAATTGACAGACCAGTTGTACCCATAGCTGCTTCCAAGCACATGATTGAAGTACTGGGAGACTCCTTCACTAATCGAACTGTTCGTCTGATTCAGCTTGCTGTCTATCACTAAGCTGCATGCCTGGACACCGATGAGGGCATCATTTGTGGTGAAATTGAAGAGTGTCCTCAGTTCATTACTCCAGGTATCGTTCTCTGGTGCATTCAGGGAGAGTGTGGGTGGTGTGGTGTCAACAGTTATTTTCCTCGTCTCTGTCTGGTTCTTGTTCCAGGCAGTATCGTTGATCCAGACATAATAGGTATAGGAGCCGTCTGCTATCGGGATGAGGGTGAAATTTGTGTAGGTTGCTGCATATGTCTTTGTCTGGTTCTGGACCCCATTCCAGTAAAGCCTGATGGTGTCTGGATGGACTTCAGTATGTGTTGTGTTGATAAAGACCTGACTTGAACTCTGATTTGAATTATTTACTGGATTATTGCCTGCGAAGTCAATTGAAGGTGCGGTAGTATCTATGATGAAAGTGAAGTTGGTGGCGTTCCAAGCAGCATTGCCTGCGGAATCATTGCAGAAGACATTCCAGATGAAATCTCCATCGAAGAATGTCTTGGAGACTGATTTCTGCACTCCTGAAGTGACTGATTGGGTATCATTTGCTGCCCATCCTGATGCATTATGGTAGATTGTGCAGGAATCGGCATTTGTATTAAAGGAAGTATAATTGAATGTTATAATGGTGCTATTAGTGAGGTGGCTGTCAGCTGGAGCATCTAAGCTGACTATCGGGTTTATTGAGTCCAGCGTCAGTGTCCTTGTTGAGGTTGAGGCATTATTCCTTGCCTTGTCCAGTATCGTTACGTTATAGGTATACTGCTCGTTCGTGTTCAGGCCGGTAAAGTTTATGTCGCGATAGCCTGCAGGCAATGTTGTGATATTCACTATTGAGGTCGTGTTATAGAGCCTGAAGGTGATATTGGCCTCATTGGAGTCAGAAGCGGTCACGTTGACATAGATATAGTCCCTATTATAATAAGAGTCATCGGATGCGGTGCCTCCTGCAAAGTCAATTGTCGGCGCCGTAGTGTCGATGTTTATGGAGAAATTATTTTTGCTCCAGTTGTAATTCAATGAATGATCTGTACAATTGACAGCCCAGATGTAATAGCCATCTGTCAATGCTATCGCATTGAATGAGTTCTGGCTTCCTGAGGACGGATTACTATCGGTCTGATTGAATGCCCAGCTGCCTGAGAAGTTACCCCAGAGGTCGCATGATTTGAGGTAAGTATCTACTGGTGTGTATTGCATCTGGACAGAGCCATCGGCATCCCAGCTGTTGTTCTCTGGTGCATTCAGTGTTGTTGATGGTGCGATGAAGTCGATAATGAACGATCTTGTGAGGCTGGTGTTAAGATTTGTCGCGTTGTCCTGACATGTCACTCTCCATGTATGGGATCCTCCCACCATATTGTTCACTGTGTAATTGCTGTAGCTTCCGTTCGGCACTAAGAGTGATGCAGAATTGTTGATTTTGCTGTCATAGTAGAGCTCACAATTCATATTGTCTGGATAGAAATAATCTGTTACGGTGAAATTGAAATTTATCGTCGTAAGCGATGTATTGAAACTGTCAATAGGATATTCAAGGCTGATGGCGGGCTTAGTCTTATCCACGTAGAAGAATTGAGTAACTGAAGTATTCTGGTTGTCTTCCAGATCGAAGCAGGTGATGCTCCAGTTATATGCTCCTTCTGCCATATTGTTCAGGCTCAGGCTATTCTGGACTGCTTCTGTGATTGCAGATGAATTTGTCTTGTTGAATGCATCATTCAGTATCAGCGAGCAATTCGCAAACCGATGGGCATTGTCTGTAGGAATGTACTTAAAGGTCACATTTCCTGTCTTATTCCAGGAAAGATTCAGTGGAGATATAAGTGAAACAGCTGGATTTGATGTGTCGGGCAGGATCTCGAAGAAGGAAGAATTGGACCCGGGGTTATAGTTCGGATTTGTCACATATGAAACAGCGGAATAATTGCTGACTTCTTGGGTGTATGTACTCCAATACCATATCCAGTAACCACCATCACCTGTCTCATTTGAGTTGGTGCTTATCCAATTCTCTTCCGCTGACATGACCATACTCGTATCAATTGGTTTATTAATCGTAATATTAACATCATCCCAATAGGAATCACGCTGGCCCCATCCGGCGAAGTCCATGTTAGTGGTCATTCGTAGATAAAGCCGCTCAGTTGATGATTGCGGCCTATAGCTGGTATTACTTCGTATCGTCCAATCTATGGGTGATCCGGCACTTCCAGGAAAATCAATACTTGATAAATAAAATGTATCGATAATAATGTGGGCTACAAATGCAGCAACTGTTGATCCTGCACTTTCTAGCCTATTATACGCACTTATCGTGAGATTGCAGCCAACACAAGGTAGCTCAATATCTTGGTAGATTTCACCATAGAGTCCTATTGTTCCACTTGTTCCGTCATTGTAGATATGATATGATCGTGATGGTGAATTTGATTGCGCTGTAGAATATTCTCCAACATCACTCGCTTCAGTCTCTGTATATGTCCAGTCTGACGCCCCATTCATATTTCCATTCGCGACGTACTGTGTTGCCACTGTTGAATACCCTGGTGCAGGGGCGTTTGAATTATTGTAATATGCGTAATATATCTCTGGAGTGCCATAGGTTATATTCGTAATGAATCTCACATAACAGTATGTGCTGTCATCTCCTGCTTCAGAAGTGAAGGATATCTCTGTCTTCACTACTGTGCCCCTAATTATGCGGAGCTCATTGCTGCAGCTCTCTATTGAACCGCCTAGCCCTGAGATGTTTACCTTTACTATCTCAGCGGTCCTGTTTGACTCATCGGGAGTGGTTAGATTGAATCTTCTACGGAGCAGCCAGCTGGAATTCCACCATCCTACTTCTGTTTTTCCCAAAATGATGTCTGTCGTCACATTTGCCTCAATCGGGTTGCCAAAGATGTCAGTTGCAGAAGAGTTTATGATTGCTATCTCACCCTGTTCATACACTGTCTGATCCAGGCTCACATTGACATGCAATGCCTGTGTCTCGACTAGGGTGAAATTATGGATGACACTCAACGCAGAATTCGGCGGGGCGGCTGTGTCCGTGCATTCTACTTGCCAGGAGTAGTTGCCATTGGGAACATTGTTGATGGAGAATGTGTTTGTCTCATCCTCTGTTATCGCCGATGAATTGGTCTGGTTGAACTGGCTGTCGAAATAAAGTGAGCAGTTTGCTATTCCTGAAAGCAAGTCATTAACGACATAATTGAATGCTATGTCGCTGCTTGTGTAGGTCGATTCATTTGCTGGTGTCAGTAAGGTGATGAGGGGTGCGTCATTATCTGGGCCTATGGTGATATTCCTGAAATCTGAGGCCTGCGTATTGCCTGCTGTATCTGTACAGTTGACACTCCATTGGTGAGAATTATTCCTCAGCGTCGTGACATAAAAACCGAGGGTTGCGTCTTCTGCTGGCGAATTATATGTTGCGTTAGTGGAGCTGTTGATGATCAAGATACACTGGCTGATGCCGATCAATGCATCTGACACAGTGAAGGTGAAATTCACTGCGCCATCTATATCCTGGCTGTTGTTATCAGGTAAGATGAGCGCGAGAGAGGGTGGGGTGTTGTCAATCGTGATATTGTAGCTTGTATAGTTAGCTCCTCTATTTCCTAGGCTATCATTGGCAAAAGCCCTCACTTCATAGGAATTCCGCTCCGGAGAGCCAAGGGTGTTCCAGTTGCATCCGTAGGGGGCGGTTGTGTCAGAGCAGAGCAAAGACCATGAAGCTGAGAAGTTCTGCCTGTAGTAGAATGATGTTGCGTTTATTCCTATCCCAGCATCCATGACTGTGGCATTTACCGTATAGGCGCCTGAGATGTTAGTGAAGTTCTGCGGCTGGTCCAGAGATGCGGTCGGGCCGGTATTGTCTATCTTTATCTTTCTTGTCAATGAAGAGTTCTGATTGCCGAGGCTATCTGTACATTGAATGCTCCAGTTGTAGTCGCCATCTGCCATATCCCATACTGAGACATTCTGTGAAAGACCATCTGTTATTGAAGAATTTGACTTATTCTGCTGCGCATTCAGATAGAGGCTGCAGCTCGTAATGTATGAGAACGCATCATCTGGAGTGTACCTGAAGATGATATCGTTGAGGCTCCAGGTATTGTTTGCAGGACTATTGAGATCGATTGCCGGACCGTACCGGTCTACCGTGATGTTGTAGACTGTGATATAGCTACCGTAGTTGCCTTCAGAATCATTTGCCCGCATCCTGACCTGATAGCTCTTGCCGTCATCCAGGGATGCGAGATTCCAACTGCAATTGAATGGCGAGGTACCGTCAGTATCTGTACAGGCTACTTGCCATCCGCTCAGTATATCTGGCCTCTGTTCGAAGATCGTGGTGTTGACTCCGGATCCTGTATCTACAATGGAAGCATTCATCTCATAGACCGAGGTGCTTATGTTTGTGCCGTTCAATGGCCTCAGTATTGTCGTTGTGGGTCCAATATTGTCAATGCCGATGTTGAGAATGGTGCTGTTGGTGGCATAATTATCATCCGTCACTGTTAATTTCAGGTAGCAGTCGAAGGTATGCTGAGTACATTGTGATTGTGATGTCGTATCAAAAGTGCAGTTGCCGTCTGTTGAGTCGCAGATGGTTGTCGGTGTGCTGAAAGCGGTGTTATTGTCTAGCTCGAATGTATAGAGACCAAGGGAGCCATCATTATCATAGGAGGAGAGAGCTGTCAGATTCTCAGTGCCGCTGAGCCACTCCAAATCAATAGGGTAATCCCACATGGCGTAAGGCCTGTCATTGATCGTGAGATTAACTTCATCTTCTGAATCTATCGATCCTGCATTATCTGAGTTCCCCGTACACCAGACACGCCAGTTCTCCTGGCCTGAGGTATCAGATGCATCAATAGTGAAGACATTGCTGCATGTTGCTCCTGGGCTGAGATCTCCACAGACATAACCGTTGATATCGTTTGTCAAATCGGTGGTTAAGGTGGTAATGTAGCTGCTGCCGCTCTCATTATAGCTTGCCCTCAGCCTGACATTCGTACAGGTCTCAGATGTCGGATCACAGGTGGCAGAGCAGTTCATGGCAAAGCTTCCTGTCGATTCGTTAATTTCGAATGTGCCTGTCGGGTAGTATAAGGTGGAATTCATGGAGATGAAGCTTGTCGAGTTCATCTCAATGCCGACAAAAGTAAGATTGAGGTTGCCTGCGAAGTCTTTCGCGTACATGCGCGTCCAGTTGTACGTGCCTGCCTTTGTCAGCTGATAGGTAGCAGAGTAGATACCATCTCCATTTGATCCATCGCAGGTTGTTGTTGAGTTGTCGACGAGATAGACTGTCTGCGTCACGCTATCAGGATCGACGATATGCGCATAGGCCTGGAGCACCTGTGAGAAGGTATCTGCTATTGTCGCATTGATGCAGATGTAATCACTCACTGTGGTATTGGTGTTGTTGGTGTTGGTGTTGGCAATTGTGGGGAAGGAGAGATCCACCTTCGCTTTCCGAGTCTCAGAGGTATTGAGATTGCCGACTGTGTCATAGCACTGTACATTCCAGGTATAATTTGCGCTGTAAAGCTGCAAGGTGAAGTTCTGATTTATGCCTTCACTTATCGTCGCATTTGTCTGGTTCCAGATGCTATCGACATAGAGGCTGCAATTTTCCACTATGAGCAAGTCATCGTCTGCCGTATAGATGAAAAGAGCAGGATTAGAGGCGTTATTTATCCATGAGTTGTTCTGTGGTGATACAAGAGAGAGATCTGGGGCGATTGTATCTATTGTTATAGTCCTTGTTTCGGTCTGATTCTCATTGGTAGCGGAGTCATTTACCCAGACATAATAAGTATAAGGCCCATCTACAATATTGGGCAAAGTAATATTTGTATAGAGTGATGAATATGCCCTCGTTTCATTCTGAGAGCCATTCCAGTAGAAGATAATCGTGTGGGAATTCACTTCGGTGTGGGTGGCATTAATAAACACTGACGTTGAAGATTGATTTGAATTGTTGATTGGATTGTTTGAAGCAAAACCGATCTGCGGAATGGTCGTGTCGATTTTTATCGTAAAGTTGGCATTGCTCCAATTGAGGTTGCCTGCATAATCCGAGCAGTTGACTCCCCAGTAATAGATGCCATCAGGGATAGTCACTTTGCTGAAGTTTGTCTCCGAACCAGAAGGTGGACCATATACTGTCCGATTCTTCAACCAAGAAGCGCTGAAATTTCCCCACAGTTCACATCGGTGCAGATAAGTATCGGTTGCTGTAAAGTTGAATTCTATCAATCCTGAATTATCCCAACTGTCATTAGACGGTTTGTTTAATTCAATTGTCGGAGCGATACTATCGACAATAAATGTTCTGGTGAGGCTGGTGTTGACATTCGTTGCATTATCCTGACAAGTGACGTTCCACCTATGGAGACTATTTGTGAGATCCTCAGCGTTTGCGCCTGATAGAGTACCATTTGCTGCCCCTATAGATGAAAGCATGACATTATCCAACGTGATATTGCATGTCAAACCCGTATCCATGTTGTCAAATGCTGTAAAGTTCAGATCAAGCATCGAGGTAGTGGTATTATAGCCATCGATAGGCCAATCTAGATTTATTGAAGGGGGGGTCTGATCTATGAAGAAGAACCTTGTTTCAGAAGAATTCTGATTTCCGGAAATATCGAAACAGGAGATGCTCCAATTATGCTTTCCTACAACAATACCTGAAAGCGAGAAACTATTTTGCTGTGCGTCAGAAATTGATGTTGTATTTGTCTTATTTAATATGCTATTGAAGTACAAGGAGCAATTTGCAAAGTGGTGGGCATTGTCTGTCGGAGTGTAATGGAAAGTCAAACTGTTAGTATTATTCCATGAATTATTGTAAGGATAATTCAATGAAATCCGGGGGTTTGAGGTGTCGGGTATGATTTCAAAGAGTGTATAATCCGAGCCATCGTCATAGTCTTGGCTGGTCGATAGTGAAACAGCAGAGTAATTACCGAAGCTCTGACCAAAAGTATTCCAAGACCAAATCCAATATCCATCATCCCCTGTCACGCTTGTGTTTTCCTGTATAAATTCCTCTGTCTCTCCTGTATACGACGCCAGACCATTACTGATCCGATTGCCTACTGTTATATTGATATCATCAAGCAGTTGGTCTGCCTGCCACCCAGTCACTCCATCATATCTGAATCTCACCTGTAATTGCCCTGAGTAAGCACTAAGGTCAACCTGAGCAAATGCCCAGGGATCAAGAGGCGAACTCTGATTCTGATTAACCTGTGTCCAGAGGTCATTGTTCCACCCACCATCATTGACATCAACATGCAGTGTTCCGACAGCATTTCCATGCATCTGGAACCAGAATGATAACGTTGTGCTTGCCGAACCGGCTGTGAAAGAATTACTTACCACATCTGCTTCAGTATCTCCGCCCTGGCACACGTTTCCAGAGGCCTCCACATAGATATACCATCCAGAAGAAGTACCTAAAGTATGGTCAAACCCTTGCCCTCCTGTATTACCAAATCCAGTTGTAGCGGATGGAGTAACATCCTGATTCCGTACATAGAGACAAGTCCCTCCTTGGTCTGTCCAATTACCGAAATCAGCCTCGAAAGTATCAAAAGTGACATTTTCCGTTATATTCATAAGGCCATGGCCAGGATCAGCTGCACCAGAATTATTGTAGTACACGAAATAAGTGTTCTCATCAACTGCACTTGCGGAGACATTGCCCCTAAAGGTGATGTCGCAGTACGTCGAGTTGTCGCCTCCTACTATATTGACCGGGACATCTGAAAAGCTCAGCGAATTGTTGCCTACAACCCTTATTTCGTTAGTGCAGTCAGTGATATAGCCCCCCAGGCCACTGACATTAACGTTCACTAATACATCTGCCCTGTAAGATCCGGTAGTGTCATTTATGAAAACCGGCTTCCTCCTCTTCCAGGAGGTGTTCCACCATGGCGTGCTGGTATTCCCTAAGATGATATCTGTAGTGACTGTTGTATTTATCGGGTTGCCGAACTCGTCACTAGTTGAAGTATTGAGAGATGCTCTCTCTCCAACTTCATACTGTAGTTGATCTGCAGTAAGGTTTATCCTCATTGAAGGCAAGTTGTTTACTGTGAAATTGTAGGTTCCGCTCGCTCCTGTATTCGGAGAGACTGCTGTATCAGTACATTCAACACGCCACGAGTAATTCCCATTGTCAAGATTATAAACATTGAAGACATTTGATGCGCCTTCTGTGACTGCCGTGGAATTGGTCTGATTAAATGTCTCCAGGAAGAATAAGCTGCAGTTTGATATTTCTGAGAGGGCATCGGTCACGGTATAAGTGAGGGCCACATCTTGGTTCGAGATAGTTGAACTATTTGTAGGAGAGTTGAGAGAGACATTCGGCGGATCTGCATCGGGCGCTATGGTGACTGCCCGCGTGTCAGAAGTGTTTGTGTTGCCTGCATCATCGGAACAGCTGACATTCCAGTGATAGAAGCCATTCACCAGATTGTCTAGGGTTATGTTCTCAGCGGAAGATTCCTGGATTCCGAAAGCAGTCCTATTGACTGAACCGTTGATGATGAGGCTGCAGTTCGGCACTCCCAATAATGCATCAGTCACTGAGAAATTGAAGTCAACGATGCCGTCAACATCCTGTGAATTGTTCCCTGGGGCAAGGAGGTTAATTACTGGTGACGTCCGGTCAACAGAAATGTTCGTATTAGTGTCATTATCCCCAATGTACCCCAAGCTGTCATTCGCATATGCCCTCACTTCATAGCTTACGGCCTCTGGCAAAGAGCTGGTATCCCAATTGCATTCATAGGGAGATGTCTCATCTGAACAGATGAGCATCCAGGATGCGGAGAGATTCTGGCGATAGTAGAAGAGAGTAGTATTGACGCCGCTGCCTGCATCGGTGACGGTCGCATTCACCGTGTAAGAGCCAGAGATATTGGTGAAATCCGGGGGATTGATGACTGTGCTCGTCGGCCCTGAATTATCCACTTTGAGGATCCTTATCTCTGAGTTATTTACATTGTCCAGCATATCCTTGCATAACACTCTCCAGGTGTAATATCCATCGGCTATGCCGTTTATGGTGAATTTAAGGTCTGCTCCCTCGGTAATAGTGGTATTGGTCTGGTTGGTGATGGAATTAATCAGCAGGCTGCAGCTCGCGATATCTGAATGAATGTCATTCACCGTATAATTGAAGATTATGTCGTCCAGGTTCCAGGTGTTGTTTCCAGGAGCATTCAGAGTGATAATAGGGCCGAGCCTGTCCAGGGTGATATTCATAGCAGTATCGTTGCCGCCAAGATTGCTTTCGGAATCATTCGCATATGCCCTCAGCTGATAGTTTCGGCCCTCCTCAAGTGAAGAGAGGTCCCAGGTGCAGTTATAGGGAGTAGTAGAACGTGTGCATAATGAGTTCCATGAAGCAGTATTGTTTTCTCTGTAGAGGTAAGTGATGGTATCGGCACCAGATCCAACATCCTGTACTGAAACATTCATGAGATAGGTGCTCGCAGTTATATTCGTGAAATTGATCGGTCTGAGAAGGGTGGTTGTCGGACCGATGTTATCTATGCTAATAGTGATGTATGTTGAATTCCTTAGGCCATCTGAATCTGTCACATTCAATCGCAGATAACAGGTCTGTGATTCTTCATCACATTGCGTCTGGTTTGTCGTGTCAAAAGAACAGGAGTCCAGGCCCAGGTCATAGCTGATATCAAGGATCGCATGATCGATGACCAGGAAACTGCGGTCTTCAGCGAAGGCGTTAATATAATCCATCTCATATCTGATACGGATCTCATCGCTCGTATCGTTGATGAAGTCTGAAAGATTTCCTGGCACGCTAAACTCGTCGTAAATCTCGTTCCCTGCATCATCCGTCCTTAAGTCTCCAATATCCGTCCACTGGCTGTTAGAATAGTTGAATGCCTCTACCTGCTGTGTGCCATCGACTGAACCAGTTGCTGCTGTTCCTGCACATTCCACCCCTGGATAATCACTTCCGCTGTGACAATAGACCATGCTGAAGGAAAGTGCTGTGAGATCCTCTTCCGCAACGCCTGTCTTTGACAGATTGTATGTTGCGACTGCATAGGCATTTATGGAAAACGAACCACTATTGCCAACGAACCAGTAGGAAGTGTCGTTCTGTGTTGTATTAGTATAGTTTCCTCCTGACTGGCCATAGGTTCCTGTGAGATTGCCCGTAGATGCAGTACCCTGCGCTCCTGTATTGAGGGTGTCGCAGAGCAGTGTCGGTGAGTCAAAGTCAGTGTTGTTGTCCACCTCAAAGATATACTGTGTTATTTCTCTGTCATCAGTACTTGTTGAAACGTTGATAATCTCGATTCCATGAAGCCATTCGTTGTTTGTAGGATAAAGCATTTTGGCCACAGGATAATCATTTACAGTGAGATTAAACTCGACTGAATAATCTGATGGTGCGTTTGTCGATGAGGTCCGGCACCTCATCCTGTAGGTAGACCCTCCTGATTCTCTGCCTATGGTCACATTGAAGGTCTGCTGGCATGATTCTTCCGCTGCAAGCGTACCGCAGGAGTAATTATCAAGGCTGCTGATGAATGTCTGCGTCGTCGTCGTTATAGTGTTCCATGAACCTTCGAAGTAATCGGTGAAGAGATAGATGCCTTCGCATGATGCGCTAGAATCATCACGGCAACTTACGTTACATTGCTGCAAATAACTGACATTAATGGAATTTGATGATTCATTGAGTACGAAATTAATCGTTGGCTGCAGAATCGTGGTATTGAGGAAGATTGTTGCATTTGCTGACCAATTAAGGATTGTTGGAGGATAGGTGATATTCACATTCCCTGCTATGTCAACAGCAAAGGTCCTGCTCCAATTATAGTTCTTGTCCTCGACGAGCTGCAATGCTGCTGCCCAGACAGCTCCACCTGCACCTTTACAGGTACTTGAATTTGATAGGGAAACATTAGTCAAACCGGATGTAGGATAGTCAATCTCTGCCAGTACCTGGGCAACACCTGAATAGGTATCTGAAGCCGTGACGTTGAGGCAGATATGGTCATTGACATCAAACTCTGTACCGTTAATGGCTTCATCCTCCATGCCGGGGAACGTAATATCCACTTTGATTATCCTTGTCTCTGAGTCATTGGTGTTTCCAAGCCTGTCAATACAGCTGACATACCATTCATTACTGAAGCTGTTGCCTATATTTGCGGAGAGCTGTTGGGAAATGCCTTCTGTTATCGATGAACTGGTGTCATTCAGAGTTCCGGCTATATAGAGTGTGCAGTTCTCTACACCAATGAGATTATCCGATGTGTTGTAATTGAAGTCCACACTCGTGCTCGTCTTCCAGGTATCATTAAGGGGTGATTCCAGATAAAGCTGTGGGGGTGTTGCATCGATACGTATAAGTCTTATCTCTGTATAATTGATATTCTTTGCAGAATCATTTACGCCTACCCTGACTGTGTATATGCCATCGTCAAGATCAGTGAGGGTCATATTGGTGAATGATCCGCTGTAAGGCTTGGTGACATTTCTTGAAGAGTTGATGAGAAGCACCAGGATTTCGGGATGGATCTCGGTGTGGCTGACATTTATGGTCAGGCTTGAAGAGGTCTGATTACTGTTGTTTATGGGGGTAGGCCAGATAAATTCAACAGTTGGGTTTGTGATATCAACAGTAAAGGTGTAATTTGCTGTGCCCCAGCCGATGTTCTTCGCCGTGTCGTTACAGACGACATTCCAGCTGTAGACATTTTCAGACAGCGTGACAAAGTCAAATCCGTTGTTCTGGTCTGATTTTGGAGAATATTCTGTCTGATTGAGCTGCCAGCTGCTTGAAAAATTAGTCCAAAGCTCACATGCCTCTAGATGATCTGCCACTCCGGGATCATCCGGCGTGTGGTTCATCTGAAGCGTTAATTGGGAGAAATACCTATTGTTTTCGGGATAATTGAGCGTGACTGTTGGTAAGGTTTTATCGACAATCACTGTCCAGTTTGAAGAGCGGCCGAGATTGGTTTCAGCATCGGTGCAGCTGATATGCCAGATATAATCTCCATCAGCCATATTCGTCTGTCTAAATTTCTGTGCAATGCTCTTATTGACACTTGTATTAGAAGATATCGGGATTCCGCTGAACAAGAGGCTGCAGTTCAAGATAGATGAGAAATCTGTTATATTAAACGTGAAATTGATGTTGCCATCCATATCATACGTCCTATTCGTTGGATTGATCAGGGTGATATTCGGCGGAATTCTGTCAATTACTGTCAATATGCTTGATGTCGTATTGATGTTACCGGCTGAGTCATTCGCAAATAAGGTTATCGTATAGTTCCCTGCATCAGAGAGGTTGATCGTTGTCAAGGTGAAATTATCAGTGTACTGGCTGATAAAGGAGCCATCTTGATACGTTACATTTACGTAAGCGGTGTGCAGATGGATATCGGAAGCAGCCCATTCAACAGTCACATTGTCCAATGTCTGATTTGCTGGATTTGGATCAATTGATATGATTGTCGCCTCTGGCTTGATTGAATCCAATGTAAAGGTGTAATTTGTGCTGAACCAAGAGGACCCGGATGCATTATCGTAGCACTGCACATTCCATTTAAACTTCCCATCTGGAACAATTAGGGTAATATTGTATGTCTGGGAATTATTTGTTGTTGGTACTATTGTTGTATTGAGTGTCCAGGTAGCACTCATATTTGTCCAAAGGCTGCAGTTTGCAATGAATTGATCATCATGAACGGTGAAGTTATAGTCGAGAGGAACATCATTGACAAAAGATACATCTGGTGGATAATCCAAGGCGGTAATATTCGGTGGTGGTGTGTAATCAAAGACTCCAACTGAGGCAGATCCCATAACTGAATAAGTATCGCTGCTTGTATTTTGCATGGCTGAGATATAGTTCAACCCCTTTCTATATGCGGGAGTGATAGTAAAGTCTCCATCACTATCTGCTGTTGTCTTGTAATAATCGGTGCCAAGTGAATTTATTATTCTGATATCAACGGTTGAAGAAGCAGCCGCAATTCCTGAGATTTGGTCTACTTCAATTTCAGTTAACGCAGGACCTATGAAACCGCTGCCATAAGTTGATCCAGATCCAAAATAGGTTGAGTCTCGAGCACCATCAATCCTCAATCTTCCTAAGCCGCCTGTTCCACCTGCAGCGCCAGTTCCTCCATAGGTTCCTGCTCCTCCTCCTGTGGTATTGATAAGGCCCGTATTGTTGATTATTGGAGATTGAAGTGTTATTGCACCGCCTGAACCTCCTCCTCCTGCGCCGGCACGTTGAGTTCCTCCGGGACCAGCATTTCCACCATCTCCACCTTCTGATAAGATATAACCGGTTATTCTGATTTCAATTGGTGAGTAGATAAGGACACTTCCTCCTCCACCTGCGCCTCCTCCCCCCATCCTATCTCCGGAGCCTCCGTCATCTGGAGAACCTCCTGATCCACCCGAACCTCCTGAGAGTGGAACTAAGAATTGATTTCCTGCTACCAAACCGCCATAGCCTTGTTCGTTTAAATCTCCGCCGGATTGCTGTTGGCCATCTGTACCTGCTGTTCCAAATCCGCCTCCGCCTCCGCCGGAAGCTCCGCCGCTCTCACCAGCGCCGCTTGCACCTCCTTCTCCAGCAGTATTCACTCCAGCACTTGCTGTAGCTTGGGTACCGAAAGGATCTCCTGAACCGCCTGCTCCAGTACTTCCTGCACTTCCTCCAGGATCCTCACCACCTTGGCCTCCCAAGGGTGAATCACCAAACATTGGATAGCCGCCATCTCCGCCGCCGCCATCTCCGCCAGCCACTCCTGGCCCGCCAGTGCCTGCTCCGCCATCTCCGCCATCTCCGCCTGAGCCTCTCGCTCCGCCGCCGCCGCCTGAGAATCCATCTCCTCCAGCACCTATGGCAGCTGTACCGTCTCCTCCAGCAGAACCTCCTCCGCCTGCTCCTGGACCTCCATCTCCGCCTGCTCCGCCGGTTCCTGCACTTGCACCAACTGCTCCATCTTGGCCGCTTATGTTCAACGTTCCAGAGATGTTTACGGGGCCGTCAACTAATATCACTGCAGGAAGGAATCCCTGATTTCCATTGCTTGCGGTGGCATCGGGATCAGAGGTATCAACTATTACTGTCACACCCGATGGTATAATGAGGCTGTCAAGAATTATCGCTCCACCTTGTGTCCGCGTGCCGTTATTGCCATCACCAATTGTTACTGTTCCGGAAGCGCCGGTGAAATTACCTGAACCAGTTGTTGGTGTTATAATCTTGAATGGATTCGGGATTGTTGAACCGGTGATATTCACCTGCACATCTTGATCTGTCGCTACATCGCTGATAAAGAAGACTGTCGTTAAGACGCGGCCTCCTGAAGAGACTACAGCACCAGTTTGATCAGTGACTGTTATTGGTCCAACAATGATATCTGTTGTATTTACGGTCACTGTATCAGTAGCATCAAAGCTTGTTCCGACGAATTGCACGACAACGTCCATTCCTGGAGCAGCTGCGTCAGGCTGAGTTATATTCACTCCGACAGCTGGATCAACGATATAATCAAACTCAACTGTCCCTCCACTTACCAATAAATCGAATGTATCTGCTTCTTGAGTGAGATTATTGAGGAATATCTGGTAGCGCTGATCTATATTGATGGAGCCAAAATTAGCGAGTTGGTCTGTGGAGTTTTCGAGGAATACTTCCACAGTTGCGGAATCATTCGATCTCGCGAAGATCGTGATGTCGCGGCCTTTTGAGAGTTTTCTTTCGAACGTAATCCTTACGTAATTGCTATCTGGGACAGCTATCCAATCACCATCCCTGCTTTCTACTTTGTCAGTTATGTCAGCAATGAATGTCCTGTTTGTATCCAAGTGTTCTGCTTTTGAGATGTATATGATCTCATAGGTCTGGTTGCTCAAATGGGGAATGGTCCACTCGATGTAATCGTATAATGAATCTCCATCAGTATCGGATGCGTTGAACGCTATCTTTTGCTTGGTACCATTGATGACGTGGAAGAGATTGATCGAGCTGAGAGAGCTTTCTCTTATGGTGGTGAATGCTTTTATATCCTCATAATGGACCTCTGAACTGATGATTACTTGTTTTCCGTTGTCGAGAGAAGACTCAAATGCTTCAGGGCCTTCTGTCATGTACTCAATCTCGACTGTTCCTGTGGTATTTTCAATGTTCAGCTGTATGTCTTGCTGTTGGGCCTTGAGCAGCTTCTGCTTCACTTTGATGAAGGTGTCGTTATTGTACTTTTTCAGAGATTTTCCTGCTATGGCGATGAATCTTTCTGGAATTTTCAGAGAGATATCTGTGATGATCTGCTTCACTGAGATATTGTAGGCATGCGGTGTGAGATTGAAGGTAAGATTCTTGGTTGCTGAGAGGCGTTTTCTCCACGTAACAGGCTTTCCAAGCTCTACTTGCTTTATGGGTTTGAATGGCTCTTCAGTCTCTTCCACCATTATGGTGAAGATGTTGGAAATACCGATCGCTTGTGAGTCATTTGCTATGATAAATGTTGAAGCCTGCCCCCTATAGCCTGGATCTGGAGTCAGGTATGCGAGATTTCCTGAGAAGTTTATGCTTATGTTATCCAGCTGGAACACCTTATAGGTCAAGATATCTCCCTCGCTATCAGAGACATAGTCAGAAAGATTCAACATATAGGTTGAGTCCTTCTCTATGGTAAGATTTGGGAGATCCTGGAAGGAAGGCGGTGAATTTGTTGCTGAATCAAGTGAGTACTGCAGTCCATCTATGGTCATGGAACCGTCATCTATCTCAATAAGCAAGGTGAAAGAGGATCCTTTGATTCCTGACAATGTGCACGTATCCGTGCACTCTGCTGTGAAGGTGCCTTGGGTTTTGTAGAAGAATGCAGGCAAGGTGGCTTTGCTGCTTGAATAGAAATCTGTATATGGATTTTTAGGATCAAGGCTGTAGTCTATATAGAAAATCTGGGCTGAAACACTGTAAGAGGGCTGTTTGGAGGTGAGATAGAATGCATCATCCCAGTCCTCTGAATCTTGGTTGAGATCGAGGAAATCACAGCATGAAGATGAGCCATGGCAAAGAGATTGTTCTGCTGCCCATACTGTGCAGAGATTGGATGCGTTTAAGGTTTCGTTTATCCTAGATTCATTTACGGTGAAGTCGATCGCTTCTGTATCCAGAGAGATGCCGTCATCATCAGGGTCGAATGCTGTCCCTGATTGATATTTCAAGATGGTTGTTATGGATGCATTTGATACGTTCGCTTGCAGTGGATAGACTAGCGACGTAACGTTCGATCCGTCGAAGATAAGATATCTCTCATCATTGTAAAGGAGATAGACCCTAGCAGAACCGTTCAATTCACCGGATATGGAGATAGCTGTCAGTTCTTTTGTCGCATTCAGCGTGATAGTCTTCTGTGTTGTCTTGTCCAGATTCCACTCCACTTTTTCTGAGATCTCATTCTGGTCAAATACTGCAAATCCTGTTATGGTCGGGTTGAAATAAAGCAAAGCAGCGAAGAGCATGGTGGCTAAGAGTACAGCTAAAACTAGGACAGAGCTCTTATTAGCAAAAGCCCTTTTCAATGACTCTATCACCTTATTTTTTTCTTTCACTCTTAGCTCTACCACGTCTCTTTATCATATACCGCCGATAGACTGTCTTGACGGTGTTGTATTGCTTATTCAGGAGAGCGGCAATTTCGTGTAATGAGAAGCGCTTGTTCTCCTTCAGGAAGGCAACAAGCGACTCAAGAATGGAATAACGACGATTTTGGAAAATTTGTGTGGGAATGAGAATTCCTCGTCCTGTGAGGTCTAAGGGCTCGGGATGTTTGATCTTTGTCGCACTGTAGGTTGTATAGATAGTTGTGAGTTTCCTGTTGAGGATCTTTGCGATTTCTTTTGTCGTTCTTCTTGCGTTTTCCTTGAGAAACTTGACAATAACTTCCAAACCAGAAATGGGGGATCTGAATGCGGAAATAGGAATATCTTCTTGCAGACTCTCGATATTGACGAGAATTTGCCTTCTTTCATCTTCCCTTAACCCACTTAACAGTCTAGAAATTTCGCTGATTACTTCAGTTCTCTCCCGAATATCCAATTTAGGCTACTAATAGGCTGATTTATTTATAAAGGTTACTATTATGTAACTACTAATATACTATTTTGTAAGCCTTATCTACTATTATGTAATAATTTTATACTAATTTGTAGTCTAATGGTACTAATATATAGCTTTTTATTACTAATATGTAACTCTAACGCGCGCCAACTTCTGGTGCCTAACTGATTCGGAAAGGATATGTAAAAAATTTCAGAATGGGCTTCTCTCTTTGTTATGAAGTATTTTCTTAAGAAAAAAAACGCCGAGGATGGTCTTGAGGTCTTTCAAAGATGTCAGAAATCGAAGATTTCTGAGCATACCAGAAACTCTTTGAGTTTCTCAGTATCTCGTAGAAGAGCACAAAGGGGAACTAAAAGTTCCCCAAGGCTACGCCGAGGATGGGATTTGAACCCACATATCCGTGAGGAAACAGGATTAGCAATCCTGCGCAATACCAGGTTATGCGACCTCGGCATGGAATGACGAGTCGCGCCAGTGGATTTTGCGTCAGCAAAATCTTAACGTGTGCGACCTCGGCATGGATGTCAAGAACGACTATTTAGTTTAAAAGGTTTTTGTGAGGATTTTCAAAATCCTCGGCAAAGTTACCGAAATCAAATGATTTCGGAACCTCAAGAATCTTTGATTCTTGTAGGAGCACAAAGGGGGCATAAAGCCCCCTAAGGCAGCCGGCGTCACTGTCCTGATTCTATTCTTTCTGTCTTTTCGGGGTAAATTTTATATACGAGCCTTATAAAGGAAGAGTATGAAAAAAAGTTTGGTGATAGTATTTCTCCTAGTGCTTGTCCCTTATAGCTATGCCCAATGGTTCTTCCACGCTGACACCGTTGATGTGAATGTGAAGATCTCGAGCGACTTTATCGTTGAGGAAGAGAGGGCAGGTGCCTTGATCAAATATATCGGAGCGAATGTCTCGTTCTTCCCTATTGAAGATCATCGGCAAGAGATATTGCGCTTTACCACTAATCCTGAGACGAATGTCCAGAACGGTGTTGTGCCTTTTTTCTGGGACAGACCTTATTTCGGAGAGTATTCTTTCTTGATCGATACAGATGTGCGATTGAAGAGTGTGCGCAACAAAGTGAAGGGGAAGGTTGATTTTCCTATCGAAAACATTCCCAGAGAATTGAGGAAGTATACCCTGCCCTCTGCTACTATCGATTCTGATAATGGAGATATCATCATCTTAGCCAGTACTCTAGCAAGCGGAGAGGATGATCTGTTCAGAGCTGTCCATAAACTGGCTGCATGGTCTGGCACCAATATCCAATATAACCTCAGCACACTTACTGCATCTGTTGCCCAACCTGCATCTTGGGTGTTGCGGGAAAGGAAGGGGGTCTGTGATGAATTGACAAATTTGTTTCTCGCGATGGCCCGCAGCCTGGGGATTCCTGCCAGATTTGTGTCCGGAATAGCATATACTGAGTCACCGCTGTTTCCTGAGAAATGGGGGGCACATGGCTGGGCAGAGGTGTATTTCCCTGATTATGGCTGGGTCGCCTATGATGTTACCTATGGGCAACTGGGCTTTATCGATCCTACTCATATCAAATTAAGGGAGAGTGTGGATGCAACCGAGCCCGCGGTCGGATTAAGCTGGCTGGGAAAGAGTGTTGAAGTAAGGACAAGCATCATTGATTTTGACACCACTCTTCTTGATTTTGAAGGAGATATAGAAACAGGCATCACCCTTCAGGTAGTTGCTGAGAGGGGAAGCATCGGATTCAATTCATACAATCTTATCAATGCCTTTGTGAAAAATACCAATGATTACTATGTCTCTGAAGAATTGCGCCTTGTGAAATCAAAAGATATGATTGTTGAAGATAATGGTGCTCGATTTGTTGTCTTGGAGCCTGGTGAGGAGAAAGAGGTCTCCTGGATTGTCCGTATTGGCCAACTGGAAGAGGGATATTATTATACTTTCCCTGTTTTGATCTATACAGCGCAGAATGTCAGCCAGAAAGGCTCATTCCTGGTGCATCCTGATGAAGTCATCCTGAGCAGGAATGATATCGAGGATATCCTACAAGAGAGGCAGGAGAGCAATGGCAAAAGCTATGCTAAAGATATTGCTTTGGAATGTGTCCTGGCCAAAGAGGAATTTTATCTAGGGGAAGAGAGCATCTTGAGATGTGATGTGGTGAACGAAGGAAATACCTTCTTTGAGAAATTGTCTATCTGCCTTGATAAGAGCTGTCAGGAATTGAGCCTGGGAATAGCTCAGGAGAAAAAAGTTTCATTTACTCTGCCTGGGAATGAACCGGGAAAGCGGGAAGCGGTCATGATGATACGCTCAGATGAGGTCCTGGGAACACAACGGATCTCTTATCGGGTCCTGGAAAAGCCGTCCGTGGAGATTGTGGAGATACAGCATCCTGTTACTATTGGTTACAAGGATGAATATGTACTAGAGTTTGTATTGAAAAAAGATTCTTACGGAAATGCCTATGATATTGAGATCATCCTCGATCATGATGATTATCAACGGACATGGAACATCGAGGAATTGGTGGGGAACAGGCAGATTGTCGTTGATATGAAAGGAAAAGATCTGAAAGCTGGAGAGAATGACCTTCGGATCATCGTGAATTATAAGGATAAAGACGGGAATAGCTACAGTGAGAATACTCAGACCATGATTGAATTGACTGGATTGAGCACTATGGAGAGGGTCCTGGTTTGGATCAACCAGATGGAGAGGAAATTCTTCACGCCTTGGGTCTATCTAACGTTCATCATCCTTTTCTTTGGAGTCTCTATCTATATCATCTTAAGAAAGTAAAGGTTTGATCTGGAATTTGTCAAGACCGCCGTCAATCATGCGGAGCTCCCAGATGAAATTATTGTTTTTGGTGAAATAATATCCCAGCCTAGGGGCCTTATCCGGGGAAGCGTGGCAGATATTTGTTGTGCCATAGGCCACAAAACCTCGAACAATCAATGGATCATCTGAATCTACTATGGGGTCTGTCCAGACTGCATTTGTTGTACACCATCTTACTTCAGCCCTCGGATCGATTGAGTCGCTGCTATCTCCCCCTAATCTCGCCAAGAGTGAAACATCGATACCTTTTTCCTTAAGCTCCCCTATCTCTTCTTCGGTGAGAGGAGTATCGCGATCCGTGAATGTCTCATTAAGAAACTCCAATGGATCCTCTTCTCTGATCGTATCTGTCTGAAGGAACAATGTGACGCCAAGAAGCAATATCAATGCTACCATCAGGAGTTTCTTGCTTACATGTTTCGGATGGGCCTCAGCCTCCATTATCCTATTCCGAAAAAGTGCGTCGCTAATTGCTGACTCTACCTGAAGGATGTCGTTCCCTCTATGTACAAAGTTAGATTTTATCTCACTCTGAGATTTTCCCTCTCTCAGCTGTTTCCGGATCTTTTCAACGAGTTCTTTGTTCATTATGGACACAACCAGGGCTTTTCCCATGCTACAAAGCATGCGCAGGGATTTTCATAGATGAAATATTCTTCGTTGAGCGTACAGTCTTGTTTTGTATTGGCATTGGCAGGACCGAAACCTGTTCCAGCGCATACTGCTTCTGTAAAAGGTGTTTCTGCTATTGTTGCAGCGATCTGCATGCAGTCCTGGCCTGAATCAACTGGGCAGTCGTTCCAGCAGGTAGTTCGAATCTCTTCAATTGTCCCACAATTTGAGCCTGTTAAGCAACCTGCAGCTTGTTCAGTCACAAACACTGCATATCCAAAATCTTTCCAGTTTTGCTGGAACGGTTCTACTCCTGAGAACCAATGATCAGCGGCTCCTTGTATGGTCACAGACAGTATCTCGCCTTGTGCTAATGGAACTGGTACACAAGTGTAATCAATGCATTCCCAATTGTCATCTGTTCCGATAAATTTTGTTGCGCAGTGCGTTTTTGTGGTGCACTCTACACAATTACCGCTGCCGTCGCATACTTCTGTGCATGCTGGGTGGTTCTGACTTTCAGGAGTGAAGGTGAAGATGCAGGCGTTATCTTCTATGTTTCCGTCTCTACATACTGGTAAGGGGACCGGACAGCTCACTGGATCATTACCTATGGAAGAGGACTGCTTGCCCCAGCCGACCCGGGTCTGGAGGTGCCCTTCTACAGTGAAGGTGAGGCCTGATTGGATATTGGTATATCTCACGAAGGCAGGAGTATCCACCACCCCATCTGTTACAGGGCAGTCTGTCATGATGCCTATGAATCTATCATCGTTCTTGATGTTGAGCAGAGGGCCGTCACCGACGCACCCTGGAATGAAGATAGAGACATCTGTTATATCCGCACCTAAACTGTTCTTGAAGGCGATGGCTATCTCGTCATCTGTCTGCCTGATCTCGAAATCCCGGCATGAGATGCCTGCTGGAAAGATGCATGTGCGGGGAGAGAGGAATGCCCAGTTAAGGACCCCTGCGTAAGTCAATACTGCAACAATGAGGAGGAATATGATTAGGGCCCAACCGTAATTCATAAGAAACTCTACAGCTTGCTGCGCTTTCTTCATCATTTCCCCTTTTTTATAGTAATCAGGAAGAGCGGTTTATTAATATTTTGGAAAAAGATTATAAACTACGTGGGATTGTTGCCAGATATGCTTGACATGAAATTTATCCGGGAGCATCCTGAGATCATTCGCAAGGATCTTGAGAAGAGAGGGGACAATGAAAAGCTCTCCTGGGTAGATGAGATCATCACAAAAGATGCTTCTTATCGGGAATTATTGCAGGAATCCCAGAAATTAAGGCATACCCGAAACAAGCTCACTGCAGATATCAATGAACTGAAGAAAGCTGGCAAGGATATCTCTGAGAAATTAGCTGAAGCTAAATCCATCCCTGAAAAGATCAAGAGTTTAGAGGAAAAAAGCGGGAAGCTTGCTCAAGAGATCAAAGGGAAAAGGATGCGGCTGCCTAATATATTACATGAAAGCGTCCCCATAGGCAAGGATGATACTGAAAATGAAGTCATCAGAGAAGTAGGGAAGAAAAAAGAGCATGATTTCGAGCTCATAAGCCATGGGGAATGGCTTGAGAAGAACGATCAGGCTGATTTCAAGAAAGCTGCCATGGTGAGCGGAGCCGGCTTCTACTATCTGAAAGATAAGATCAAATTGCTTGAATTGGCATTGCAGAAATTCGCTATCGATTCCCTTGTTGAGAAAGGATATACGTTAGTTGAGCCGCCTTTCATGCTGCGGAGAAAGCCTTATGAAGGAGTAACTGACCTGGAGGATTTTGAGAAAGTCATGTATAAGATCGATAATGATGACCTGTATCTTATTGCGACATCTGAACATGCTATCGGTGCATTATTCATGGATGAAACTATTGAAAAGCTGCCTGTCAAATATGCTGGAGTGAGTGCCTGTTTCAGACGGGAAATAGGCAGCCATGGTCTTGATACTAAGGGGCTGTTCAGGGTGCATCAGTTCAATAAAGTCGAGCAGTTCATCTTCTGCAAGCCAGAGGATTCCTGGGAGCATTTTGAAGAGCTCATAGGGAATGCTGAGGAACTGTTCAAGGCATTGGAACTGCCTTATCGGATCGTGAATATCTGTACTGGAGACATAGGCATTGTCGCTGCTAAAAAATATGACCTGGAAGTGTGGATGCCCCGAGAGAAAAGATATAGGGAAGCAGTTTCCTGTTCAAACTGTACAAGTTATCAGGCAGTCAGATTGAATGTCAAGTATAAGAAGGGTGCTGAAAAAGAGTATGTATATACACTGAATAGCACTGCGATTGCGACTTCTCGAGCCTTACGGGCAATTATTGAGAATTTTCAACAGAAAGATGGGAGCGTCGTTATTCCGAAAGTGCTGCGTCCCTACATGAACGGCATTAAAAAAGTTTAAATAAGGCTTTTTCTTAGACAAGGATATGAGAATTCCTGGGAGCATTTTCGCGCTTGTCGGAGCGTTTCTTATCGGCTTTTCCTATTATGTTGGCACGGTCAATGAGTCCTTAGATGTCCAGAAGTTCATGCTGTTCATCTGGGTCGGTGCTGGTTTTCTTCTGTTCGGCAGTTTTCGGATGTTTTCCGGGATGCGATCAAAGCCAAAAGTGGCAAAAGAGAATTATTCCCAGAAAGGACAGCATCACCAGCATGCTGTGCATGAGCATCATCCTCCTAAGCAGCCTCATGGCAAGAATGTAAAATATTGTTCACATTGTGGAGCAGTGATGAGGCACTTTGACAAGTTCTGCCATAAATGCGGCGGCAGAAGCTTTCATCGTTAACTATAAAAACCATTGAGATATGCTTGTTTCTATGGGTGTGTTTGATAAGATATTGAAAGCGGATGAGAGTCTGTTCAAGAATATCGATGCTCTGGACTTTGCATTTGTCCCGAAGATCATCCCTTATAGAGAGGGGGAACAGCGAAGAGTTGCTGCTGCGGTCCAACCATTGTTTTCTGACAGAAATGGGAAGAATCTGCTTATCCATGGCCTTCCTGGAGTGGGCAAGACTGTTGCCTGCAAAAAGGTCTTGCAAGAGCTTGAGGAGAAGAGTGATGATATCATCCCTATCTATGTCAATTGCTGGCAGAAGAATACCAGCTATAAAGTTGTCATTGAGATCTGTGAGCAGCTTGGCTATCGTTTTACACAGAATAAGAAGACTGATGAATTGTTCAAGGAGATCGTGAAGCAGCTGAACAAGAGAAAGGTTGTTTTTGTGTTTGATGAGATCGACAAAGCTGAAGATAGTGATTTCATCTATACCCTTCTGGAGGATATCTACCGGAAGACGATCATCTTAATCACGAATTACCGGACTTACTTAGAAGGTATGGACGATCGGATCACCTCAAGATTGATGCCAGAGCTGATTGAATTCAAGCCCTATAATGTTGATGAGATGTCTGGCATATTGAAGCAGAGGCTTGAATATGCTTTTTTTCCTGATGTCTGGGAGACCGAAGCATTTGAGATGGTCGTTCAAAAGGCTGCAAGCTTACAAGATGTTCGCGTCGGTATCCATTTATTGAAAGACTGTGGAGATGCTGCGGAGAACAAAGCTTCCCGAAAAATAACTTCAGACCATGCTAAGGAATCTCTTGCTAAAAGAGATGAGTTTGAGACTCTTCGAAGCACTGACCTGAAAAATGAAGATAAAGTCATCCTGAGCATCGTGAAGAAGAACTCTAAGAAAAAGATAGGAGAGCTGTTTAGATTATATACTGAAGCGGGTGGGAAGTCTGTATACAAGACGTTTCAGAGGAAGATTAAAGCATTGGAAGAGCAAGGCTTTGTTAACCTGACGAAAAGCACCGGCGAGGGAGGCAATACGACGATTGTCGAGTATAAAGAAAGAACCAAAACGTTGGCTGATTTCTAATAATCCACTGAGAAATCTTCGAGATTGCCTTCATAATCTTGGTATTCAACATCTACTTTTTCCACTTCTGCAGCTGGAGGTCCTTGCTGGCAGAGTTGAATCAATGCTTTCAGTCTGTTCTCTTCTCCTTCTACTATGATCTCTACTTTATCATTATCTAGATTTTTTACGGTACCTTTTAGGCCTAATGAGGAGGCATTCTTTTGGATGAAATATCTGAAGAAGACGCCCTGAACGCTGCCCTGGACAATTATCTTTACGCGCTTCATAGTTTTTCGATAGTTGTTGTGGTATATATAGTTTACCACAGGACAGAGGATTAAGGTTTAATTCCTTCAAATTCTTCACTATTGGTCATTGTGCACTTGCACTGGACATTGTTCTTGGGTGTGTGAGATATATAAATGAGCTTGGCCATGATTTAGGGTAAGGATAAGCAGGAGAAACCCCCTTCCTGCTTGTCCGGAGGTATTCACTATGATAGACTTGAGCCATGATACGATACGGAACCTCTGTTTCCAACAGATACGGAATTTGACACTAGGAGGTGAGCATGATGGAAGAGGAGTTTTATGATGAGGAAGCTATCTATGGGCTGCGAGAGGATGATGAGATCAACTCTGCAGAAGAAGGATTTATGATCGGCTATATGGGAGCCTTATAATTTCTATAATTTTTTCTTTTGTCTGAACAGCAACATTTTTAAATCGCTTCCTATTTTGTGCTAGTATGAACGTCCTGACTAAAGATGAGTTCAATGTGGGGTTTGATGATCTCAGAGAGAATATAGAAGATGGAGTATTATTCATCCATCCGACGGATACTATCTACGGTATAGGCTGTGATGCCACCCATGAGGCTGCTGTCAAGAATATCAGAAAAGTGAAGGAGAGGCATGAGAGCCCTTTCTCTGTCATCGCTCCCAGCAAAGATTGGATCTATACCAATTGTGATATCAATGGCAAGGCAAAAGAATGGGTCAATAAACTGCCTGGGCCTTATACATTGATCCTTAAGCTGAAAAATAAAGAATGCATCGCACCTAATGTGAATTGTGATTTCGATACACTTGGGGTGAGGATCCCTGACCATTGGTTCAGCGAAGCTGTCGAGAGATTAGGAAGACCTTGCGTCACAACCTCTGCCAACAAGTCAGGTAAAGACTTCATGACTTCTATCGATGACCTGCATCCTGATATCGCGAAGCAGATGGCTTTTGCGATCTATGAAGATGAGAAAAAGGGAAGACCTTCTACTGTTGTTGACCTTACTGGTGATGAGCCGGTCGTCAAGAAAAGATAAGTTCCGATGAAAAAATTAAAGATTCTTGCTGCTGGAGACAATATAGAACAGAGTTCTACAAGCCTCCATCCTCATAAAAAATTGAAAATACTTGCGGCTGGAGACCTACATGGTGATAGATCTCTTGCTGAGAAGCTTGCTGTCAGGGCTAAGAAAGAGAAAGTCGATCTAGTCATCCTTTGCGGCGATCTGACGATGATGGAACAGAGCACAGAAGGTATTGTCGGGCCGTTTGTCAAAAGAGGGGAGAAAGTGCTGCTTATTCCAGGCAATCATGAGACTATCGCAACAGCTGATTTTCTTGCAGAACTCTATGATGCGAAAAATATCCATGGCTATTCTGTCAAATATAAAGAAGTGGGCATCTTTGGCGCTGGCGGAGCTAACATAGGCCTGTTCCAAATTCCCGAGGAGGAGATGTTTGGGCTATTGAACAAAGGCTATGACAAGATAAAATACCTCAAAAAGAAGATCATGGTGACACACGTGCATCCTGAAGGCACGAAGATGGAGAAATTCACGAAATTCTTTCCAGGAAGCACTGGTGTGAAGAAAGCACTCACGACATTCAAGCCGGATATCCTGCTTTGCTCCCATGTGCATGAAGCAGAGGGTATCGAGGAGATTGTCGGCAAGACAAAAGTCATCAACGTCGGCAGAAAAGGGAAAATCATTGAGCTGTGATTTTGATATAGCATAGACTATACCAGTATGCAAATATTTAAATAGAAGATATGCATTAAAAAATACGAAAATGGGCAATCCTTTTGATTCAATCGTGGATATCAGCACTGATAGACCTAAAGAGCAGCCGAAGGAAGAGCCTGAGAAAAAGGTAAAGATCACCCTCACTTTGGATAAAAGGTTCTTGGAGAGGTCTGTATACATTCTCATCATCATTGCATTAATTGCAGTCATCTATATCGACCCTGTCGACAAGAACTGTGGAGAGAATAATCTTACTGGGGTAGTTGTTGCAGACACTGTCATTGAAGAACCTGAAATAACGGTCAACTCAGTTACGAATCCAGAGGAAGAGGTTACTGAAGCTGTTGAAGAGATTGTGGAAGCGACAGAAGAGACCAATGGGACTGTTGTTCCATTCGCAGGCAATTTTGATCTCACCATCTTAGATATGGTGTATGAGAAAGATGCTGATAATAATGACAGGCCAACGAGGATGACGAGCATCCAGTTTAGGATGGATAACAGGTGGAAAAATTTCAAGCCTGATGTCAGGGTCCACTGGTATGATGAGGATTCTTCAGATGTCATCGAGAATAAGATCAGGGCTGCATTGTCTTTGGCGATATTCAAGAAAGGACAAAGTGTCAGCCTGACGATTGATAAGTTTGACAGCACGTTCTTTGATCCGCAGAGTGCAGAAGAAACGATTGAACTAAGGCTTTATGATCGAGAAACAGATGAGTATCTTACCAAGACAAGCAAAGTAATCAGCTAACCTTTGACTACTCCTATCGGTTTCAACTGAGCGACTAATTTTCCTATGCCTGCTTTATCTGAGACATTCACGACTTCATCGACGTCTTTATAGGCGCCTGGGGCCTCTTCAGTTATGCCTCTCCAGGAAGCTGCTTTGATGTAGATCTTCTCTCTTTCCAGATCCTTCTTCAATTGATCCCCCCTCCATGTCTGGTTGGCCTGCTTCCTTGACATCATCCTTCCAGCGCCATGGGCTGTGGAGCCGAAGCTTTCGTCCATGGATTCAGCTGTTCCTACTAAAACCCAGGAACTGGTGCCCATGCTTCCAGGAATCAAGATCGGTTGACCCACTTTCTTGTAGTCTTTCGGTAAGTCAGGCATGTTTGGGCCAAAGGCTCTTGTTGCGCCTTTCCGATGGACCCATACCTTGCATCTCTTTCCATCGAACGTATGCTCTTCCAGTTTTGCTATATTATGGTGGACATCGTAGACTGTTTTCAGTTCTGTTTTTTCTCCAAACACTTCCTTGAAAGCCAGTCTTGTCTGGTGGCCTATCATATGACGATTGGTCCAGGCGAAATTTGCAGAGGCGCACATTGCTTTATAGTACTCTTTTGCCATCTGGCTCTTTGCAGGAGCATAGATAAGATCTTTTTCTGGTAAAGAAGCCATAACATCTGGATAAGTCTCCTCTAATTTCCGTAAGAATTCAGAACAGGTCTGATGTCCTAGGCCACGAGAGCCGCAGTGTATCATTATTACGACTTGGCCTTCTTCTTTCAGGCCGAATATTTCTGCCACCTCTTTATTGTATATCTTGTTGACATATTGGACCTCGATAAAATGATTTCCAGAGCCTAACGTGCCTAATTGCCCTCTTCCACGTTTCTTTGCTTTCGGGCTGATGATTGCGGCATCTGCTTCTGTCAGTTTTCCTTGGCTTTCACAGTTCTCCTGGTCTTCTTTTGTTCCATAGTTGTTCTTTACTGCCCAATCCACTCCTGTGTTGAGGACTTTGTCCAATTCTGTATCATCTAATCGGAATTTTGATTTTGCCCCTATTCCAGGGGGTATGCTCTCAAATAATTTGTCAAGCAGCTGGTGGATCTTTGGATAGATCTCATCTTTTTTTAGATTTGTCTGAAGAAGCCGTACACCACAACCGATATCAAATCCTACTCCTCCTGGACTGATGCATCCGTTCTCTGCATCTATGGCTGCTACTCCACCTATACTGAAGCCATATCCTTGATGGGCGTCAGGCATCATGATTGAGAATCCTTTTATTCCGGGTAAGCACGCTACATTTATGCCTTGCTGGATGCATCTATCCTGCATCATCTTTTCGAGCATCTCTTCTGAGGCGAAAATCTTTACTGGGACGTTCATATCTCCATGCTTTTCAATAAGATAAGAATACTCATTCAGTTTTTTTGGTTTTATTTCAGTCATATGCGGTCAATCTCCGATTGCCCTGATATGACAAAATCGCTTCTGCTCATTTGTCATATGTCTGGCACCACTTGTATCTCTACTTTGCCTTCAGTTTCCTTAATAAACATATCGCTATAAGTCATGGCTTTGATCTGAGTAAGGATTTCGTAATCTCCTGCATCTCCCCTTACTCTTGCTTTAAGAGTGTACTTATCTTTCTTTTCGATCTTCAGTTCAGGTATGTCATGAAGCAAGAAGCCTTCTGTGTCCATCAAGTAGATAAGTTCCTCAAGGAAATCAAACAACAAGGACTGCTTTTTTTCTGCGGCTATCTCAATAGTCTTTTCTTGCTTTGGCTTGACCTTATGGATATCGGTAACTAATGTAATGAAAGCTAAGGCTGCATTTGTGAATGCTTCTTCTATGTCCTTTCCATAGGCGATGAACTTTGCATCTGCTGTATGGTCGATAAACTCGAACTTTTTCATAGTGCAAAGAATTCTTGGAGATTATATAAGGTTTTAGGAGGATTTTCAGTATAATTGGATATCTGGACTGGACTCGTCTTCCTGCACTTCTTGTTCTGGTTCTGCCACTGTCGGAGTCTCGCCAAACATGTTACCGAACGCTTGTGTTGCTTCTTCAGAAGGGCCTTGTTCTGTATACTCATGGTGATTAATGAGATGCTGCAGCATCTTGATGAGCTTTGCTATTTCGGTATGTGAATCCTCTTTGGTGTCGATGGTAATCTTCATATTATCTCTATGGGGGAGTGAGTATAAATAGTTTATGCTTATAAATGGGAAAATATTCTTCTCCCTATGGTCAGTGCAATAGTCATGGCTGGGTACAGGAAAGAAGAACTTGCTGATTATCAAAGACAGCTCTCTGCTTATGGGGAGCAGTTTGATCCGGGATATAAGGCTATCAAAGATCTGAAGATCAGATATGGGAGGGGAGTCGAGCGTGTTCCCCTTATTCTCCCTACACTGCAAAAGCTTGATTCTATTGAAGCTATCGATGAAATCGTTATTGTCGGAGATAGGAACCAGCTTGAAGGTAAACTACATCCTTGGCTGCGAACCTCTCGAGCATTCAAGGAGATCATAGAACAGACAGACCCTCTTCCTGAAGAAGCATATGGTACGTTCACAGTAGGTGAGGATTTGCCAACTGATTCTATAGCTGGAAATGCAGTGAAAGCATATATGGCAACTGGGGCTTATGGTAAAAGAGAACATGCCTTATTCATGGCTTGCGATTCTCCTCTTACTTCAAGAGAAGGTATAGAGAATTTCCTTAAAGAGATTGAACCTTTCTTAGATTGGGCAAGTGTCATCAGTCCTATCATCAGTATGGTGGAGCGACCGGCCTGGAGAAAGGCATTCCATCGAAAATACCTCTTCTTAGTCAATGATACTGCCTACGATCTTACTGGAAGGTTCCGGACATGGGTGACTCACCGACATGGTTTTAGGATAGGTTCATACATTATAGCGAATCCTTTTGATATAGATATTGATATGGCCAATACTTTCTATTCGATGAGAAAACTCCTGTCCAATGCCGTGCAACATCGGCTGAAAACTTTTCTTAGGGAATTTGGCCTCGGAAAAGTCATCAGCAAATATTCGACCAAAAAGTTGACTGTAAAAGAACTCGCTAAGGCTATAGGGCAGACTTTGTGCATAGAGAAGGGTGCTTTGCTTATCCCTATCACCGATGTTGGAGCAAGTTACGATTATGATAATACACAAGAAGATCGGCGTGGGTTGGAAGACCTTATGGATGAAGGTGTAGTTGCCCTATAATCCTAGAATAATCCCTGCCAATTCATGAAGATATTATTTCTTACTTCTTCAAGAGTCATGTTCTTGATTTCTGCAATCTTCTTGTAGGATTCTACGATGAAAGCTGGTTCGTTTCTCTTGTCTTTGAATGGGGAGAGGAATGGTGCATCTGTCTCTGCGAACAATTGGTTTATGGGGACGATTTTTATTGTTTCCTGGAATTGTTCTGACTTTACGACTGCAGTCGGGATGGAAAAATAGTATCCTAAGTCTGAAGCTCTTTCTATGAGCTTCTTTTTTCCTGAAAAGCAATGCATGATGACTTTTTTTGCTCCTTCTTTCTCGAGGATATCGATAACATCTTCCTCTGCTTTTCTTGAATGTATGAGCATGGGCTTGTCTATGTTTTTTGCCAGCTTTACAAGTTTGGTGAAGATCATCTTTTGGAGCTCTTTGTCCTTGACATTCTTATAATCCATACCTATTTCGCCGATAGCTGCTATCTTATCCTTATTTTTGCTGATGAATGCTAATTCATCGCTGAATTCTTCTTCATTGAATGCTTTTCTGCTGTAATCCGGAGGGTAGAAACCTAATGCGGATTCGACACTGCCATATTTTTCTGCCAGTTCTAATGCAATCCTGTTTGTCTTTGGATCTATGCCGTTGGTGAGAATGATCTCTACTTGTGCTTTCTGGGCTTTCTTGATGACTTCCTCTATCTGTTCATAGAGCTCTGGGAAATCCAGGTGGCAATGGATGTCAATCAAGGGTACCATAAGGTAGGAAGAAGAGAAGCGGTATAAGAAGTTAACGAATCATTTAAAAAAGGTGATTTATTAGCTTAACCTATGAAGTCTGCAGAAGAACTGAAAGATATGAAAGGAAAAGAGAAAATCTCTATGCTTACCTGTTATGATTATAGCTTTGCCAAAGCAATGGATGGTAAAGTTGATATGATCCTTGTGGGAGATTCTTTGGGAAATGTTGTCCTTGGTTATGAACGGACCAAGAAAGTTACTATGCAAGATATGATACGGCATGTCGAAGCTGTCTCTCGAGGAGCTACTGATACCCATATTGTAGGAGATCTGCCTTATGGAAGCTATGAGACTAAAGAAGGGGCTTTGGAAAATGCTCGAAAATTGATATCTGCTGGTGCCCATTCTGTCAAACCTGAAGGAAAACCTGAGATTGTTGAATTTTTAGTCAAGAATGATGTTTCTGTTGTGGCACACCTTGGATTATTGCCTCAGACTGCTGAGAAACTAGGTGTTGTCAGAGGGGAAGAGATTATTTCGCAGGCTACAAAGATGGAGGAAATTGGTGCCTTTGTCCTGATTATCGAGTGTGTGCCTAATTCTTTGGCTAAGGAGATCACCAATGCACTTACTATCCCTACTATCGGCATAGGCGCGGGTAATAAAGTTGATGGGCAAGTTCTTGTGAGCTATGATATGCTGGGATTGTATCCTGATCTTCAGGCTAAATTTGTCCGGCAGTACGCTGACCTGAAGAAAGAAGTGAGTAAGGCTGTTGAGCAGTATTCTTCTGATGTGAAAAAAGGCAGTTTTCCTTCTGAGGAAGAGTCATTTAAGTAAATATTATAAAAGGACTTTTTCTCCTTTGCATCATGACAACTGTACTTGTGGGGGTCAGTTCAGGAATCGCTGCATATAAGATCCTTGATCTTGTGAAAAAGCTTCGAAAGAAGCATAATGTCATTGTGGTCATGACTGATTCTGCCAAGCGGATGATCTCTCCTAAGGAATTTGCTAAAGCTTCTGGGAATAAGGTTGCTTCTGAGCTTTTTCCCAAAGGATTTGATTACAAAAAAGTGCTGAAGCAGAGGAAAGTCGATCATATCGGATTAGCAGATAAGGCGGCTGTCATGGTGATTGCTCCTTGTACAGCGAATACCCTTGCTAAAATGGCCCATGGTATTGGAGAGGATCTGTTGACGACAACTGTCCTTGCTACTCGGGCCTCTATCTTATTATGTCCGTCGATGAATGTGAATATGTGGAAGAACAAGGCAACGCAAAACAATATCTCTCTTCTTAAGAAACGTGGATTCCATTTCATCCATCCTGAAGAAGGCAGCCTGGCATGCGGCTACACTGGAGTTGGCAGATTGGCTGATCTCGGAAAGATTGAGAAGGGTGTCGAGACGCTGATGAAGAAAAGAACTCAGCTGAAAGGTAAGAAAATCATTGTTACAGCTGGTGCTCTTGAAGAGGAGATTGATGATGTTCGTGTTCTGACTAACAGAAGCTCTGGAAAGATGGGCATTGCGTTAGCAGAGGAGTGCTTCAGAAGGGGGGCTGCTGTTACACTCATCAGGGGAAGGACTGATGTGGAGCCGGGTGTTGTTGTTGAGGATATCAAAGTCAATGGTTCAATGGAATTGTTAGATGCTCTTAAGAAAAATGCCAAGAAAGCCCATATTATTCTGCATGCTGCTGCTGTGAGTGATTTTTTGGTGAGGAAACGGACAGGGAAAATCTCCTCTCAAGAAGAATTGAAGCTTACTTTAGTGCCTAACATCAAGATCATCGATAGAATCAAGAAGATGAAGAAGAATATTCTCTTAGTAGGATTCAAAGCTGACACTTCTGGACTGCAAGAGAAGGCGAAAGAGTTGCTGAAAAAGTCTCAAGCAGACTTCATTGTCGCTAACAATGCTAAATTTATCGGTTCAGATGATAATCAAGTGACTATCGTAAGAAAACACGGTGTGAAGAAGCTTCCAAAAGCATCAAAAGAGGTTATTGCTTCTTACATCATCGATGAGGTTGCGAAATGAAAGCGTTTGCGCCTGCTAATGTGAGCTGTATCTTTCGGATCTATCGGCATAAAGGCAAAAGGGGCTCATTAGGAGTCGGTTTTACCTTGAAAAAAGGTGTTGTTGCTTCTGTGAAAAAAGGAAAACAGGTAGTTATGATCAATGGGAAAAGGGCTTCTTTTCCGACGGTGAAAGAAGTTGTCAAACGATTGACAAACGAGCCGGTTGGGGTTGCTCTCAAAAGTGACTTTCCTTTCGGCTGTGGTTTCGGCATGAGCGGTGCAAGCGCTTTGGCTGTTGCCTTTGCTGTGAATAAACTGCTTAAACTGGGGAAGGCAAAAAGAGAACTAGGATTGATAGCTCATGAAAGTGAAGTTAAGCATCGGACTGGATTAGGGGATGTCGGCGGACAGTTCACTGGTGGTGTGATGATCAAGAAGAATAAAGCAGATCCTTTGTCTGTCAGAAGATTAGCTTGCAAGCAGGATGCTATCTACTATCGTGTTTTTGGGCCTATCGAGACTAAAAAGATAATCAATAGTAAGAGGAAAGAATTTTTGATCAATAAAGCTGGTGATAAAGCCTTGAAAAAGATAAACAATGGCTCTTTTGAGAGGCTTGTGGAAATATCAAAGCAATTTGCAGTTGAAAGTGGGTTGTTGAGGCATGCTCAAGTGAAGAGAATCATCCATTCTGTTGAACAGAAAGGTGGGAGAGCTTCTATGATCATGCTGGGGAATGCTGTCTTCAGCACTCTTTCTTTTGCTGGAAGTAAAAAAGCATATATATCAAAGAAAGGTGCCTATCTCTTATGAAGATTCCCAAGTCCCATCCTCGGTATGTCATGCTGTCGACACAGCAGAAGCTTGTCAGGGGAGTGGAGAAAGGCATCACTTCTCTCGAAGGATTGATGGCTCATGGTCGAGGAGAGTCATTTGATTATCTTCTTGGGGAAAAGACCCATGATTTTGCTCTTAAGGCGATCGATGCTGCTGCCCGTCTTCTTTTGAAAGCAAAACATCCTATCATTTCTGTGAATGGGAATGTTCTTGCTTTAGTGGGAAAGGAATTGATCCAGCTGAGCAAGGCAATTCCTGCCCCTCTTGAGGTGAATATCTTCCATACCTCTAAGAAACGTGAATCGGCTATGAAGAAAGAACTACTTCATTTGGGTGCTTCTCAAGTCTTGATGCCTTCACGGCAATTTACTATTTCAGGTATTGACCATAATAGGAAATATGTGCATAAAGAGGGAATCTATAAAGCAGATGTTGTGTTTGTTCCGCTTGAGGATGGTGATAGGTGCCAGGCTTTGGTGAAGAATAAGAAAAAGGTCATCACTGTTGATCTGAATCCGAAGTCTCGGACATCGAAGACAGCCACCATCACTATTGTCGATAATATTGTCCGCTGCATGGTGCTCCTTCTGGTCGAGATCAAAAGGCTGAAGAAAAAAGGACCCCCTTATGCTACCATGAAGTATAATAATGGGATGGCCCTTCTTGCTGCTGAGAAAAGATTACGTAGTTAATCTATTCTGTCCCTTCTTGAGAATTTAATAGATAGGTATTTTTCTAGGAAAGATTTATAAATTATATTCGTAGATTGCATGTTAAAAGATGGGGAGACCTAGAAAGAAAAAGGAGAATTTTCTCAGTATCGTTTTTGTCCTTCTACTTTTTGTCCTTATGATGTATCTGGCCTTTTTCGGCCTCAAGAAGACTGGATTTTCTGGTTATTTCGAATTTGAAGAAGAACCGGGGGAAATCGCTTCACGATTCATCGACCTTAACTCCATAGATAGCAATGCACGATACATACAGGGCTTTGTGGTCAAGAAATTTGAACATGAAGACTATTACCGGATCAATATGGTTG
>JAAOYF010000065.1 GCA_018221205.1 Candidatus Woesearchaeota archaeon | reverse complement strand
TATTGAGGTGACATAGAGTGATTCAAATACCAGATGAGGTGAATAAAGCAATTCTATTTTATCCAAATGAACAAGTACTCGCATGTTGGGATAAGGTAACCAACACTGATAAGTGGGGAGAGAATGTACAAAATGGTTATCTAACACTCACAAATCAAAGAGTAATATTTGTAAATATTACTGGAATTTTTAAAAAAACCTATACTGCGTCTACAATTATACCTCTTAATGCAATTGATAATATTACACCTAAAAAAAGTATATGGGGCAATAGAATTACAATTACAGGTAAAATTTTTCTCACTGACGAATATGATAATATCAATAGCATGATAACTGAGCAACGTTCGATATTTCTTCAACAAAATTCATCCCTAATAGTACCCCCGCCTCCTCCACCTCAACACCAAGAATCCAAGAATGATGAAGAACCTGCTTCCACAATTAAAGAATACAAAATTTCAATAATAGATGCAGAAAAAGTTCTATTATCTTCAATAGAACTATTAATCCCAAATTTTATCGACTATGGCACATCCGCAGAAATCACTGCCCGAATGAAAAATGATGCAGAACATTCATTAGAGAATATCTCTGTTGATCTCTCAGATGTGGAGCAATTCTTTGATATTGAGGGGGCTATCAAGGTTCCAATACTAAAACCAGGAATGACCTTAAATTATACTGTGAGAATAAAGCCAAAGGTCGAGAGTGGAGTTATACCCATCAAGATCAAGATAACTGGCTCTGGAGCCACCCTCGAAAAGGAATACACCATCAAGGTGGGTGGGACGGAGATATATTGAGGGGTGGATATTTGTTTTCTATAGATAGGATGAAAAGAAAAAGAGACATTGATGGGCTTAACAGAGCACTTCAGGATACTGATTCTGAAAAACGCCATGAAGCTTCTTATGCCTTAGCTTGCCTAGCCAAAGATGATGACTTTGGTCATCCCTCATCGTTACCCTTCCTTGAAGATGCCCTGTTTGATTCAAATTCTGAAGTTCGTGAGAATGCAGTAGGAGCCATAGGATACCTCGCGAAATTAGAGATTGGCAGGGAGTCAACCTTTTTTAAGCTTGCTCGAGCTACAAAGGACTCTGATTCAAAAGTTGGGAATAATGCAATAATTGCCCTAAAAGAACTTGTTACGGGCGTTTATTTTAGTGATGCAACGTATATACCTAAACTTAATGAAAGCCTTGAAGACAATGTATTTCATGTTCGGGCATACGCTGCTTTTGCCTTAGGTCGTATGGCCCTGAAAGGTATCAGGGAAAAATCATCTATACCCTATCTTGAGAACAATATGAGAGATTCCCATTTTGAGGTACGCTGGAGGGCAGCATTCGCTCTTGCTTGCTTGGCAGACAATGGAGGCATTGGAAGAAATTCATCTATTCCTTTATTTGAGAGAACTCTATCAGATAATGACGAGATGATGCGGCAATGCTCGGTAATAGGTTTGAAGGTATTAGCAAAAGAGCTGGGCCTAGTAAAAGAGTCATCTATCCCCCTATTGAAAAGAAGATTTGGTGATTCGAGTCATGATATACAACAAGATGCAAAAGAAGCTGTTTCAATAATTACCGAAATATTGGCAAAGAGGGAGAAGAAGGAAGATAGGATCAGAAAGAAAAAGAAGGCTGAAGAGGAGAGAAGCAGGCAAGAAGCAGAGCACAAAGCCAAGGACGAAGCTGACCGAAAGGCTAAGGAGGAAGCCGAATGCCAGGCACGTTTGGCAGAAGATGAGAGAAAGAGGGAAGAAGCAGAGCACAAAGCCAAAGAAGAAGCAATCCACTGCCTTTCATCCTCCGTCATCCTCGAGGTTCCACATTTCCTGGAGCCAGGCTCAACAGCCGAGATTATGATAATACTGAATAATTCTACAAAAGAGAACATAGAAAAGGTGTTTGTGGATACCTCGGATATGGATGAGTACTTTGATACACGGGGAGAGGTTAGTGTAAACTCATTAAGGTCAGGCATGGAGATCAGGAAGGCAATACGCATCAAGCCCAAATTCGAGGAAGGCACATTTCCAGTCAAGATCAAGATAACCGGCTCAGGAGTCACCATCGAAAAACAATACACCATCAAGGTTGGTGGGACGGAGATATATTGAGGTGAGGCATTCATCTGGACACACCCATCACTATATCATCCCTTGATTTTCGAGCAGGCTGAATCTCAGCAAGCTGAGCTTTCAGAATCTCGCCAGAACCGAGCTTCGGCGAGTTTTCTTATTTAACGGCATTTTTCTTTTTTAACCCAAGTTTGACACTTAGCTCCGCTGAAATATCCGGAAAATCTATTTGACAGTTTAGTCAAATCGGGGCTGTTTTGCCCC
>JAAOYF010000064.1 GCA_018221205.1 Candidatus Woesearchaeota archaeon | reverse complement strand
GCTATAGAGAAATCACGGTCAGTGAAAGCAGCAAGGCTGCCGTTCTCCAACGCTATGATATAATTTATCGGCAGATCGCCGACTTGTTTTGTCCGAAGAAGCTTGATCGCATTCCGGTCATACATCTGGGTCCTGTCGAAACTCCCGGGCTCGATATTGATTGTCTTCACATAGATCAATCCAGACACTAGGATGGCTATCGCTATCAACGCATCTATCTCAAAATACTGTCCTTTTCTTCTCGAGAACATACATTCCCTCTTTTTTTATTCATGCAGGATTTTCCTTATATAAAACTTATGCCAAAAAGAAGATAAATTGCCTTAGGGTATTGAGCGTAGCGAAACATAAGAGAGCGAAGCTCTCTTAGTGCCAGAAACAATATTTCTGAGCATACCCTTTGTGCTCTTCTCCGAGGCACTGGGAAACTCTTTGAGTTTCCGGTGTGCTCAGGAGTCTTCGATTCCTGACATCTTTGAAAGACCTCTTGCAAAAGTTTTTTATATACAGCACAGCTGCAGAGAGGCATGGCAAATCCAGGAGACAAAGTCAGACTCATAACCAAAGACAAGGAGATCGAGGGAATTCTCATGCCTCAAGAAGGCAGTGCTGTCTTCATCAAGAGAAAAGATGGCTATAATATCGGCATAGATAAGAAGAACATCAAGGAAATGAAAGTCATAGAAAAAAAGAAAGAAAAAGCAGCAAAACCCAAGCCACTCAAGCAGATGAAAGGAAAGAAGAAGATCCTTGTTGTCCATACTGGCGGAACAATAGCCTCTAAAGTGGATTACGAGACAGGAGGCGTCTCAGCAAAATTTACAGTAGATGAATTGGTAGAGATGGTGCCTGAATTGGCAGATATCGCCAATATCGAATGTGATTTCGTCTCCAACATGATGTCAGAGGATATGAATTTTACAGATTATAAGAAGATCATAAACCACCTGAAAAAATGCTTCGGCAGATGTGACGGCATCATCATAGGACATGGCACCGATACATTGCATTACACTGCAGCTGCTTTATCATTTGTCTTTGAAAATCCTCCAGTCCCCATCATAGTGGTAGGCTCTCAACGCTCTTCAGACCGAGGCAGCTCAGATGCAGCCATGAATCTTCTCTGTGCAGCCCACTTCATCGCAAAAACCGAATTCAAGGGAGTCGCTATCTGCATGCACCACTCCTCGAATGATGATGTCTGTGCGATCCTGCCGGCTACCAAGACAAGGAAGATGCACACCTCAAGAAGAGATGCATTCAAGGCAATTAACTCAGAGCCCTTTGCTTTGGTGGACAAAAAGAGCAATATTGAATTCCTGGCAGAGTTCTATGAATCAGAAGGAGAGCTCAAGATCAAGGATAAGTTCTCTGAAAAAGTTGGATTGATCAAGACCTATCCGAATTTTAGCCATGATCTTCTGCAATTTGCAACAAAACATTTCGACGCTTTAGTACTAGAAGCCACTGGTTTAGGGCATCTGCCCACAAATACAAAAGAGAATGAGAAGAATTACGAATTACTGGAAAAATACATCAAGAAAGGCCATATCATAGCAATAACATCTCAATGTCTCTATGGAAGGGTCCATCCAGATGTCTATTCTAATTTAAGAAGACTGTCAGATATCGGCTGCATCTTCTGCGAAGACATGCTTCCCGAAACAGCATACATCAAACTATCCTGGTTATTGGGAAATTTCCCAGAAAAAGCAAAAGAGCTCCTCACTGAAAATTTAAGAGGGGAGATTTCTGAAAGAACATTGTATAAAGAAGAATTTATCGACTAAAGCGCTCTTCGCATAGCATGGAATAATGCTTTGTCTTTGTGTTTATGGTGCATGTGCAAGGCAGCAGCAGCGATATCATCCTGCGTCCAGCCTTGTTTTAAGCAGTGTTCGATGATGTCTTCCATCCTCATCTTCTTCCGCAAGTATAATTTTTTGATATTCTTATGCAATTTGATAAGATCCCTTGAAGGATGTATCGCATGATTCAGTCTGTCATGCCTCTTCTCCTCCATGATATCCAATATCTCCACCAGTTGCTTTTCCCGAAGGCCAGTATGTTTCTCCAATCTCTCGACGATGATATATTCCTCGAATCCTTTCGCGAACAGATGCTCTGCCCAGGCATTGATTTTCTTGGCCTCATGTTCGCTCACCTTGACATGATGCTGGAATATCTTTGCTAATCTCCTATACAGAAGCGTATGCCCGAATTCCTCCTCGAACAGCATGAATAGCTCCCTTGCCAAAGCATACAATGAATACAGGATCGTAACCATAAAGACAAGGAACAGTATGCCGATGAAAACGACCCGCAGCAATCCAAAGTCAAGCGCAATCCCTTGCAGCTGTCCTAAGATGCGTGCACCGAATCCATAGGCAAAGAAGCCAGTAAAGGTGGCAATAGCGAAAAGGACCATTCCATAAGGGAGTATATTGGCTCTTTTGTAATGTCTGAAGAGGAAATAGCTCAAGAGAGGCAAAAAACTGACGAGATAAATTATTAAGAGATTATCTGCAGGGATCTCCTTTAACATCAGGAACAATCCCGAGATCTTGCTGTTATTAAGCTGAGAGATGCTAAAAACAGGCCTTACTAAATAGCTGATGAAAGCCCCCAATAAGAGAGAGAAGAGAAAAGGATGGTCTGGTCTATCCTTTATGAAAACTTTCTCTTTTCTCTCCCGTTTGAGGAAAAAATGCCACCAAAAAAGGAAGGCAAGCGTGAGTGCGCTGATCAAGCCAGCGATCTGCAGGATATAGATGCCGGCCAGAGAAGGATCCTGCACAACCAAATCAAATAATATAGGCATTCTCTGTTCGATGACCTCAAAATAGATGCTTTTGATCTTGAATAAGATATACGCAAGATAATTATAGCTTTCGACGATGAAGATAATGACGGGTAAGGCTGAAAAAGCGATCAGTCTATTCCGACGATGAGTAAATAATTTCAAGAACTTCTCGATGAAGATATCTGGCTCTTCAGCAGTCTTCTCTAAAGATAGTTTGCCGATGGAAAACAGTAAGATGACAACTAAAAAAGGACCGTCAAACGCGATCGAGAACCAGCCAAATAAAAGATTGAAGAACACGATGAAGAATCCGCTCAATAGGATGAAAACAACAAACAATTTTTGCGTCTTCGCACTTACCAAGCTTTTTTCAGTCCTATTGATAAGATCAGCGAAAGAAGGCTCATCTAATCTGAAGAACAGCCAGGCTATTAAGATAGCAACGATAAATAATACCATGCCGAAAAAGAACAGCTCTTTTTCCAGGAATTCAGAGTGTTTGATGATGACCAGTGCTAAATCACCAAAAAACATCTCATTGCCATAGGTCTTGAACGCGATGTAGATGACATTCTTGACAGAAAGCAGGATGAAAGAGGTGATCAATAAGATATCGAACCATTTTGCCTTGCCATGGAAAAGCAAGTCGCGTAAAGAGACATGATATAATAAAGCGATCATGAACGTCCATGACAACAACTTCTTCAGGAAGTCAAGGCTTTCAGGCAATAGGCTCAGTGCATCGATCACATTATAGGCGATGAAGAAGATCGAGAAGATCAGTAATCCGATATGCCAGCTTTTTTTGAACGTCTTTTTCTTTTTCAGCCTGGATATGCCATACACAAGGCCAAGGATCAAGAATAAAGGGATCATCAGTTGCAATGATGCTTTTCCCCAGTCGAATTCATCCTGTTCTGCCAATAATTTCTTCGCTAAGATCTCTGTCCTGATCTTATTCAGGCAATCTTCATCAGCGACAGCGTCGATCTCGAGCTGCAGCTGTTCTGGAGAGACAATGCTCTCAAATTGCCACATAATAACGGGATCTTCATTGATGATCGTGAATTTCCTGTTCGATTTAGCCACAAAGTTATTGATCTCCTCCAGAAGACATTTCGGGATATACTGTTTGACCAGGACTTCCTCTGCTGCAAGGACACTCTCATTGAATTCCACATCCACTTTGATGACTGTTTTGTTGTCCTCGATAATGATCTCTTCAGTGATGTTGAAGATCTCTTGCTCTTCAGATATGATGATATCAGAATTGATCTGCGTAGGCAGGACAGTGTCGAATTTCGCGTTCACATCAATTTTAAAACGTAATATCTCATTATCACCCGGCTCCATGAAGCCGATCTCATAAGAGAATTTCTTAT
>JAAOYF010000063.1 GCA_018221205.1 Candidatus Woesearchaeota archaeon | reverse complement strand
TCAAGTACATAGTAAATCAAGAACAACACCACGCAGAAGCTTAAGCGGATACCCCGACTTTCAAGTCGGGGAGGAGGTCATATGCGGGAATGGCAAAAGCACGCGGAGTATGTCTGCTAGCAAAGGATCTCGCCAAAATCTCAGTTAATTGGTCGCCATCGAGTATCTCCATAACTATCGAGAATAAAAAAGAATTTATAAAATAAGCAGTTACAACGCTGAAATGCTGCTGATCGTAGGCAGGATATCAAACAGATTATGTGGGATGGCCAGTAACAGCCGCAGAATCTCAGGATCGTCTGTTCGCGTCCGGCATAATTGCTCTCCTCGCTTGATAAGTTTGCTCCTGTTGCCATAGAGTGTATCCAATTTCATCTTATCATATTTGAAGAACACCTCATGGAACATCTCAAAATAGTTGAAGACCTGCTTGTACAAATCAATAAACTCTTTGCTCACTTTAGGATTCTTCTTAGAGGAGATATTGAGGAATAGATCCCTAAAATCATCAGCAAAGCTCTCAAAATACCACAAGACAACATAGTAAAGATAGGCTTTCCTATCATCTTTGTAGCCTTTCTTAGAAAGAATACGGTGGCAGTAGTTGACAAGTTTATTGTTTGTCGCCTCCATCAATGCAAACTCGCTCAGTTCCTTATAATTGCCAGATTGCAGAGAATTCAGGCCATTCCTGGCCATGGATAACGTGATAGTGAACACGCGCTTCAGCAGAGAATCAAACTCAGTTTCTAATGAGCCTTTGGTGATGTCTTTGATGACGACTTTTTTATCAGTCTGCTCGACCACATCACATCCGATAAGCTGAAGAAGCCTGTCTTGAATCGCCTGAAAAACGACTTTATCAGTGTAATTGATCTCGATTTCCTCATAACCACACTTATGAAGGACATCCAACGCACATTTTGCCGTAAGAGGACTGAACTTATCAAAATCAACCTCGACTCTGTCGACAACACTTCCATCTCCAGCCTTGATCTCTAAGAAATTCTGATGTTCAACAATCTCAAGTTCATCTCCCTTCTTGATGCCGTGCTTCACTGCCCATTTTCGAGGCAAGCTGACTAATTGAGTAGAATTCGCAATCTGTATGACTTT
Organism: Candidatus Woesearchaeota archaeon; assembly: GCA_018221205.1. Taxonomy (GTDB): domain Archaea; phylum Nanobdellota; class Nanobdellia; order Woesearchaeales; family WJIZ01; genus JAAOYF01. The sequence continues at coordinate 8,096 of JAAOYF010000063.1, read as the reverse complement.
TCTTCTCATTATATATAACCCCCTATATCTAAGGTGATATATACAGATTTATAAACCTTTCTTTCTTTTATAATATTTATAATATTTAAGAATCGATTATATAAACTTTCTAATTCTCCCATAATCTGGGGATGCACATGAAAGTAGAAGATATATACAATGATGCGTACCTTGAGGATCTGTCTGACAACGATGAGATAGATGCCTTTGAGGAAGCATTTATGCGGGGGTATGGTGAAGCTGTATGATGCGCATACACCGATATAAGATGAGAAAGAAAGCAGAACAGCAGAAAGAAGAAGAGGATGAATGGAAAGGCTTTAGTTTTATTGATATACGGTCTAAGTTCTAATAGTCCATTGAGATGATCATTCGATAATGCCGTAGCCGATCAACCTAAAACGGTTGCCGATCATCCGAGAGATGGTGACCCGTGCACCATCATCTGCGCAGACTGGTAATTTAAGATTGCAAAGAAAACTATCTTTCTTGAGTTCTGTAACAATGCCGACAGTAGAGGCAGAATTGACATTCAGCATCAATGCCTCGGTCTTTTTGATGGGTTCGACAATGGTATCTTTCTCCACTCCGACAACCCGCTTGAGCAGATGCACTTTTAATTTCAATGAATAATGCACTTCTGGAAGCGTACCGATAAGGCCGACAATACTGCCAGAAAGTTTGTCAGATTTGACAACAGCCGGGTCTAGATTTGTCATTATCCCTATTGAGCCCCCTGGCTGCGCATGTTCAACTTTCATCTGGCCGCTTCGCAGACCAGTTATAGTGGTGGTTACAGGCTTGAATATCTTCCTGTTTTTCTCCAGGACTTCATAACCGGGCAATATCTCGATCTCCATCCCTTCTTTCAGTTCACCCTGGACTAAAGCCCCCCCTAAGACTCCTCCTACAATATCCTTTGATTTGGATCCTGGCTTGTTGATGTCAAAGCTTCTCGCTACAAAGAACCGTGGCTGTACAGAAGCATCTCTCTTCGGAGTAGGGATCTGTTCTTCAATAGCCTCAATCAATGCCGATATGCCTACATTATGCTGTGCTGAAATAGGGATGATAGGTGCGTTTTTATATGGAGAATCTTTCAGGAATTCCTTGATCTGCTTATGATTTTTTAGTGCCTCTTCTTCAGAGACTAAATCAACTTTATTCTGCACCACAACAACCTTCTTGATGCCGATGATCTGCAGTGCCATCAGATGCTCTCTGGTCTGCGGCTGTGGACATCGCTCATTGGCTGCGACCAATAATAAAGCGCCATCCATTATGGTTGCGCCTGCTAACATCGTAGCCATCAACGATTCATGGCCTGGTGCATCGACGAAACTGACCGTTCTGAGAAAGTCTCCGTCCTTTACATTGTAGCCTTCTTTGGATTTATAGAATGAAGAATTTGCATAACCTAATCTGATAGTGATGCCTCTTTTGATCTCTTCAGAATGTGTATCAGCCCATTTGCCTGATAATCGCTCTAGAAGAGTAGTCTTGCCGTGATCGACATGTCCGATCAACCCTATATTTACTTCAGATTGGACTTCCTTTGCTTTTTTCTTCTTTGCTCCCATTATTTAGCATCTTCCTTCGGCTCTTCAGGCTTTTCTTCCTTTGGAGCTTCTTTTGGTGACTTCACTTCAGCCTTCGGTTCTTCCTTAGGCTTCTCTTCTGCTTTTGGAGCTTCTTTTGGTTCTTCTTTCTTAGCCTTCTCTGCTGGAGCTTCCTTCTTTTCTTCTTTAGGTGCTTCACCCTTGCCAGCGCCGAAAATATCGTCTAATTTCTTAGAGCCTTCTTTAGTGACCTTGATGTTGATCTGAGAGATCGTCTCATTGATCTTGTGGCCGCAGACAGTCTTTCTTTTCTTGACTCCTTTAGATAAATTCTTCCTCAAGCCGACTCCGCCGAGCAAGTTCAGTCTCTTTCGTCTGCCTTTGATGCCGCTCCGCATAGGAAAGCCGCATTTATCACTGCCGCCTGTTATCTGGAATTCTGTTCCAGTGGCTCCGATAAGCTCTCCTTTGAATGAATGGCCGATATTCTTTCCCATGAATTCAGCTGCTTCATCTCCCTTTACTTCCTTTTGATATGTCTTTCCTGATTTTGAATCAGCGATGCATAATTTGAAATCTGCCATCGTAAAAACCTCCTTATATATAGCTCTCTAGAAACAATAGGGCATTTAAAAAGCTTACTTATTTTTTCTCCAATACGCAGGCCAATGCAGTACATCTTCAGGCAGGCAGCTTTTCAATGGTGTGTCATCAAAAAAAGGATACTTTCTGCAAGTTTCAGGACGATGCTCGTGGATTGAACAAAGGTATTTCTCCCCTTCTTTTCTCAAGAACACGCACCATTCATTTTCTTGTTTCTTCAAAGCATATTTGCCAGTGCGCAAGTCAAACATATCCTTGACAGCAAAATCCTTTCTCTTATGGCCGGCTTTCTTTATTCTCTTGATATCCTCATCAGAGATCTTCACTGTCAGTTCAATGCAGCATTTCCCGCAAAACGTGCATTTAAAATCGTCTGAAGTGATCATAATCAAACTTAAAAGAATACTAAATATAAAGATTACTAAATCTTGCCGCCGCTCATCTTTTTCAGGGTAGAAAGCAGCTCTTTAGGAAGAGCATACACGATAGTATTGCTTTTATCAGAACTCAGATCATTGATGCTCTGCAAAGTCCGAAGATGCAGTGCACCCGGAAATTTGACCAGATTTTTAGCAGCATCAGATAGATTCGAAGCAGCAGTGACCTCTCCTTCTGATTTGATGATGACTGCTCGTTTCTCTCGTTCAGCTTCAGCCTGCCTAGCCATGACTCGTTTCATCTCTTGAGGCACTTCGATATGTTTTAGCTCAACTGCTTCAATCTTGATGCCCCATGGGTCTGTCGCTTTATCTACTACTCCCTGAATTCTCTTTGATATGTCTTCCCTGCTAGAGAGGACACTATCTAAACTTTCCATACCTACGACATCTCTCATCGTGGTCTGGGCAATTTGGCTGGTAGCGAACATAAAATCACGGACGACCAAAACAGCCAGTTTAGCGTCTGTCACCTTATAATATAATACAGCATTGATCCTGACAGAGACATTGTCTTTTGTTATGGTCTCTTGATCCGGCACATCGATCGCTTTTACTCTGATATCGATCCGTTCCCAGCTCTGGATGATCGGAAAGACGATCTTCAGGCCAGGTTTCATCATGCTGGTGAATTTTCCTAAAGTGAATCTGACTCCTCGTTCATACTCATTCACGACTTTCAGGCCTGAAAGCACATAGAGGATAGCCACTATTCCAATGATTGAGCCAAAGCCGAATGACCAGAGCAAAGGGAGGATCTCCATATTATTTATACCCCTCTAATGCTCCTAAAGATTCTATCGGAACAGCAAAGACGATCGTATTGGTCTGATCCGAGCTGATATCATTGAAATTCTGCAGTGTTCTTAGATGGATTGCTCCTTTTGACTTGCTCAGGATCTCAGCTGCCTTCATGATGTTCATCGAAGCTGCTTTTTCACCTTCAGAAGTAAGAATCAATGCTCTTCGCTCTCGCTCAGATTCTGCCTGTTTAGCCATAGTTCTCTTCATCTGTTCAGGCAAGACAACATCCTTCACATCAACAGCAACAACCTTGATCCCCCACGGATCTGTCGACTTATCGACGATGGTCTGTATCTTATCGCTTACTTGATCACGGTTGCTCAAGAGCCCGTCCAGATCAACTTCTCCTACAACATTTCTCATGGTTGTCTGGGAAAGTTGAGAAACAGCATAGATGAAGTCTTCAACTTGGATAACTGCTTTCTCTGCTGCACCGACCTTGAAGTACAGGACCGCATTTACTCTGACAGAGACATTATCTTTCGTTAAACAATCTTGGTCTGGTACGTCGATGACATTTACTCTCATATCGATTCTTCGCCAGGACTGGATGACGGGAATGACTAATCTCAGGCCAGGCTGTATGAGACCGGCATACTTTCCTAAAGTGAACTTCACTCCCAGCTCATACTGGTACACAATCTTGATACTAGAAAGAATGATAACAATGACGAGATAAATGAGCCATATCATCTGGTACCCCTTCCCAGGATTGAAGAATGGCTCCTTAATAAACCTATTGCTTCACCAAAAAGTTTATATATCACTGGCGAATAATAACAAAAAGGGGTATCCATGAAAAAACTCTATACTATTATACTATCTCTTTTGCTTGTTTCAGTTTTTTCTGCAGCAGATTTGGATGCACCTGATGAGCTCGATTTCGGCGAACTCTTTTCTAACGAGACTGGAAAGAAAGATTTCATCATAACGAATGATAAAGGGATAGATCTCACGAATCTACTGTTCATTGCAGATGTTGATGGCAATTATATCATTGAATTCGATCCTGAAACGTGGGATAGCTTGGAAGAGAACGAAACTCTTGATGTGGATATAAAGATAACCGTGCCCTTTGATGTGATCGACAAGGAAGATGTCACTATAGGAAAGATTATCCTCAAGACAGACAAGGATGACTTTGATCTTTCAGATTTGATACTCAGTCCAAGATCTCTCTTATATGTCGAAAAGATACGTGTTGAGATAGACAATGAAGTGCAGACCGCGACCGAAACAGATACCCGGATTGATGAGCCAGTCAACCCATTGGAAACAGTCAGTTTCGAGATAGAGGTGGAAAATCTCTTCAATACAGAGGCAGACCAAGAGATTGAGATAAACGATGTTAGTGTAAGGATAACCATCAACGGCATAGGCAATGATGGTGACGAAGTTGAATTAGAATCTGAGACTATCGATCTTGATTATGAAGGGAACGGCCGCACCCATACCTTCCAGCTTGAACTGGATGTGCCTGTTGGAGCAGAAGAAGACTTATATGAAGTCGAGATCGAGATAACAGGAGAAGACGATGATGATAATGATTATGAGATCATCTGGATCCTTATCTTGGAAGTAGAGAGAGAGACCTATAATCTTATTGTTCCCGAGTTTTCTGTAGATCCTGATTCAGTCAAGTGCGATGCGAATATCATCCTGGATTTCGAGATTGTCAACATAGGGAAAACAGATGAGAATTATGTGCACTATACCTTAAAGAGCAGTTCGCTAGGTATAGATGAAGAATTGACTAGGTTTGAGATAAGCGCTGATCCTGATGATGACGAGAATGTCTACCGCGCAAGCGTGCCTGCAAGCGTACCAATCATCGAGCCTGGCACCTACCCTATCGAACTTGCGGTCTATAGGGACTTTGACCTCTTAGAAGAGCTCCTTACCATAGACCTTGAAGTGACATCATGCAGCAAAACAAATCCAGTACCTCCGCCTGTGGAGGAAAAGAAAGAGATAGATCAGCCTGTGCAGACAGAACAGCCTGAAGAGCAGGGATCTGATATTCCTGCTGTGCAGATCTCAGACTCTCCTGCGATCGTAGGGACAGCTTTAGTGGAAAGATCGTCTGCTTCCCTTATGGTCCTTATCATCAGCCTTATTATATTAATAGGCCTTTCCCTCATCGTATTGCTGATTGTGCTCAGGAAAAAGCACTGAATCTGTAACTACTTAGAAATAGAAAACTTTATAAATAAGAATAAATTCTAACTGTCCAATAACAACTAGTGGGGTATGCTAATATGAAAAAGTTAACAATTTTGGGTTTGATGATAGTATTTCTAGTCGGATTAGTAAGTGCTTTTACTCTTGATTCGGTTGGCGATAAGAATATTAATGAAGGCGAAGCTTTGTCGTTTACGCTTTCTACCAGTGCAACAACTGGAACCGTGACCTACAGCAAGGATGACGGCTCAGTTGGGACATTGAACATTGCCACAGGTGCCTTTACGTATACACCTGACTTTGACGTTGCATCCAGTTCAACACAGAATGCAACATTCTCTGTGACATTCACAGCAACGAATGGAACAGATCCAACAGATTTCGAGACAGAGACCATCACCATTACCGTTATCGATAATCCAAGGATGGTTATCTCAGATTTTGACGTAAAAGTCGGTTCCAAATCTGACAACAACATCGAGGACGAAGGAGACGGTTATACCATAAGTGACGATGCTGAGCCTGGTGATAGGATTAAATTCAGCATTGAATTGGAAAATTTATATGATGATCAGGACATCGAAGATGTCACCGTAACCATTACCATCCTAGACATCGATGATGGAGATGACCTAGAAGAAGAGTCTGATCAAGAAGACATCAGAGATGGAAGGAATAAAGACTTTGACCTTGAATTCGAGGTTCCGAGAAGGGTTGATGATGATGACTATAAGGTCCTTATCGAGATTGAAGGCGACCCTGAAGATGGCGACAGGATAGATATAGTCCAAGAGATATTCTTGACTGTTGACAAGCAGAAGCATAATATCGTGGTCGAAAGAGCTGAATTGAGAAGCGAAAGATTGAGCTGCTCACGGATCACCGAGCTTGATGTATTGGTCCTCAACCTTGGAAGCGAGGAAGAGGATGAAGTCAGGATTACTGTTATGAACGATGATCTTGGCATTGACTTTGAAGAGTTTGATGATGGAGATATCAGCCTTGAGACCGGCACCGATGAAGATGCTGAGTATAGGGTGAATATTCCAGTGGATGCGACTGATGTTGATCCTGGAAGCTATGTCATCGAAGTCAAAGTGTATAGAGACGAAACAAAGCTTGAGGACGCTGAGTCTGTCATCCTGGCAGTCGAAGAGTGCCGAGAGGAAGTGTTCGTTCCGCCTGTCGTAGAAGATGATGATGATGAGAAAGATGTTGACGTTGTAGATGTCTCAGATGAAGATGGATTCGACGAGTTCCCTGTCTTGGCACAGGTCGAAGAAGGATCCTTCACCCAGTCTACAGCATATGTAGTCTTGCTCAGCATTGCAGCAGTCGTCCTGATCGGATTGATTGTAGCGATAATTATCTTCTTGGTGAAGAAGGAAGAATAATTTTTTTATCTCTTTTTTTAAACTTTTTTTATGAATTGCTTCATCCGTTCTACAAAAGACTCTGCTTCATAGAGATATTTATCAAATTCTTTGCCGCTAATGCTATGCACTTCCCTATGCATCACTGATTTTGCTCGATAATAGAAATTCTTCATGATCCGTGAGTATTTTTTCTCAAGCTTGCCCTTTCGGACAAGCAGATCATCAAGCATGTCAGCCACATGCTCAGGAGTTGGCGGAATTGCATCATGGCTCATCAAAGCAGCATGAGCAGCATCGATGACAGCCCAATACAGGTCGACAGTGGCCTGCATGACATGCCATCTCGCATTGGATAAGGTGGCTGGGCTCCTCATATAATAGTTCCAGATGCTCTCTTTAGATGGTCTGATCTTGCCTTTCTTCAGCAGCAGCTGCAGGGGCTCAAAGAAGCCGGTATCATAGAGTGATATCCCATCTCTCAGCATATTGATACCTATGGGATCACCATTCCTCATATAATCCCAGAATGCGGTTATACGGACCGTAACAACATGCAGCTTTCTGGATACGTTTGCCACGATCTTCTGGAGGATCATCCGATAGGCATCTGCAACATCCCGAGTCATGAGTATAGAGACATCATCAACAAGCAGGAGAACATCGATATCAGAATGGGGTTTTGCTGTCTTTCGTGCGCTTGATCCGAAAAGAACGACTCCTTTCAGGAATCTCCCCAGCTCTTTATGCACTGCTTTCGCAAAACGATGCGCAATCATATACTGCTCTGTCTTCTGAGGGGTTGGCCTTTTAGGAATATCAAACTCCATATTCCTCTAAAGAGGAAGAATGTATATAAAGCTTAGTTACTATTTCGAGATAGTATACCCAAACAATTAAATAAAACTCCGATAAGAGGAGCATATGCTAATTGCCTTAAAAGATGCATTGCACTCGTTAACAAAAGCACTCGATATCCTCTATGTCAAGGAATCTCAAAAACCTGTAGCAAGGATAATCGGAAGCAATGATGCCTTTCTCGATCTCCTCGACCGCATGGATCTTCAGTATGTCCTGTCAGATTTCAAGGTCGTTTCAGTCAAGAACGAGACAGGAAGCTATACTGATAGGGGCCTGAG
>JAAOYF010000062.1 GCA_018221205.1 Candidatus Woesearchaeota archaeon | reverse complement strand
TTATGTCAGAAATGCTTTGGCTAGTCTCTCACATTTCTTCAGATTATCTTGAGAGATTTTCAACAGCCTTTTCGCAGCAACCTTCTTTCCAATGCCAGAAGCATAATCCTCGACAGCACAAAGGCTCGCATAGGGTATGCCCAATTCTTGGCTCAGAGTAGCTTCGCTGGCCATGCTCCTCCCTAAAACATCTCCCCATTTCTTCACAATGCTTATTTCTGCTTTGGTATTTTTTCTTGCCCCCCTGATCTGTACATATATCCCTTTGGGCTTAAGAACAATCTTTAATTTTTTAGCCATTTTCTTTATTCGCTCTCGGTTTTGCTTTGAGATTTCCGGAGTGATGCTCTTATGTTCGACATCAAAGAACGTTTCTGGTAAGAAATTCACATAATCATCAGGTAGGATAAGGTTTCCAGGCCTGAATGCCTCTTTCAAAGATATGACACGATGGATGCCGAAGATTGCCTCTACTCCTCCGAGATTCAATGCACACATATTCGCTTTGTGGTTGATACGATGTGTAGGGATAGAAGCATTCTTGCCTTGCCTTGGCAGGAGGATGACTTTCTTCTTCTTGAACAGGAGGACATTGCCGTACATGGTCTTGACAATCTCCTGGCTGTAGCCTTTGGGAATCTTCTCTAATCCCCAGATGATGCCGATTGTTTGCATTTCTTCCTTAATTGAAACCCGTTTTAAATATTTTTCCTATAGTCGATCAAATCTTTGATAGAAATCATCTTCAGTTCATATTTCTCGGAAAACCCTTTCAGGTCTTCCAGCTTTGCCGTCTCTCCATTCTCTTTCAAGATTTCACAAAGAACACCAGCAGGATACAATCCAGCCAGTTTGCAGAGATCGACTGCAGCTTCAGTATGCCCCTCTCTCATCAACACACCTCCTTTTGAATAACGCAAAGGAAAGACATGTCCCGGCCGAACAAAATCTCCTGCTTTCATCGAAGGATTGATCAATGCCTTGATTGTCGCGCTCCTGTCCTGGGCACTGATGCCGGTCGTGATATTATTCTTCAGATCAACAGAAACCGTGAATCTGCATTTCGTAACTTCAGTGTTATCTTTATCGGCGACCATCAAAGGCAATTGCAGTTCGTCCAGTCGTTGTCCCAGCATCGGAACGCAGATCAGACCCCCTCCTTTCTTGATAAGGAAATTGATCTTCGAAGGAGTGGCTTTCTCTGCCGCAAGGATCAAGTCACCCTCATTCTCTCTATTCTCATCATCAACCACGATGACGCATCTCCCTCTTTGCATATCCTTCACTGCTTCATCGATCGTCGAAAAAACCATAATCGCAAGTGAAAGAAATCGCTTTAAAAGATTATTGGTAAGAGCTACTCAGAAACGGGTGAATCTCTACCCAATCGAGTTTCAATCCAGGATGCGAGAGCAACACTACTTGACTCCTGTTCCTCACCTTTCGGTTCAAAGAGGAAATAAAGAGTGGATCCTTTTCCAGCCTCAAGCAACATCAGTTCCATCATTGATTTTGCATTAACCATAGGGTGGTCACCATTTTTAGTAACATACACTTGTCCCCGTTCATATCCCTCAGTTAATTTTCCCATGATCTCTCCTGATGGCCGAGTATGTAAGCCGAGCTCGTTTTCCACACGGATAGCAAATACATTATAAGTTAGGGCTCTCTGAAGGTAGAGCTCAGTATCTCCAGCTTCATTTGCAGTAGGAGAGTGTATACGAAGTTCAACCGGATCACCATTTGCAATATCCACTTCTCTCCACGCCTCAGGACTGGAAGCCATAAACACATGTCCATTTGATTTGCCCCAAACACTCATCCCAACCGAGAGTCTTTCAACTAAAGCCAGCTGGGCTTCTCTATGTGTTCCAAAATAGGAAGCAATGTCTAGCTTATCATAATCTGCCAATGCAGCATCGAGTGCTTGTTGAGGGGTCATATTTCCTTTAGGAACAACAGAAAACTTCATTCCTTGTCTGGTAACTAAATCACCTATTCCACTATCTGAAACAGCCTCGACTTTATGCCCCAAATCCTGAAGTTTTGCTCTAAGATAATCCATAATATCAACTCTGAGAACTCAGAAACGCCTTTTATCTTTTAGGCCTTTCCCTTTTTATATAAATTATAAATAACTTATCAGAAGGTTGTTCTTCCCTATCTTCTCGATAGAGAAATCCTGGATAGGAATATCCCTGCCAAGCTCTTTGACACTGATCTTTTCTACTGTCTCATTCACAATCTTAGGAGAGCCGAATAATGCTACTTTATCCACAAACCCCTCTTTCAGCATGGCTGCAGTCAATTCTGGCCCGCCTTCAAGCAAGACATGATTATAGCCATGTTTCGCGACCTGCTTGAGCACTTTCTTCAGATCAACCATCTTGTTCTTTGTTTTCGTCAGGATAAAATGGACACCCATAGTCTCAAACTTCTTGATCTTCGCTTTAGGTGCCCTCTCAGAGCAGGCGATAATGACCAAATCAGGCTTGTCCATCACTTTTGCTTTTGGACTGATGCTAAGCTGCGGATCGATAATCAATTTCATGAGATCATCACCCCTGACAATCTTCGCATCTACTGTAGGATTCTCTTTCTTTATCGACTGGAAATCCATCATGCTCACACCGATCTCATCCCTCAGGGTATGGATCACTTTCATGATTTCTTTTCCCTTGACGATCTTGCTCTTTTCGACAGCTGCAGAAAGCTTGCCATCATACCCTGCTTTTAAGGTGACAAAAGGCATCTTCTTCTTGGAGTATTTGATATATGCCTCATTCAAGTGTACACACTCATCCTGCAATATGCCTATCCTTGTCTTGATTCCTCGTAATTTAAGGATCTCATAACCATCGATGTGTTTAGTCGGATCCCTCATGCCGACAACAACTTCCCTCACTCCGAAGCCGACAATCTTCTCAGTGCAAGGAGCTTTCTTTCCCCATTGAGAACAAGGTTCTAAAGTGATATACATGATAGAATCTCTGGCTTTATGTTGGGCCTGTTCCAGAGCGATAATCTCAGCATGCTCCTGTCCTTGAGCTTTTTGATAGCCTCTTCCGATGACTTGGCCCCTCTTGACGATGATGCAGCCGACCTTTGGGTCTGGAGAGACTTTCCGGTCCCCTTTCTGGGCAAGAGCTATCGCCTGCTGCATATATTTCTTATGTGGTATCATCTTCCCCCTCTGAGTAAGGATAGGAGCTCCTATATAAATCCTCGCTCTTATCAAACAGTAACAAAGATTGTATACTTTCTATATAGAAAAGAATAGAACCAAAAAATAATCCTAATAATTCTTCCCAAAATAAGCATATTGAGAAGCTTTCTTTCCACAATGGACGCAGTTCTTATCGACATTCTTTTGGTCGAACGGAAAGCATCTCGAATTAGCCCCTTTAGTCTTGTCTTTGATCAAGTCTTCACAATCTTTTTTCCCACAGAACGGCGCAAACACGATCTTCCGGGCATCAATCGCTTTCATGAGCATATCCCAATTGTCAGTCTCGACAATCTGTCTCTTCATGAATTCATGAGCCTTATCAAAAAGATGATTCTGGATCTCCTCAAGCAATAATTTAACTGTCTCCTTCACTTTATCCGCTTTGACAAATTCTTTCTGACCGGTATCTCTTCGTACGATAACAACCTGTTTCTTCTCGATATCTTTCGGTCCTATTTCAATCCGCAGAGGAATGCCTTTCATCTCCCACTCATGGTATTTCCAGCCAGCAGAATATTCATCTCGATCATCGACATGGACACGATAGCCGGCTAATGCTTTTTTGATCTTCTCAGTCTCTTTCAACGTAGCTTCTTTAGTCTTCTCAAAAAGGATAGGGACAATGACTGCTTGGATGGGTGCTATCTTCGGAGGAAGGACCAATCCTTTATCATCACCATGCTGCATCACTAATGCCCCTACGAGCCGGGTAGTGAAGCCCCACGAATTCTGCCATGGTATGTGTTTTTTCTCATCTTTGCCGATATAAGAGATGCCAAAAGCTTTCGCAAAACCTTGGCCAAGATTATGACTAGTGCCGCACTGCAGAAACTTTCCATCAGGCATGAATGCTTCAATGGTCGTCGTATACTTAGAGCCAGCAAACTTTTCTTTGTCAGATTTTTTGCCAGTGATCAAAGGGATAGCAAGAACATCCTGGATCATCTTCGTATATTCATCCAAATACATCATCGTCTCTTTATCGCATTCTTCTTCAGTCTCATAGACGCAATGGCCTTCCTGCCATAAGAATTCCCGTGAGCGTAAGAACAGTTTCACATCCTTCACTTCCCACCTGACGATATTGCACCATTGGTTGATCCGTAAAGGCAGGTCTCTATGCGACCGTATCCATCGAGAGTAAGCATCATACATGATGGTCTCAGAAGTGGGCCTGATCGCTAATCGTTCTGTAGCACCTTCATCTTTGTTTTCTACCCAGGCAACTTCAGGAGCAAATCCTTTGGCATGCTCTGCTTCTTTCTTGAAAAATTTTTCAGGGATGAAAAGGGGAAAGTATGCATTGTCGACCTTTAATTCTTTCAGACGACCATTAAAGTAATCCATGATATTCTGCCAGATCGCATAGCCATAAGGCCGGATGATCATCGTTCCTCTGACAGGAGAATAATCTGCTAATTGCCCTTTAAAGACGGCCTGCCCATACCACTCGGGCATATCTTGTTCTTTTTTGACAGTGATGCCTTTCTCGTCTTTTTCCATAATGCCTAGACCTTCTGCCTAGTATAAAAATGTTATGAGAAAAAAATTAAGAAGCACTCGCTACTTTAGGAGTGGCCTCGATCGGAGCCAGTTCGACAGGCTGCTTCTCGTCGTTGAAGACACTTTTGACAAGTTGCATATAGTCATGGGCCCCTCTTGATTTTCCGTCATAATGGAAGATCGACTGCCCATATTTTGGCGCTTCCTTCAATTTTGAATTAACCCTGATAGGCTCTGCTAAGATATCATAGAACTCATTCCTCATCTTCTGCAGAAACTCCTTGCAGATCTTGTTTCGTTTATCATACATCGTAGGGATGATTTTAGTTATCTTAGTGTCAGTCTCAAAGACATGGTTGATCGTTAAGACGGCTTTGATCATCTTCTTCAACGCATCAAATCCTAGATAATCTGTCGGAACAGGGATGAATGCCTCGTCACAATAGATCAATGCATTCTGGTTTAAAATGCTCAATGATGGAGAAGCATCGATGATGATATAATCATAGTTCTTTATCTTCTTGAGCTTCTCGCTCAATAAGAATTGGCTGTTCTCTTTTCTTGAAAGAAGAGCATCTGCTTTAGTCAGCGTTTCTTTGCTTGAGATGAGGTCAAGATTCTTGCCCAGAGGAGTGATACATTCCTGGATCTTAGCATTGCCGATCAACAGATCATAGATATCTTTCCTGCCCTCAAAATGTAAGCTCGCACCGATATTACCCTGAGGGTCCATATCAATCAGAAGAACTTTTCTGTCGTTCCTGCTCAGCCCAGCTGCTAAGTTTACACTCGTTGTTGTCTTTCCTACTCCACCTTTTTGGTTGATAACACAGATCTTTCTCATTTCTCTATCACCCTGACGATAATAATTAAAGTATACGAAAGTGTATACTGATATATAAATCTATCGATTAGTTAAAATTAAGAAAGAGCCTTCTCGAGAAGCTCATATCTCCGCTCAGGATCTTCCTCGAGCAGCTGCTTCTCCAATTTTGTCAATTTCTTCAACACATTCACCAATTCCTCAGCCTCAATCTTATCCATGATATCACCATATCTTCCCTTAGAAAGCTGCTTTATATACCCTACAGAAGGAAAAAATGTCCAGTGACTATGCGTAAAGAGACCCAAAGCTTTAAATAAGATGAGTGATTCCCCTTTATAAAGTTTTATATAATAAACTTATCATATTGCTAAATTTTG
>JAAOYF010000061.1 GCA_018221205.1 Candidatus Woesearchaeota archaeon | reverse complement strand
GATTATGTAGTAATATTCGATGAAAAAACCCCGTTGAAGCTGCTTGAAGAGATCAAACCGAATGTGCATGTCAATGGCTCTGAATATGGAGAAGATTGTATAGAAGCTCCGATAGTTAAGAAATACGGAGGAAAGATCCATATCGTAAAACTGGTAGAGGGACATTCCACAACAAAAATAATCGGTGAATTTAAATACGCTCCTGGATAATCTCACATAATGAAAAAGATTCTTAAGATTGTCTTCGGCATTGTTTTTTCTGCTGTATTGCTCATCATTCTTTTCAGGATCATCTCCCTTCAGGATATCCTTGATGCATTAGGGAAAATAAGCATATTGACACTGCTCATCGCTTTCTTGCTCTACTTCTTGACATATGTCTTCAGGGCATGGAGATTCAAAGTGATGTTCAAAGACCAATTTTCTCTGAGCAAGATGTTTTCAATTACGTGCATCCATAACTTCTTCAACCAGCTTCTTCCAGTAAGGCTTGGAGAGCTCAGCTATATCTACTTCATGGGAAAAGAAAAGAACACTGGTCAGGCGACCATAACGTTGTTTCTGGCACGTTTCTATGATGGCATCACCATGGTGCTCTTTCTTGTCGTCTCTCTCATATTCGTGACAGGTATCGACCAGCTCATCTTCAGATATATGATGATTGCCGGAGTGTTATTGGTGGTGATCAGTATAAGCCTCATTATTATTATCATAAAAAGACGTGCAGTGCTCTATCTTGCTAACCGATTTCTTCTGCATCTCAAGAAAATCGGTTTAGTAAAACTAAGATGGATAGAGCAGTTGAAAAAGTTCAGGAAAGAGATGACCTTATCTATCCCTAGATCAATGCATCTTAAGATATTTTTGCATTCTTTCCTTATCTGGCTGATCTCATTTGCGTTCTTCTATACGGTGATATCGAGCCTTACGACAATATCTATCTGGAAGATTCTCGTCGCCGGCTCCTTGGTGAATATCAGCTTCCTTATACCCATACAGGCGTTTGCAAACATCGGCACAGCTGAAGGGATCTGGGCCATTGCGTTGATCATCGTCGGCATTGGAAAGGTCCCTGCGATAAGTGCTGGTTTTGTCCTCCATCTTCTGCAGATTGTCTTTTTTACGTGGCTCGGGCTTTATGGCTTCGCTAAGCGGTTTTTCTGGAAGCAATAATTATATAAACCGTCTGACAACAAGAACTGCAATGATAAAGTACTCTATCATCTCTCCGATCCATAATGAAGAAGCTGTTCTTTCTGAGTTGGTATCAAGAGTGGATAAAGTGATGAAAAGATATGCGAAGAACGATTGGGAATTTCTCCTCATCGATGATGTAAGCTCTGATAGCACGTCTATGATTATCAAGAAGCTGGTGAAGGCATATCCCCTGCTCAAGAGTATCCGCCATAAGACCAGAGGAGGTCAAGCTGGCTGCTTCAAGACTGCCTTCAGAAATGCCAAAGGCCCTATCATAGTGACGCTGGACGGCGATCTCCAGGTGATGCCCGAAGACATCCCGCTTTTCCTCGATAAGATGAAAGAAGGATATGATATAGTGAATGGTATCCGTGAGCATAGGAAGCATCCGTTCTGGATAAGGCTCGCATCTCGGATCTATAACCTCCTTATGCTCATATTTTTTGACTCTCCTGTCTTGGATGCAGCATCGAATTATATGGCAGTGAAATCAAAGTATGTGAAAAATCTCAGCCTGAGAGGAAACGATCATCGCTATATCGTGCCCATTGTGATGCAAAGGGGTGCAAAAAGGATTGGTGAAGTGATTGTCGAACATAAAGGCCGCAAGACAGGAAAATCAAAATACAAGGCCTTGCCGAAATATATCCGCGGCGGTCCAGAGATCATCTTTGCCTGGCTTCGTTTTAAATTCGGTTATTTCAGATGACGGAACCATATCCAATGGTGAGAAAAGAGTTCTTTGAATCCTGATTTCTTTGCGAGATGGTGCGATGCGTCATTCTTTGTCTTTGCTGTAAGAATAAAAAAATCTTTCTTCGCCTCCTCGATCAAAGCGGTAGCCACACCCTTTTTCCTATGTTTCGGAGAGGTGATCCAGGTTATATTGGGCAAGAAGAAGAAAAGCCGGTTCACGAAGACCACTCCTTGGACTTCTGTTCCTTTTTTCCGGGTGTATATCCGGGAAGCGCTTCTCAGATTACGGACGCGCTTCTCCTGTTGTTCATCCTGAGGGATGATAGAAATGATATTGGTCAGATTCATGATACCTTCAAAGCCTGTTCGACATGCTCAATCATATAATCAAGTTCCTCTTGCGTCAGATCAGGGAACATAGGCAAAGTGACGATCGACTGTGTAATCTTTTCTGTCAGAGGAAGGCTTCCGGGCTTGGCAAATTCTTTATAATATGGCTGCATATGCACCGGTGGATCAAAATGGACACTTGTTCCGATGCCCTTTTCCCGCAGATAAGAGATGAATTTATCCCTATCCCCTTCAAGCTTCACGACATACATCTGATAGACATGCTTTGTGCCAGAAGGTTCAACAGGCGTTTCTATTCCGGAAAGTGATGAAAATGATTTCGTCAGATAGGCTGCATGCTCTCTTCTCTTCTCATTCAATGAGTCGATCTTCTTCATCTGTACGACTCCTAAAGCTGCTAAGACATCAGACAATCTAAAATTATATCCTGCCACTTCAGCTGCGCGCTGCCATGGCATTTTCAGTTTCTCTCGTGCGAATGTTGAAGAAGGTATTCCGTGTGCTCTGAGCATCTCGACTTGCCTGACAATATCTTCATCATTGGTAGTGAGCATACCTCCTTCCCCTGTGGTGATATTTTTCGTCGGATAGAAAGAGAAGCATCCCACTCCAAAACTACCCGTTCTTTTCTTCTGGAACTCTCCGCCAAGACATTCTGCAGAATCTTCGACAACAAGAAGGCTATGCTCCTCTGCGATCTCCATAATCTCATCCATCTTACAGGGCAGACCTGCATAATGCACGGGCATGATGGCCTGTGTCTTTGGTGTGATGTATTTTTTTATGCTCGCTGGATCGATATTTCCAGTTTCATAATCAATATCTGCAAAGACAGGCTTGGCGCCTGCAGTGACAACTGCGTTTGCCGAAGCGACAAAAGTGAAACTTGGTACTATGACTTCGCCAGTGATTCCTTTTGCTTGAAGGGCTACCTGCAAAGCTGAAGTACAGGAATTGAGTGCTAAGGCATGCTTCACACCGACGTATTTCGAGAAAAGATCTTGGAACTCCTTCCCTTTTGGGCCGTGTGCCAGCCATCCCGATTCAAGAACCTCCAGAACAAGTGCTTTTTCTTCTTTCCCTATGCTCGCTTTACAGAGCGGGATTTTCATTTCAGAACACCAGATGATTTGACATATTCCACATATTTTTTCATGCCCTCTTCAAGGGAATACTTAGGAGCATAACCGAGCAATTTTTTGGCTTTTGAGATATCTAAAGCTCCCCTCTCAGGGCTCTTTTCTGCTTTTGTCCGAGGTTTAGAGATGATTTGGGTATTCGGTACAAGTTCCTTGATGATTTCTGCCAGTTCCTTGAGGCTCCTACCCTCCCCCTTCGTGATATTGAATGTCTGATTGATTGCTTTGGGAGATTTCAAAGCAAGGAAAAAACCCTTTGCCACGTCCTCAATATAGCTGAAGTCAAGTTTAGAGGACCCTCCATCATGCAGGACAAGCGGCTTGCCCTTGATGGCATTCTCGACAAAAATCTGTGAAACCCTTCTATTCGCATCTGTTGGGCCATACACTGCAGATGGCCTGATGATGGTATAATCGATGCCAAATTGCTTGCTGTAGACCCTTGTCAGGATCTCTCCCGCGAGCTTTGTTCCGCCGTACACTCCCATCGGATTGGTGGGGTGCTTCTCATCGGCCGGCGCATACTCGAAATTTCCATAGGTCATGCTTGAGGAAGTGTAGAGGAATCGCTTGATGCCATCGACCTGCCTCAACGACTCCAGTATCTGGACGGTACCATGAAGGTTGATATCCATTGCATCCTCTGAATATGTATTTGACGCGGAAGCGATAGGAAGTGCTGCCAAAAGGACGACACTCTCTGGCTTTTCCTCTTTGAGTACAGTAAAGAATCTCGCTTTGTTCCTGATGTCTCCTCTGATGATCTTGACTTTATCTCGGATATCCTCCAACCGAAGATGTAAAAATGTATCATAGTTGCTCTTTGCCGGATCGATATAGTTCAGATAAGCATCATAGATGACAACTTCATCTCCTGCGTTGAGCAGTTCCTTTGCTAAATAGACGCCGATAAAACCGGCCCCTCCAACTAAGAGTACTTTCCCCATCGAGAAAATGGTTTTTAAGAGATTTATATAGTTTTTGTATGCATTATTTGATAAACAAAAATTTTATAAGACCTCCTTTTTATCGAAGACGGGGATGGGTGTAAAAGACAAGATAAAGGAATATTGGCCGTATCTGCTGGTATTGATTATTGTGACTGTTGTGCACCTGTTCTACTTCTTCAATGCAGAGGTTCCTGCGCATGACCTTGCGGCAGTGCATTTTCCCCGTGCTGAAGCCTTGAGAATATCTATACAAGAACATGGTGACTGGTGGCCCTTGTGGTATCCTTTTGGATTCAGTGGCTCTCCTTTTCTCATGAAGCCTGTACCTGGTCCTGATAGTTTCCTTGGGATTCTGCTCTTCCTCATGCCGACTGTCTTTGCGGTCAAATGGACTTTTGTCCTCTATTTCCTTCTTGCCGGCATATCCATGTTTTCATTTATGGTCTATCTTAAGGTAGATAAAAGATTCGCGCTTATCGCTGCCCTCGTCTATATGCTCAATGGCCATATGTCAAAGATAATGACGTGGGGCTGGATGACGACCGTAGGAGGCTATGCGATTCTTCCCCTTGCCTTCCTGTTCGGCATGAAGACGCTGAAAGAGAAGGGATGGATAAAAAATGGGATGATAACTGGGGTGATTCTTGCGATATTCCTCAGATTCAGCACAGATATGAAAGTCCCTTATTGGTTTGCCCTGCTCTTTGGGCTCTATATGGTCTACAATCTCATCACCTCCCCTTCAAAACAGCTTTTGAAAAAGACTGTCATCGTCGCAGCACTTATGTTCCTGGTTTTTTTCGGCTTGTCTGCTCATCGCATCCTGCCGAACATCGACTTTATCAAGGACTCGAGCAGGGGAGACACTCCTTGGGAACTTTCCTCGACAAGACAGCTTCAATACACCAGTATGTGGAACCGCCTTGTCGAACCGGTATATGAAGGGATGCCTCAAGTGAGAAGGGTAGGTACAGGTGACCATCTAGGCATTATCGCTTTCATTTTCGCGTTGGCTGCAATATTCTACCGGATAAGAGATAAGAGAGTCCTGTTCTTCACGCTCGGAGCGCTCTTCTCTCTTATGATAACCTCAAATACCTTCTCTCTTTATCGTATCTTCTGGAACATCCTGCCGTTGTTCAAAAGCCTTCGATATATGGACAGGAGCCTATTCTTGTTCTCTTTCTGCATGTCCATTCTTGCAGGATTCGGAGCAAAGGCGCTCTATGACAAGATTAAGCTGCCGAAGAGACCCGTCTATATCGGTATGGTTATTCTCATTGTGGTCAATCTAGCAGTCTTCGGATTTTCACCATACACCTATGGCAGAGAAGAATGGTCCGATGCAGATAAAGCAATAGAAGACAACCATATCCTCAAGGAATTGAGTGAAAAGGGTGGCCTATTCCGTATCCAAACACTCGAGACACGAGGTATAGACTGGGGAACGGATTTCTGGAACGTGCCGTTCCGGTTGGAGCATATCTATCAGTATGATACCATGTGGTACCCCCCATACATGAATACTTATTTGGGTGTATCGTTCAGCGACCCTGCGAAGTTCTGGGGGATGCTCAATGTGAAATATGTGACCTCCCAACAGCAGGTCAATATGACGGGCTTCACTTTCAAGAAAAAGTTCCCTGACTGTGCAGATTGTTTCCCAGACACAGAGCCCTGGTCAAAGGCATGGGGGCCCTATCTGTTCGAGAACGAGCGATTTCTGCCGCGGGCATATATTGTCGATGATGCTGTTTTAGTGATTGGTTCTGACGACGCTGTCCTGCAGACAATATATGGGATGATGCTCTCGCCTTCATTCGATCCTAAGAAGGCAGTGATGATAAAAGGCAGGCAGACTATAGACCATTATTCAGGTGAAGAGCTTGCTAGGTATGCCGCTGTCGTCTTGACACCTGGTACCATAGGCTCCGATTCTCCACCAATCCTAGAAGCATATAAGGCTCAGGGCGGCGTTCTTATGCCCGATATCCTTGCAGGACAGAATACGATGGGTCAGGAAGAAGTGAATACGTTCTTTGAATCATTGAACGGATCTTTTGAGCCGATAGATGATGCTGATGTCATCATGCATAGTTTCGACAAGCGAGAGATCTTGTTAAAAGATCAGAAAGGTTTTATGGTATACAGTGAAAAATTCTCATTGTTTGATGGATGGAGAGTAAAAGACAGTTCAAAAAATGATTTAGAGCTGCTCAACGCAGACGGTGTCATAACCGGAGTTTATGTCGACGGCCAAGATTCAGTGACATTTTCATATTCTCCAGGCTCTTACCGTATAGGCCTCACCATCACTCTCCTCACTATTGTCCTGCTTGTTCTGCTATTGATCTGGAAGTGGAAGAAATGAATTGGAAAGACTCCCATCTTCTGTTTATTGCAGCGTTTATACTTATTCCTTTGATCTATTTCAGTGGACTGTTTCCTGAAACACCCAATCTTATGACAGGTGATTGTCTCGTCGAAGGTGACTCAAGAAATGACCACCTTCCTGCAGCGTATACCATATGGGAATCTTTCATGAAATTCGGTCAGATTCCCCTATGGACCAACTATCGGATGAGTGGAAACCCTTTTCTTGCGATGGGTACTAAACCTGTGTTATACCCTCCTTTTCTCTTGTTCATGATCCCCTTCGGCTTTAGCGGTGCATCAAATGCAATCTTCCTCTTCAACCTTGCCCTATCCGGGATTGGGATGTATCTTCTGGCGTACCACCTGCTGCGTAATAGATATGCTGCATTCATATCCGGGATGATCTACGCCTATTCTGGTTTTTCTGTCCTATGGAACTTCAATCTGGTGGAAGGCAGCGGTGTCCCTTATCTCCCTCTGATAGTGTTGTTTGCCCTTAAAGCATGTACAGAGAAAAGATTTGTTCTATACTCGCTGCTGACCGCGTTGAGCATTGCGATGATATTCCACTCCGGAAGCACGGTGATTTTCATCCATAGCCTTCTCCTTTTCGGCTATGTCTTGATATACAAATTATTTGGTAAGAATATACGGCAGCGTTTCCTCAAAGTGATCATCATCGGGGTTCTGGTCGGGCTATTGACCTTCGGATTCATCGCAATAAAACTCTTGCCCACGCTGGAATTCATGAAGCTCACCAACAGGGTAGAGCCGTATAGTTATGAGCGCTCCCGGGGAGATGTGCTCATGTCGTTTAGTGATGTCTTCAAATACATCTTCAAAGGCAATCGCCGGGCCGGTGAGTTCAATGCGATGTTGGGTATTGTGGCGCTTCTGCTCATGCTGCTCTCTCTTCCGAGAATAAAGAATAAAAATGTGATATTTTTCCTCATGGTGTTCATCGCGACGTTATTGATCACCAGTCCTATACCTCTTTACTATCCGCTCTGGAAATTCTTCCCATTCTTCGATAAGCAGAAGAATATCACAAGGATGTTCATCATCGCAGTGTTGGCAGGGGCAGCGTTGAGTGGATTCGGAGCGAAACTTCTCCTCGATAAGTCAAAAAGACTATGGAAAAAGAATTCCCAGATCATAATATTTTCAGCGATTGTCCTCTTGCTCATAATGGATCTCATGGTATTCAGACTCTATACGAGCTACTACTTTCAGCCTTTAAAGGACTGCCATGAGCAATTCAATGATGCAGAAGCGCTGCAGTTCATCGCCAAGGATAATGATATCTTCCGGATAAAAGTGAACGAAGTGAACGGGATAGATCATACCATAACCGGTGTGAGTCGTTTTGAAGGCATCGAGACTCTCTATGGTGGATTTGGCGGCCTATGGGTACCCGAATACCTCAACGTACACCTCTCCATCGCCTTGAGGTCTCCAGCTGCTTTCTGGGGGATGCTCAATGTAAAATATCTCACCTCGCTGACTCCTTTGAACATATCAGATTTCCACCTGGTGGCAGGCCCCTTGAAGGGCTGCCCGACATGCTATGAGGAACATGCGAGTGGAAAGTATGTGTATCAAAACGAAAGGTTCCTTCCTCGGGCATATGTCGTCAATAAGAGTGTACTTATCATAGGAGATAATGCAAAAAATACCATGTATGCCATTCTGCTCTCTCCTCTCTTCAATCCCACCAATATGGTCATCGTGATGGATGAGGGGAAAACAGTATCCCAATACGAAAGTGTTATGCTGAAAAAATTTGACTACATCCTCCTGACGCCTGGTGCCCTAGATTCAATGAGTGATCCTATACTAAAGAGATATGTTGAAGGGGGTGGGACTCTCTTGCCAGATATTGTCAGCGGTTCAACACAGATAACACAAGAAGATATTGATGCTCTCCTTGGTTCATCGAGAAAGACATATGAAGAAGTAGAGAAGAAACCACTCTCACTGTATACTCAAAATGAAGTGAGGGTGGATCTGGATGGTGATGATGGTTTCCTCGTCTATAGCAGCACATTCCCTATTTTCGAGGGCTGGCATACTGTCATAGATGGTAAGGACACACAATCTTGGAGAGGAAACGGCATCAGTGCCGTTGTACCTCTGGAAAATGCGAAAGAAGCCAGGTTCTTCTACCGGCCAAACGAATTCGTCCAGGGAAGTATAATCACTGGCCTCACTCTTGTGCTCATAGCGATCTATCTGGGATATAGATGGTGGAGAAAGAAAGCTAAGCGATGATGAATACTTCGTTCTTTTTCTGAGTATTCCAGATATCGACTATCAATGTCCCTTTTTTCACCATGCCCAAAACATTATCATCTTC
>JAAOYF010000060.1 GCA_018221205.1 Candidatus Woesearchaeota archaeon | reverse complement strand
TTCTGATGTAGCTTCGAGATTAAGACGTAATAACGGCTCAGTATTGGAAGGACGTACATTGAACCACCAATCATCAAAGACAATCTTGATACCGTCCAGATAAGAAACATTGCCATCCTTATACTTAGAGACCAATTCCTTCATCTTCGCATCCTTATCAGAGACTTTAGAGTTGATCTCGCCAGAGGCAAAATACTTCCTCATCGGAGAAATCAATTCAGAGAACTTCTTCTTTGATGCAGAAAGCAGATTAAGTACCCAGATGGCAGTCATGATGCCAGAATCAGTATAGAAATTATCTTTGAAATAGAAATGTCCAGAAAGCTCACCAGCAAAAAAAGCATCATACTTTCTCATCTGCGCTTTGATGAATGAATGCCCCACTCTGCATTCTACTGGCTTGCCTTCATATTCAAGTATCTTCTCAGGCACGATCCAGCTGCTTCGGAGATCATAGAGAATGGTCGCTTGAGGATTGCCTTTCAGCATCTCTTCTGCGATTAACGCAGTGATAAAGCCGGAATCCACTATATTTCCAGTATCGTCTACAAAAAACACCCGATCTGCATCGCCATCAAATGCTATGCCTAAATCGCTCTGCTCTTTGATGACTGTTTCGCGTAACTGGTCCATCGCACCCTCTTTCATGGGGTTAGCGTCATGATTAGGAAAAGTACCGTCGATATCAAAGAAGAGAGGAATTGTCTTGACAGAGATATCATCCTTGATCAAAGAATAATCCTGGCTGCCCATGCCGTTGGCGCAATCAACAACGACATCTAATTCATTGATATCCTTGACAAAAGAGAGCAGATGCTTCTTATACTCCGCTTTTACCTCTGCCTTGATGATGCTGCCCATCTTATCCACTCGTTTAAAATCATCACCCCTCACTTTCTCCTCAATCTCTTTTATGCCCGTATCTCCGGAGATGGGGATTGCTTTCTCACGGGTGAATTTGACGCCATTATACTCTTTAGGATTATGGGAAGCAGTGATCATAGCACACCCATCCGCTTCAAGATGGTTGCAGGCAAAATAGCTCATCGGTGTAGAAGTCAGACCGAAATCAATCACGTTCTTGCCTTGCTTCATCACTCCTTTGCAAAAAGCCTCAAACAATTGAGGTCCAGAAGTTCTCATATCATGCCCGACAGCAATCCTCATGCCAGGGATGAAATCAGCAAATGCTCTTCCGATCTTCTCCATCAATTCTTCATTGATCTGATCAGGATACACTCCTCTGACATCATATGCTTTGAAGATGCTCATGTAACTCCCATCTGCCCGTCCTAATATATATAGTTTATGGATAAGTATAGGGGTGTCTACAAAAAATTCACAGTTGTAGACACCTAGAAATTACTTCTTATACACTTTATCATGCGCAATCTTCTGCGCGAACAGCCAAGAGACATCTATTTTAGCAACTTTATTAGGAAGAGAATTAGAGGTGATGACAGTAGACACTTTCTGCAATTTCTCTAAGGCCTGTTCAACAAAGATGCCGTGGATAGCTATGCAAATCACTTTCTCCACTCCCAGTTTCTTAAGGGCGATGATGGTCTTCAGAAGCGTATTTCCCGTCGAGATCATGTCATCCACTAAAACGATGTTCTTGTCCTTGACATCAACTTTCTCCTGGAAACGGACAGACACTTTACGTGCAGAATGCCTCTCTTTCAATAAAATCGTGCTTTCGCAGCCGATAAGCTCAGCAGTCTTGCGCGCCCATTTATAGCTCTCCCAATCAGGCCCGACAATCAATGCATTTGGAATATGTTTCTTGATATACTCACCGATAAGGGGATTAGCAGTAAGACGATGAGCAGATACTTGAAAGATATGCCCCAAAGTCTTCTCCCGATGCAAGTGAGGATCAAGGATATACACTTCATCAAGGAATTTGCTTAATATCTCTCCCAGAACATGGATAGAAGCGACCTCTCCATGGGTAAACATCTTATCCTGGCGCATATAAGGAAAGAACGGTGCCATCAACGAAACAGAGCTAGCTCCCATCTCATGCAGGGTCTGTGCAGCAAACATCACCTCAATAAGGCAAGAGTCTACCTCCCCATAAAAGCTCTGCACTAAGACGCATTTCTTGCGTTTCACATCTTTAGCCTGGATCTTCACCCATAATTCATTATCAGGAAATTTCTTTACCAAAAGCTCAGAATAGGGTCGGCCTGCTTTTTTGGCGATCTTCTTAGCAAGATGCTTTCCATGAGAACAGCCGATGATAATCATACCTCTATGCAGAAAAAGTAATTTTATAAATGTTCCTAAAAATAGGCTTTATGATGAAAAGACCCAAGAATATCTTCAAATATCTCATCGGATTGGTGACAGTCATCCTTTTACGCTTGATTCCCGGCCCTCAGAATGTCGAACCTATAATGGCCACCATGATGCCTTTCTCCAAGAGGTGGGGCTGGCTCGCAGGATTGCTTTTCTCAGTAGCATCTATCTTAGCATATGATTTTATTACAGGACTCTATGGCCCCTGGTCCTTCTTCACTGCAGGAACCTATGGCCTATTAGGGATCCTCTCAGGACTCTATCTGAAGAAAAGAAAAAGCTCCATAGGCAACTATGTGGGATTTGCAGTGATAAGTACGATCATCTATGATGTCATAACTGGCTTTGGTGTAGGTATGCTGGTGTTCAAGCAGACATTTATGCTTACTCTCCTAGGACAGATTCCTTACACGCTCATCCATTTGACAGGAAATGTCATCTTAGCTGCCTTGATCTCTCCAGTACTCTATAATTGGGTGGTAGACAATCCTCATTTAGAGACTGAGTCTCTGCTAAAGGGAATTTCCCATTTTCTGGCCAAAAGATACCATTGAATAATAGCAACATTTATATAAAATCCTTCATTTTAAGCATGTATGAAGGGGGCATTTATTTTTATAACCATAGTAGTAATTCTCGCTAGCGTTGCCTCTGCAGACAACCTTGATGTCAGGATCTATAAGCAGACCGATGATCTAGTGAGATTCTATGGTAATATCGATGTCGTACCTGGTGAAGAAGTTGATATGTTCATCCAGATAGAGAACAGAAACAAAGACCGAAACAATGAAGATGAGGAAATAACTGATATTGATGCCATACTCGCGATTGATGATCTCTTCGATCAGGATGTTGATGAAGATTTTGATGATTTTGATCTCAATCCGACAAGGAAAAAGAATCTTCCTTTTAGCTTCACTGTCCCCATAAGGATTGAAGCTGATTCCTATACTGCAGTCATAGATATAGAAGCAGATGAAGCAGGCTCTTCATTCTCACTGACAGAAGAATTCCAGATCAATATCGAAAAAGAAAGGCATAATCTCTACTTTGAAAAAGCCGAGTTTACGCAAAAAAGTGTCAATTGTGGTGAGGTCGCTACCCTTGATCTCGACCTGTTCAACATAGGACTGAGCGATGAAGAGATCACCCTCTCCATTGAGAACAAGGACATTGGATTCTTGGTTGAACGCGGCGTTGCTCTGGAAGCCTACCCTGGTGATGATGTCTATCGGAAAAGATTCCCTATACTCATCCCCACTGAAGCCTCAGGCAAGGCAGAATTTGAGATCAGGGTCGCGTATGGTGAAGGCACGCGTATTGACACAGAAATACCTGCACTTTTAATCAATTGTGGAGAAGAGATCATTGTCCAGGATATAAATGGAAAAGTTGAGAAACCCCAGACAGTCAAAGAATCAACAAAAACCTCTGCAAAGACTGCTCCTGTTGCTTCAAAGAAGACAGCGGAATCTGCAGCACCCCAGCTTCTCCTGCTCCTCTTCCTATTGATCCTTATCGTTCTCGCCATCTTGGTCATGGTGATCATAGTTAAAAGAAGATAATTTCTACTAAAGAGTGGTTACAAACAGAAAGCTTTTTAAAGGTAGAGTGGTTTTACTCACAGCATGGCAATCAAGAAATCAACCATAGAGAAGCTTAAAAATACAGTCAATCTGAATATCTACGAGACTAAGATATATACTTCACTCTTATCAAGAGGGATCTCTTCAGCCGGCGAATTGGCTGAGATTTCTGGAGTGCCAAGATCACGATGCTACGATGTCCTTGAGACTTTAGAGAAGAAAGGATTTGTCTTCATGAAGATCGGAAAGCCGATCAAGTATATCTCCATCCCTCCTGAAGAGGTGCTGGAGACGCTCAAGAAGCAGGCTAGAATCGAAGAGAAGAGGATGATCGCTCTCTTTGATGAGTTCCAGAACACAGAGGTCTTTAAGGAGCTGAAGAGCCTGTATGACACTGGCATCACCTATATCAATAATGATCAGATCTCCACTGCATTAGTAGGAAAGCATAATATCAACCTCTTCCTGAAAGAGATGTTTACGGGTGCTTCTGATAGCATCGTCATCCACACAACAAAAGAAGGGATGAAAAGGAAGAGTAAGATACTGAAAAAAGCCTCCCCAAAAGTCCCTATCACGATTCATGCGCCTGTCGACAGCCAGAAGATGAAGAACATCGCGTTCGTCAAGGCCTCTCCAAAGATGAGATGTGTGGCAGCCGATGATCAATTGCTCATTTTCACCTCTCAGCATGACGTCACTCCTGATAAAGAGATTGCCTTGTGGTTCAAGAGCTCATTTGCCGCAGAGACCATAAGAAACTTCATGAAATAGGCAATCTTTAAATATTTCTAGATTCTAGCAAGGATATGAAGCTCAAAAACACATCAGAAAAAGTGACTTTGATGGCTCCGCTGTTCCTTGCGTTCGTCTGGATGGGTGTCCTTATACTGGACCTGCAGAGCGCCAATCCCGATATCAGGTTGAGTCCTGGCAGCATCAGCGGCATGGTCACTGCCCTCTTTACGTTCATCATCGGCTATGCTCTTGTCCTGGTATATCTCTTCAGGAAGTGGCACTAAGCTTTTTAAAGAATTCTCAGATCCAATAGCATATGGAATGGAAGAAGCATATAGAGGATCTTCAGAAGAAAAAAGCAGCCGGAACCCTGAAAGAGAGTCTGAATAATGCCATTACAAAGATGATCCCTTCTGAGAGATATGGTGTGCTGTTTTCAGGCGGCATAGACTCCACTTTTATCGCCTTTGTATGCAAACAGCTAGGAAAGTCATTTACGTGCTATTGTGTGGGCCTCGAAAACAGTGAAGATATCATTGAGGCAGAGAAAGTTGCAAAGGAATTGGATCTGCAATTGAAGAAAAGGATATTTTCGCTTGATGAAGCAGAAGAGATAATAAGAAAAACAGTCAAGATGCTTGGTAGTGCAGATGTCATGCAGGTGGGAGTCGGCAGCACCATCAGTGCAGCAGCAGAACTTGCCCTGAAAGACAACACTCCTTTATTATTCTCCGGACTTGGCAGCGAGGAGATCTTTGCTGGCTATCAGCGGCATGAAGAATCAAAAGATATCAATGAAGAGTGCTGGAAAGGATTAGTCAATATGTATGAAAGAGATATGCTGCGAGACAATGCTATCTCAAAAGCATTGGGTGTTACGTTCTTAGTGCCTTTTCTCGATCAAGAAGTTATCGTCGAAGCAATGGCTATTGAAGGCAGCGAAAAGATAAAAGATGGCCTGAAGAAGGTTCCTCTGAGGAAGATAGCAGAAGAGATGGGCATTCCGAAGGAGATTGCAGAAAGGAAGAAAAAAGCAGCCCAATACGGCTCTAAATTTGATAGAGCCATACTCCGATTAGCAAAAAGAAATGGATATAGATACAAAAAAGATTATCTGGAGAGTCTACGATGAGATTAGGGGCATTAGTATCAGGAGGCAAAGATTCCATCTATGCATTGTATAAAGCCTCCAAAGAGAATGAGATAATATGTGTGCTTTCGATGAGATCTGAAAATCCTGATTCTTATATGTTTCACACCCCTAATATCCACCTTGTAGAGCTGCAGGCAGAATCAATGGCCCTTCCATTAGTATGGGGCCTCACCAAAGGAGAGAAAGAGAAAGAATTGAACGAATTGAAGATACTGATCCAGAAAGCGATTGAAGAGCATAAGATAGAGGGCATCATAACAGGAGCATTGCATTCTCAATATCAGAAAGAGAGGATTGAGAGGATCTGCGATGATCTGAAACTTAAGATGATCTCTCCTTTATGGGGAATGGAGCAGGAGCAGGAGATGAGAGAATTATTGAAAGAAGGCTTTTCTGTAATCCTGACCAAGGTAGCGGCCGATGGCCTTGATGCATCATGGCTTGGCCGGATCATGACTGAAAAAGACATAGATGCACTTGTTCAATTGCATAAGCAGTATAAGATCAATATAGCCGGAGAAGGAGGAGAGTTTGAATCTCTTGTCTTGGATTGTCCTTTATTCAAAAAAAAGCTCTTGATCAAGAAAGCTTCAGTAGTGATGGAAGACGCAAGAACAGGAGCATATCTCATCCAGGAAGCTAACATATAAATACTAGCAAGAGTTCTATCAGGCCATGGTTCATGAGTGGATATACGCAATCTCGAGTGTCATGGTAGTGAGCTTGATCTCTCTTATCGGCGTCATCACTATGGCTGTGAAGAAATCTAAATTGAATAAGATCCTTCTCTTCATGGTGAGCTTCTCTGCAGGTTCATTGTTCGGAGGCGCTTTTATCCACCTCATTCCCAAGGCAGCTAAAGAATTAGGAGTAGGATTGGCCCTCTCCCTCTATATTCTCCTAGGCATTATCCTCTTCTTCATCCTTGAGAAATTCATCCATTGGCGTCATTGCCATATCCCCACTTCCAAAGGGCATCCTCACCCATTCGGCATGATGAATCTTATCGGAGACGGTTTCCATAATCTGATAGACGGCATGATCATCGCTGCCGCCTATCTTGCAGCAGTCCCCATCGGCATAGCCACGACATTTGCAGTCATGCTGCACGAGATTCCCCAAGAGATCGGTGATTTCGGAGTGTTGGTCCATGCGGGCTATTCGAAGACAAAGGCGTTGGTCTTCAATTTCCTCTCTGGATTGAGTGCCCTTTTAGGGGCAGTCATTGTGCTCTCTCTCGGCACGAAAGTGCAGGGCCTGACCATAGCCCTTATTCCCATCACTGCAGGCGGCTTCATCTATATAGCTGGCTCTGACCTCATTCCAGAGCTGAAGAAAGATTCAGATTCAGTGAAGAAGAATTTTCAGCAGTTCGCCTGGCTTCTTTTAGGCATCGGTATGATGGTGCTGCTCACTCTTTTTGAATAGCGTGCAGCTCATCTAACGAACGATTGATCAACTCTTCCTGATAATCAAATTTCATGAGCCATTCCTTGATCTGCTCCTCAGAATGCCCTTCTTCCTCATATTTCTTGATATATCGCATCAGCACTTGCATCTTGTAGCGTTCGTCGTCTTCTCTGTCTTCATGCAGCGGCCTTTTCCGTAATCGCTCAAAAAGAAAGATGAATAACGGTATGAGGACGATGATCACTCCAAGGACATTCAATATCTTTTCCAAGCCTACTCTCACGGTGCTCGGAGAAAGCTGGTTTCTCTCACCCACAAAATTCTCGATGACCTCGCTTAAGACTTGCGCCTCTTGCTCATCATTGAGGAAGATGAAAAGGTTATTGCCCCGTACGTGCAAAGAAGATCCTTTTGGATAACTAGTGATGAGCTTGTCGAGAAGCAGGTTAGTGGAAGGATTCCCCACTAAGATGAGGTGCTGTCTTGATTCTACACTATCTGCCCGCTTTATTCTCGTCCCTAAAAAGCCAGCGATCTTCTCTCCATAGACGCGTTCATGATCCAGGGCATGTGCGCCGACCACGACCATGAATTGCTGCGGATGGTTCTTGACAAAAGAAAGGTATTCATACACGCCGTCTATCCGTTCACCCCCTTCATCCTTCTGTACACCTGTAGTGGCGAAGATGACTACAATGAAAACTAGCACAGCAATTAATGAAATCTCATAGATAAACCTCCCCATATTCTCTTCTGAGAAAAAGGAGTATAAATAGTTTACTATTGAAAAAATTTAAATATGCTGTTGGCTTACTTTAGAGAGATGGAAGACACTATTTTTACCAAGATTGTGAAAGGAGAGATTCCCTGTGCAAAAGTCTATGAAGACGAAAAGACGTTTGCTTTTCTTGACATCTCACCAGTGAATAAAGGACATACACTTGTTATTCCAAAAAAGCAAGTGGAAAAGTTCCATGAATTAGATGATGAAGATGCAGAGGCATTGATGAGGACAGTGCAGAAGGTCGCGCAAGCAGTCGCAGAATCATTTGGCCCAGATTATAATATAATCAACAATAACGGTGCTAGTGCCGATCAGATCGTGCCCCATGTCCATTTCCATATCATACCGAGAAAAGACAAATCAGAGATCAATTTGGAATGGTCAACGACGAAATATGAAGAAGGCGAACAGGACAAAGTTCTCGAGAAGTTGAAGGCAAATCTCTCATAAATTGCATGGAAAAGTATTTATATCATCAAGTTTTAGTGGATATATGCCTAAAAATCCGAAAATCCACTTCATCATAACTGGAGGGACTATTGATTCTTATTATGACGGCACAAAAGATACTGTCGTAACCCATAAACAATCGATTATCCCCAAATATCTTAAGAATCTAAAACTCCATATTGATGCAAAGTATACGCAAATATGTATGAAAGATAGTAGAGATCTAAAGATTGAAGATATGGAGAAAGTAAGATCAACAATTGATAAATCAAAGGATAAATACTTTATCGTAACGCATGGAACATATTGCATGCCCGATACAGGCAGATATTTAGAGAAACGTCTCAAAAGAAAAAATGCAGTGATTTTGCTGACTGGTTCTTTGATTCCACTTGAAGCATTTGCGGGCTCGGATGCTCTTTTCAATCTAGGATATTCTATCGCAGAAATCTTCCATCTTAAGCCAGGTATCCATGTTTGTATGAATGGTAGGATTTTCAGTCCTGGCGAGATTGCAAAATTGATTGGGCAAGGTCAATTTGTCTCGATAATGGGCAATTGAAAAGAATGATTGTTTAGTTAACTTTAAAAAAGACTATATTTTCTTCTTATACTATGGCGGTGTAGCTCAGCCTGGTTAGAGCGCTAGAACAATGGCGATACTCATATGTTTGAGTGCTGAGGCGTTTGCCGATGACCAAACTCAAACCGGGCTATCTAGAAGTCAGGGGTTCAGATCCCCTCACCGCCATCATTTTTCCAATTACTATACTTCTCAACATGTTTGGGATTGATAAAACCAATTTTTGATATGAATACACTCAAATTGCGCTTCCCGCTGAACTGCAAGCGATATTTTGTAAAATAATGATTAGAATACACTTTATTGACATACAAATCCCCCTGCATCCCTATATCAATTAAATAATGTAGTACCTGCTCAAGCAATTTTCTAGATATTCCAGAAAACTCAATTCTAGGATATGCTATTCCATTATTGTTTGCAATCACTAAACAACCATCAGTAGCGAAATAGCCTTGAATTAGATATTTATATTTATCCGTGTTAATTAAAGTGGGGATATGAAGAGTATTTCCTTTTTTTCCTACTGGAAAACCAAGATTCTGAAAGGTAGTAAACAATTCCTTATCGGCAATATTTATCTCCACTTTTCCCTCTTTTGGCCGATTTCTAACAGGCGTTGCCTTCCCCCTGATTTTAGTAAGAATTCCTGCAATTTTGTTCAGAAAAGGGGAATCATCGGTCAAATGACCCGAAATGGACAGCGCATAATGGTGCTTGCCAAATCTACTCAAGCAACCATCTCCAAGCATTGTTCCGTAAAGAATATAAAATTCATATTTCGGTTCTATCTGAGTTAGATTTCTAATTTTTCTCATTTTACGTCCATATTCTAGCCAGCGATACTGCGTAAATGATTTTATATTTATATAGCTCACGTGTACAGAAATGTCCAGTGCCAGTGCTAAAATTATAATTTAGTAGTTGAACATCTAT
The DNA here is from genome assembly GCA_018221205.1 of Candidatus Woesearchaeota archaeon. GTDB lineage: Archaea > Nanobdellota > Nanobdellia > Woesearchaeales > WJIZ01 > JAAOYF01. Next base: position 3,343 of record JAAOYF010000060.1, on the reverse strand, counting down.
GTAGATGTAAAATATAAAAGAAAAATCAAATCTCGAAAGTCCTTAACAATTCTTTATTTCTTAACAGTCTCCCACAATCCAAGAATATTTCCTTCTATATCTTCAAAACGTGCATACAGCCCGTGTTCGCCGATATTCTGGGTCTCAAGAACAGTCTTTCCGCCTTGTTTCTCGATCTTTTCAAGAGCCTTCTTGATATTATCGACAGAGATAACGACAATCGGCTGCATTCCTTTCGTATCACGTTTGAACATCCCGCCAGAGATGGCATTGACTTCATTTCCTCTGCCATCTTCTCCTGTCGTAGTGGCCATCAAACCAATATAATCAAAATCATCCACTTTTTTAGTATCCCAGCCAAAAACGCTTGTATAGAATTTCTCTGCTTTGCTTGTATCATCTGCTGGTATCTCAAAATGTTGTACTTTGTCCATGATATCACCAAGAAAAGACAAGCCAAAGAGATTAATAAAGAGAATGTTGAACTAAAAGGATTTATTTATGCATATGTTCTTCAATCTTCTGCTTCAGAGAAAGAAGTTCTGGATACATCTTCCTTTTCTCATCGGGGGTAAGGCTCGGATATAAGGTGCGGATGATATCATAATTATCCAAAGCATCTTTTGGCTTGTCTTGCTTCAGATATTCATATGCATCATTCATCAAAGAGAACATCTGGGTGAAATAGACTGGATCCTGAAGTGAAACTTGCTTTGGTTTTTCTTGTGCTTTCGGCTCCTTGGTCTTAGGCACTTTCATTTTAGGTGCAGACTCGACCTTCTCTGCCTTTCTCAGCAGACTATTGAGCATGGTGTTGAGGGTCTGATATTTGCTCTGGAGCTTCTCAAGGCTTTTCTTCGCATGATGCTCTTTCTGGGTGATTTTCTTTTCTTTCCGGCGAATTGTCGTAGAGAATTCCTTGATCTCTTTTTCATTCTCTTCAAGAGTATCTTCCCTCTTCTTCAATTCCTTGTCCTTCGCTGCCAACTTCTTGGCTTCGGTCATCAACGCACCCTCTCTTCCCTCTATCCGGGAAGACTTGAGCTGTAGGTCGCCTTCTCTTTTTTGGACATCCCTCCTCGTCTTCGTAAGATGATCCTGATCAAGCTTAAGTTTCTCTTTCTCTTTGGTATGCAGTCCCCGTATATGTTGCTGCTGTTCATCAAGTTTCTTCGAAAGATTGAGAAGGGCTTTCTCCCGTTCATCTGCCTTCTTCTCCTTGCCTTTGAGTAGCTCTTCTCTCTTCTTGATGTCAATGTGCCTAGCATCGACCCGTTTTGCTTTATTCTCATAGCGATGATGCCCCTTCTTGAGGTTCTGCTCCATCGCCCGCATACGTGATTCATGTGCAGAGATATCATTCTCTCGCTGCATAAGCTCTGCCTGTAATGTTTTTAAGTGGGACTCTTTCCGTTTCAGTGCTGAACCTTCTTTCGTGACTGTTTCTCGGATAGAAGCAAGAGAGCTATGTAGGGAACTCTTCTTTGTCTGGATCGTCCTTTTTTCATTTGAAAGCTCTCTACGTATCTGGGTTATATCCCTCTGCAAAGAATGGAGCAGTTTCCTCTTCTCCTCTTCCTGCACCCTCATCTCATCTAGTCTGGTCTTTTTCTTTCCTACCTGTTCTGTCGTCGATTTTTCCAGAAGAACAAGATTCTGTTCTCTGTTCTTCTGCTCCTCCATGGTCTTATGGAGCTCTTTTGATAATGACGAAAGTGATTTCTCCCGCTCATGGAGTCTGTCCAGGGCAGCATCGTGCTTTTTGGTCGCGCTCAGAAGCCTTTGTTCTTTCTTTCCGAGATCCTCTTCCATTGCTTTGACATCTTTCTTCTTCCTGACCAGATCATCACGTTTCTGAGAGATGGCGTCGTGGATCTGCTTCTTGTGCGCGACGAGCTGTCTCATCTCAACAAGTTTCTCTTCTCTCTCTTCAAGATCTTTTCTTGTCTCAGCCAGCTCTCCTTCCTGCAGCACCAATGTTTCTCTTTCTTGCTCCAGGTTCTGCTTCTTCTCCTGCAAAACATCCTCTTTATGCTGAAGAGACTTCAATCTGGCACTGAACCGATTGTCCTGCTCCTTTGATTCCTGCATATGTGATTGTTTCAATGCAGCAAGCCCTTTATCATTGGCGATAAGCTGCCGTTCCTTCACTGTAAGTCTTTCCTCTTTGATCATGAGTAGCCCTTCTTTCTTATCCAGCTTCTTTGTCAGCAGGCCGTATTTGCTCTGCTCACCCTTCAATTTCTTTTTCAAAGCGTTCAGTTCTATGGATTTTGACTTGAGCTGCTCTTTCTTAGCGCTCACCGACTGCTGTAAAGACAATAATTCTTCTTTCTCAGATCCCACTTGGGTTGAGATGCTGTTCAGCTCCTGTTTCATCTCGCTCAAAGTCTTTGCTAAATTGCTTCGTTCATCTGTTTTCCTTCTTTGATGGCTTTCGATATCCTTGATCAGCTGATTAAGACGCTGCTCTTTCTTCTTCACATTGATCTGCAAGGTTTCCTTCCTGCTCGAAAGCTGCTCCACCTCTATGCGCATTTTCTTGTGATCATCGAGAATGTTCCCTAATTTAGACTGGTGCTGCATCAAAGATCTCTCCTTCGTGCCAATTTCTCTCGCCAGAGTAGAAAGCTTTGCCTTCTCTAGCATCAATTTTTTGTTATAATCAGCAAGTCTTGTCTTAAATTCACTTTTCTTCTTCTTCACCAGTTCCTGCATGCTTTTGAGGTTCTTTTCTTTTGATGAAAGGGAACTTTGCCATGTGCGCAGTTTAGTTTTCGCTTTCTTCTGCTCCTGGATCTTCTTAGACAGTTCAGCAGCCTGCTGCTCCGCTCGTACAGTCAGTTGATGCACCTCTTTCAGACGATCCTTCATCACTCCCTCTTTACTCAGCACTTTGTGTTCAAAGTCTCTAAGCAGCTGCTCCTTCTCCTGGATGAGTTGATGCTTATACTTGAGATATTTTTCCATCTCTTTGAAAGAGTGTTTGGTATGGCTATGCTGCTTATTCAGAAAATCAATACTTTTATCTTTATGAGAAAGAAGCTTCTCAAAACTCTTCATTTCCTTTTCAGATTCTATAATAGCCTTCAAGGGCCACCCCTATACCCTATTTATATATGCCCATATAAAAGGTTTTGTTATGTTTCAAGAATGGTCACAGTTCAGGAAAAGCTGCAATCCACTTGTATTTATAGCCTTCCCCTGTTTTTTTTCGCTGAATAAAACCTTGCTTCACCAGATCATTGAATGCCTGTATCCATAATCTGCTGTGAGAATTGATGAATGCTTGATTTACCCATTCATCTTTGTAATGATATCTAAATATCTGTTGGATTTCATG
>JAAOYF010000013.1 GCA_018221205.1 Candidatus Woesearchaeota archaeon | reverse complement strand
GTATCGATCGTCGCTTCAATCCGCTGCAGACCTTGAGGAGTATAGAGGGCAATCGTCTCTCGTTCTCCAACAATAAGAGGATTTGCATAGACTAAGGGTAATAATAATACTAGGAAAAACAGCCCTCTTTTTTTCATGCTACCTTTTTGAGCAGAGTCCTTTATATAATTTCGCATGCAGAAATCTTTTTAAAGAATGGGTCTTTTGCTGTTTGCTATGAGACCGTCTTGGGATGAGTATTTTGGCAAGATCATGAAGGAAGTAGGCACTCGTGCAACCTGCGATCGGGGTAGGAGCGGCTGCGTGATCGTCAAGAATAATCAGATTCTCGTCACTGGATATGTAGGCAGTCCTAAAGGCGTTGAGCATTGCGATGATATCGGCCATGAGATGAAGAAGATGGTCGATGAAGATGGCAAAGAGAGCCAGCATTGCGTCAGGACAACGCATGCTGAACAAAATGCGATCTGCCAGGCTGCTAAACTAGGCATCTCTTTGAATGAGGGTACTTTGTACTGCAGGATGACTCCTTGCTATACTTGTGCCAAGATGATCATCAATTGCGGTATTAAAAGAGTTGTCGCTTCCAATGATTATCATAAGTCTAAAGAGACTAAACGTATTTTCAAAGAAGCAGGCATCACTCTAGCTATTCTTGATGGAAATACTGTAAAATATAAAGATATGTAGGCTAAATCTTGCCTACTAAATCAAGTCCGGGCTTCAAGGTCTTTTCTCCTGGCTTCCAATTCATAGGACATACCTGTCCTTTATTCTTTTCAACAAATTTTGCAGCTTCAATTTTTCTTAGGAGTTCCTCAGTATTGCGACCAATATCGTTATTATGAAATTCAAACGCCTTAACAATTCCTTCTGGATCAATGAGTATTGTGGCTCTCAAAGATAAGCCTTCATCAGGTTTATCATGGTCAATTAACGTGCCATAAGCTGAACACACTCTTTTTGTAGGATCAGCAAGCATAGGGTATTTAATTTTTTTAATAGTATCAGAATTATCATGCCATGCTTTATGGACAAAAGCAGTATCAACACTAACACTAATAACTTCTGCCCCTAATTCCTTAAACTTATCATAATTATCAGCCAAATCACCTAATTCTGTAGGGCAGACAAAAGTAAAGTCAGCAGGATAGAAGAATAATATCACCCATTTTCCTTTATAGTCAGATAGGCTGATCTTCTTGATTTCGCCGTCAACAAAGGCATCTTCTTTGAAATCTGGAGCTTTTTCGTTTATACATATCATAATAACACCTCATCCAGATGTAACTATTGCTGCTTTATAAATGTTCACACGATTAAACATAATCTTTTTATATGAGATAACAATCGTTAAGTGAATGGCAGAATTGATCACTAAAGATACCATTATCGGAGATATTGTCCAGAAATATCCAAAAGCAGTAGAGGTCCTAATGGGTTATGGACTGAGCTGTGTTGGGTGTGCTGTCTCTCCGATGGAGACTTTGGAGCAAGGCGCTTTGGGCCATGGTATGCCTCCAGAAGTTGTTGAGAAGATGATTAAGGATGCGAATAAAGCAGCCAATCAACCGCAGAAGGAAGCTCCGAAAGATCTTGATTATACAAAGATGGACATTACCTTTACTGATAAGGCAGTCGATAAGATCAAAGAGATCAGAGAGAAGGAAAAAAAGACTGAATCTTATTTTAGAGTGGGTATCACTACTGGCGGCTGTTCTGGATTCAGCTATCTTATGGCCTTCGAAGACAAGAAAGGTGCTGATGACCTTGAACTTGATAAAAAAGGTTTGAAGGTTGTTGTTGATAAACAGTCGATGGAAATGTTGCATGGGTGCAATGTTGATTTTGTCGAGACATTAAAGGAACAAGGATTTAAAATTGAGAATCCGAATGCAGCCAAGACGTGTGGCTGCGGATCTTCTTTCCGCTGAGATTTTTGCCCGCTCGCAGAGCTCGCTTAAAAATCTCGCAAAAAGCGTGGGTTTCGCTTCGCTCAAGCCCACGGAGGCAAAAAATGAAAATCGAACTACCAAAACTAGATTATGACTATAATGCGCTAGAGCCGCACATCGATGCGAAGACGATGGAGATCCATCATACGAAGCATCATCAAGCATACATCAATAAATTAGTTGCTGCTATCAAAGGGACAGATTTAGAGAATAAGGATGTCCATGAGATTCTTAAGGATCTGAAGAGTGTTCCAAATGAAATCCGGAAAGCTGTCCAGAACCACGGAGGAGGCCATGCCAACCATTCATTGTTCTGGAAAATCTTAAGTCCTAAAGGAGGGGGAAAACCATCTGGGAAATTGGCAGAAGCTATTGATAAGAAATTCGGAAGCTTTGAGAAGTTTGTCGAAGAATTCTCAGCTGCAGCTGCTACGCGATTTGGAAGTGGCTGGGTATGGCTTGTCAAAGATGGTGATGATGTTGCTGTTATGTCTACAGCCAATCAAGACAGTCCACTTTCAGAAGGGAAAGTGCCTTTACTTGGCTTAGATGTTTGGGAGCATGCGTATTATCTCAATTACCAGAACAAAAGGCCTGATTATGTCAAGGCTTTTTGGAATGTTGTCAATTGGGAAGAAGTCAGCAAGAGATTCTAATCATATCTCTCGAAATAGATGTTTTTTATCCCTTTTTCTTCTAATTTCTTTGTTATATCATCGATCATTGCTCTTAAACCGCAGAGATAGACAGCTGCATCTTCAGGAAGATGCTCTAATAATTCCTGGACATACTTGCCTTTTCCCTCTTTTGGGCGGCTGATGCAAGTGTAGTAGGAAAAATTAGGGTATTTTTCTTGGAGTTCTTTCATTTCTTTATCATAAAGGAGCTCTTCATCATAACGATAACCAGTCAGCAGGACGACTTTCTTATCAGATTGCCTTAAAACATCAGGAATCATAGCCCTGAAAGGCGCTATCCCTGTTCCCGTAGAGATGAATGCTATGTTTTTCTGGTAATCCTTTATCTTGAACGGACCTACGGGACCAGTATAATCGATAGTATCTCCTTCTTTCAGATTGAAATAGAATCTTGTCCCTACACCATTCTCTATCTTCTTCACACACAGTTCAATGATGCCTTTCTTTGTAGGATCAGAGGCAATGGAATATGATCTCTTTACTTTTCCTGTTTCAGTAGGAATATCAGTTATAAGGAACTGACCAGCCTTGAAATCGATCTCTAAGGGTACTTCTAGGTTAAAGTGCCTCACTGTGGGTGTTATATCCTTGAAAGATCTGATTTTAGCCCGGAATTTCATTCAAAAGCGTAACTGAAAGGCGTTTTTAAATCTTGCTTCTCTTTAAAGGAAAACTATATATAGAATACGCGGATTTAGAGGGATGATGCATCTCAGGAAGCGTTTAAGCAAGGAAGTGCTTGGTTTAGGGATGGTTTTTGTCAGCATTACCATAATCATGACAGTACTCTTCTTACAATATAGCCATTCTGTCAATTCTCTCATCACTGAAGCAGATCCGGCATTAGATGCACTGGGATATATGCTTTCTGCAGTGTATAAAGATGACATGCTTCTGACAGATTATCTGAAGACAGCTGATTATAATACTATTCTTCAGAGTGATGAGCTTTTTGCCCAGTCAAGCCAAGGGACCCAACAGGTGATTGACGAAGTTGAGGAGCTTATTAATTCAGCTGTCATCAGCGATGAGAAGATTATTGCTCAGTTTGCCATCGCAAAGGAACTGAATGATGATATTGTTGAAACCAGGAACCAGATCATTGCTGTCCATAAGGAGGATGTGCAGACACCTGCTGATCTGAACTTTGACAAGAACATACTATTGGATGTCCATCAGAGTAACCTCAATAAAGCAGCAGTTGAATTTTCACAGATCATCCAGCAGATCAACAGCCGGAATGCTGTTCTCCGTCAAGGCCTTTTACTGAGGGCGCAGCTCTATTTCGGGTTGATGATCGTATTGTTCATTGTATTTTTAGTGTTGCTTGCACTCAAGATCAAGAAGTTCAGCACCACTATTGTCAAGCCCATCGATGAGACCATCTCAAAAGCGCAGGAATTCGTGGATGGCGATTATACTGTCTCTTTGAACCCTTTCGAAGGTATTGAAGAGATAGGGAAATTGCAGGCGAACATCAATAAAGTGTTTGATGTCATCCATGAACAAGCCAAGAATCCTGTCCAGAAGGCACAGATTGATGAAAAGCTCTTGAGCAAGGACCATCTTGCTATCATTGATTTTATTAAAATGAGTTCTGAGCTGCATAGAAAAGTCACGATCTCTGATCTGAAGAAGCATCTTAATGTCACTCACCCTACTGTTTTGTCTAGGCTCAACTACCTTGAAGAGAAGGGCATGGTCAGCCTGAAGAAGGAAGGCAGGGCAAAATTTCTTCATACAGAATTTTAACTATTCTTTAACTATATTTATAAAGGAAAATGGTTTATTCAGTTGAATTGCGAGGTGGTTAAAATAACCGAAAAGAAAATCAGTACAAGTAAAATTCAGATGTGGGGGACAGTCATCAGCGTTGTTCTATTATTGGTGATCTCGTTCCAGTTGAATACACTCAATGACAGATTAGGAACTGGCAGTGGTCAAGTAGCACTCAAAGCAGCTCCAACCCAACAGGCACCTTCAGCACCAAGCCCTGCTGCACCAAATGTGGACATGGAAGCATTGGTCGATGATGATGCTGTCAAGGGAGATCCAGATGCTCCGGTTACCATTGTTGAATTCGGTGACTTTGAATGTCAGTTCTGTGACAAATTCTACAGCCAGACTCTTGATCGGATCCAGACTGAGTATATCGATACAGGAAAAGTCAAGTTTGTCTATCGAGACTTTCCTTTGAGCTTCCATCCTAATGCACAGAAAGCAGCTGAAGCAGCTGAATGTGCCGGCGATCAGGATAAATTCTGGGAGATGCATGACAAACTGTTTGATGAAGGTGCTGCAGGCGGAGTGACTAGTTTCAAGAGCTTTGCTTCAGACCTTGGCCTTGATACAGGAGATTTCAATGACTGCCTTGATTCAGACACGCACGCTGCTGAAGTCCAGAAAGATATGAGAGACGGCAGTGCTGCAGGCATCAGAGGAACTCCGGGATTCATCATCAATGGTGAACTGCTCAGTGGAGCCCAGCCATTTGCAGCTTTCCAAGCAGCTATCGAAAAAGCACTCAATTGAAATGGACAGCTCGCAAATCGAGAAAATTAAACGGGTTTCCATCCGGAAACCCTATGTTTATTCTTTTATTTTGATTATTCTTGGGTATATAGCCCTTAATACAGTGATCAATCAGCTCCATATATCTTATACTGTATTATTCAACCTTCCTCTACACATCCTTATCCCTCATCTTCTGTTCAACATACTCTTGCCCATTCTTGTCGCTCTGAATATCAACCTCATTGTCTTTAAGTTTCAAGAGATGAAGAGATTACAGGCACATAGCGGCATTGCAGCTGTTGGCGCTTTTGGAGGATTGTTAGCAGGAGCATGTCCTGGCTGTTTTGTAGGGTTGTTTCCAGCATTTCTCGGATTATTTGGGGTAACGGCAACTCTCGGCAATCTTCCTTTTTTTGGTGTGGAACTCCTGGCCATTTCAGCAATCCTCTTGATCATTTCTGCTTATTACTTAAGTAAAAATCCAGTGTGTAAAATAAAAGAGGTCAAAAAATGAAACAGCGTAAATCAAGGTTACAAAAATCAAAGATTTTTGAACCTCAAGAATCTATGGATTCTTGTAGGATTTACGAGCTTCATTTTTTAGGAGGTAAAAAATGAAAAAACAACAGAAGAAAATGCTTTTTTGGGGGATTGTCATCATTGCGATCATAGGTTCGTTCTTCATCTTCAAGGCACCAGATTATCCTGACACTATCACACCTAAGCCTATACAGGGAAATCCGGCAGCAGCTGTCAGGTTAGTGGAATATGCAGATTACCAGTGTCCAGCATGCGGAGCTGCACACCCATCAGTGAAGCGGATTGTTGAAGAGTTCAAGGAGAATGTCAGCTATGAATTCAAGCATTTTCCTATCTCGAGCATCCATCCTTATGCTCAGCTAGCTGCAGAGGCAGCAGAATGTGCCAATGATCAGGGTAAATTTGTAGAATATGGAGATATGCTCTTCAGCAATCAAAATCGGCTGGGAAGGACAGACCTTATCAAATACGCAGAGGCTCTTTCACTTGATATTGATTCTTTCAAAGCCTGTCTAGGCAGTGGAAAGAAAGGAAAGATCGTCAGCGGAGAATATCGTCAAGGATTGGCAGCGGGTGTTTCAGGAACGCCAACTATCTTCCTGAACGGAAAGCCAATAGCTAGCTGGCAGTATGATACCTTTAAGCAAGAAATCTTGAATGCGCTAAATTAATTTTTTATTTCTTATTCTTGATTATTAAAATATCCTAGCTACTTTGTCTTTTTTAGCTGCTTTAGAAACAGCCTTTGCAACAGCTTTCGCAACACTTTTATCAAGCACGCTGGGGACGATCATGTTCTTTTTTGGTTTTTTCACTGATTTTGCAATAGCGTAGGCAGCTGCCAACAGCATATGATCAGTTATCTTTCGGGCGCGGACATCTAATGCGCCCCTGAAGATACCGGGGAATGCCAATACATTATTGATTTGGTTGTCAAAGTCAGACCGTCCTGTGCCGACGATAGATGCGCCTGCCTTAAACGCTTCTTCAGGATAGATCTCAGGAACAGGATTGGCCATGGCAAAGATAATAGGATCTGGATTCATGGTCTTGATCATTTCTTGGGTAAGTATTCTACACGTGGAAACGCCGATAAAGACATCTGCTCCTACGATAGCTTCTTTCAGCGTACCCACCCTATTTTCATGATTTGTCTCCTGGGCAATGATATATTTATACTTATTATCAAGCAATTCTAATCTGCTTCTATGGATAATGCCTTTTGTATCGCAAACAATGAGCTTCTTCACTTTCTTACACATTTTATTATCTATGCCTAAACAATGGAGGAATCTTGTAATGGCAAAGCCTGCTGCGCCTGCTCCATTGACCACAACACTGAGTTCAGTCAATTTCTTGCCAGTTACTTTGCAGGCATTGATGAGTGCTGCCAACAACACTACTGCTGTTCCATGCTGATCGTCGTGCATGACTGGAATGCCTATGTCTTTCAATTCATCTTCAATCTCAAAACATCTTGGGGCAGCGATATCCTCAAGGTTGATGCCTCCGAATGAAGGTGCAAGACATTTGATAGCCTCGATAAAATAAGGGGTATAGCGCTCAAAGCACAGGGGAAAAGCGTCGATGTCTGCAAATTCCTTAAACAAGATAGCTTTTCCTTCCATAACAGGAAGGCCAGCTACGCCACCGATATTACCTAAGCCAAGCACAGCCGAACCATCAGTGATAATGGCAACAGAATTGGCCTTTGTGGTATATTTATAGGCATTATCTTTATTCTTAACAATCTCTCTACAGACATAGGCAACTCCAGGAGTATACGCTAGGCTTAAGTCTTTTCTATTCTTTAAGGGAACTTTTGACTTAACCTCTAGCTTTCCTTTATTTTTCTCGTGAAGTGCCAAGGTCTCCTTGGCTTTTTCTTTCATTCTAATGCTTTTTCGATAGCCTTCTGATCAAAGCCGACGATTATCGTGCCTTTCACATCAAGGACAGGTACGCCCATCTGACCAGATTTTTCTAACATCTCATTCCTTGCTTTTTCATCCTGCGAGACATCAAAATCCTCGAAATCTACGCCTTTCTCTTTCAGAAATTCCTTTACCTTGGTGCACCAAGGACAAGTCGGTGTTGAGAATACTTTTACATCTGCCATTTTTATGCCTCCTTTCTCTTTGCTAATTCTGTGTCAATCATCAAGAGAGCAGCAGAATCACTTTTTACCATCTTAAGTTTCTGCACAATCTCATCAGTTGATTTCTCTTCTTCTATCTGCTCATTCAAGAACCATTGAAGCATAGGCATCACTGTATGATCGTTCGCCTTTTTTGCTGTCTCAACAAGATTATGGATCATTTTCGTAACAGCAACCTCATGCTTATATGCAGCTTCGAAAACCGCCAAGGCAGAGGGGTAGCTGACCACCACTTTGGGTATGCTGTCAAGAACAATCTTCTCTCCCCTATCAACGATATGGTCGAAGAATTTCATACCATGGACAAGCTCTTCCTTTGTCTGGTTGTGCATCCAGGATGCCATTCCAGGAAGGTTCTTATCCTCAAAATAGGCTGCCATGCCGAGATATTTGTATGCTGCCAGGAACTCTGCGTTGATTTGTTTATTCAATGCTGTAAGAACATTTTTTGGGATTGCCATGATATCACCTCTCACTTTGGAAATCAGCCCAGTTTTAAAGTTTTCGTTTCTTATTTGAGTGCATCTAAGAGCTTTTTTTTGTCCTTTCCAGGCACTTGTTTTCCCCATAGGACAAACAATCTATTTATTCTTGACCAATATCTTTTGGGAATGGTCTTTTTAAGCTCTTTTTCAGTCTTATCCGGTGTTTTTGTCTTGACAAAGCCAAGGACATTACTGATGCGATGGACATGAGTATCGACACAGATGCCATGCTTATTATGGACCTCTGTCATGACTAAGTTAGCGGTCTTTCTTCCTACACCAGGGATTTCAACCAATTCTTCTATAGTATCAGGAACCCCTATCCTTTCCATCATCTTTGCTGCTTCGATGATATGCTTTGCTTTTGTCTTATTATAATTGAGACTCTTCAAAGCTTTGAGCACATCATTATACCTTGCATTCGCCAAGCTTTTTAGTGTAGGATATTTCTTGAACAGGTTCTCTGCAATAGGAATAGTTGTCTCATCTCTGCTTTGTGCAGACATGATGGTTGAGACGAGGACTTGCCAGTCTTTTCTCCAACCTTCAGCTGCCAATCTCTTAGAAGAAGATCCAAATCTCTTCTCAGCTTTCTTGAGTATTGTTATGAATTCCATAAAAAAAGAGAAAAAGAAAAGGTATAAAAGAATTACTCAGAATCGCTTCCTGAAGCTTCTTCAGTAGACTCTTCCTTCTTTTCTTCTACAGAATCTTCCTTCTTTTCTTCAGTAGACTCTTCCTTCTTTTCTTCTACAGAATCTTCCTTCTTTTCTTCACATTTTTCGTCTTTTTTGTCTTCGCAGCAAGCATCTTTCTTCTCGCCTTCTGAAGAACAACATTCTTCTCCCATGTTATCACCTTTGATTAGACAATTATATGTAGTATTTTAGGCTTTCTACTCAGATTCGTAAAGTTAGGTGTCAGAATTTAGCATCACGATTAAGAGAAGTTTTGCCAAAGGCAAAATTTGGGAGAATAAGGAGGAGCTTGGAGAGCGACGAATGAACCCTTTAAGCCTTGTTAAGTTCTTTGACCATACAGCGTATGGTCAAACCGCGTCCGCGGAGTTGAGAAAAAGCCCAGATACATTTATATAACTGGATCACCATTATGAATTTATGGTTCAAGACATGCATGTAAAACATCATCAACACATTAAAAAAAGAATACATAAAAAAATTTCTCAATCAGAAAAAGTGAAGAAGATTATAGATAAATTAGTTTACATAGCTGGTTTTTTTGGATTGGCTATGACCATACCACAAATTGTTATAATATGGATAGGACAAAACGCATCGGGAGTTTCCATAATTACTTGGGCTTCATATTTTATTATTGGTGCAGTATTTATCGCCTATGGTATTGTCCACAAAGAAAAACCTTTGATCATAATATATATTATGTGGGAAATTCTTTACGTTTTAATAATAGTCGGTGCTCTAATATTTGGTTAAGGGGCTTTTTCTCAATTGAAACTAACATCGAGATTAAAAGAAGTCCGCTTTTAGCCCGTCTCATAAAGTTCTGTTTCCGGATGAAATGCATACCCTCGCTTTGTTCGGGACGCATGGTACACTTGATTACTCTTCGGTCTCGTATAGTAATGTATCTGGGTGAAAGGCGTACCATGCGAACCACATATCGCGTTCTTTGACGATCTCTTCACCGGTATCAACATTGATTATCTTGACAATGCCCACTTCATCTCTTGTTACTTTGATATCAACACCATTGACCGTGTCTTCGATCTCTGCGTCAGTTTTCAGGTCTTCTTCCCTATATGCCTTATAGGCACCATCAACTTCAATCCCGAAGATGATGTCTTTTGGATGTAACCTATCATCTTCATTATCAACAGGGAAGATGAGGAAACTGTCTTCATAATAGCTGCCGTAGGGGTCTCTTCCATATGATCTCGTGAAGCCAGTATCTTGGCTCAATACTTCTGAATCTGGATGGACTTTTTTCCAGTCCCTCCATACTACGGTATCGACGCTGATCGGTGTCAATTCCATCCCAGTCAATTCGCCGACAATGGCCTGTCCGTCTATCTGGGACCAATAGCTATCTGTTTTCCTATCATACATGACTAGATTTGAATTGTAGAGCTTTCCTGATGTCCCGAACTCAACTTCCTCACCATCTAATGTCCGTTCATAGGCAATGCCAGAACCGCAGAGAGGACAATAGGTAATCAAGATAGGGTCTCCTGCTATGTTGTCATTGACAATCTCATGCCAGACCATGATCTGCAAGGGATACACTCTTTTGACTCCTTTATAGATCATCGCCAGAACAAGTTCGTTATCCTGGATCCACACATCGGCTTCTTCAACAGTCACGTATTTAGGATTATCAATTGAGGGGATGCCATCTTTGGGGGGGCCACCACCACGAATCTTATCAGGATCGACAAGATATTTCCTTCCTCGAGAATCTACTTTAATTTCATTATCATCTTCAGTCGGGGTCTCTGGTGCTTTTTCTTGATCATCTGAAGATGGAGGAGTGCATGCAGTAACAACGACTATCGCAAGCAGTCCTAATCCTAAGAGCATTATTTTTTTGTTCATGATAATCACCTGAAAAACTGAATCGTTCCTGGGATAATAAGCACTAGACCGAGTATAAAAATAATATGTTTAAAGGGTAAAAAGGTGGCTTGCATCCCCAGGAAAAGAGCTAAAAGCATCATACCCCCATATCCTAGCATATGCGTAGAAAAAGTGGTCTGTTTTTTCTTGTGCCAGTTTTTTAGATTGGCATGAAGATAATTCACTACGATAATAACACCGAAGATGAGGATGAAGAGGCCATAGAGAATGAGGAACCGGGAGAAGATGCTTCCTAAAGAGATGATGATGAGCAATTTCCCTAGCAAAGCCATACTGAAATAGGTTGAACTCAGTTTTCTCAATCTTTTTTCAAAGAACATTTTAATGATTCCTAACCTAATTGCACTTCATATCATCTAATTCTTTGTTCCATACTTCGACGTTCTCAGAATAATCAATCGGGCACTCGATCAACACCGGGCCGTCATGAGAGAATGCTTCATCCAATTTATTCTTGAGATCATCAGCTGATTCCACCTTCAATCCCTTTGCACCATATGCTTCGGCATACTTGACGAAATCAGGGTTGCCATAATCTAAAGCAAAGTCCGGGAAGCCATAATTCTTCTGCTTCCACTTGATGAAGCCGTAGGCATTATCATTGAGGATCAAGACAACGATGTTCTGCTTCAATCTCACAGCAGTCTCTAGTTCCTGGGAATTCATCATGAAGCCGCCGTCACCTACGACTGCCAACACTTTTTTATCTGGATGAACGAGTTTGGCAGCCATCGCACTAGGCAGGCCTGCCCCCATTGTCGCCAATGTATTGTCGATGAGGAATGTTCCGATGTTATACGTCGGATAATGCCTTGAGAACCACATCTTGTAGATGCCATTGTCCATGCAGATGATATCCTCTTGTCCAAGGACTTTTCGTGCATCAGCGACGATCCTTCTCGGTTTCAGCGGATAGCTTGCGTCGTCAGCATGATCGACAAAAAGCTGTTTCTTGAGCTTTTCCCTGAATGCTGTGCAATGGTCGCAACGCAATGTGAAATCTTTCAACTCCTCTCTCAGCATGTCCAAACTTGTCGCGATATCACCTAATAATTCACATGCAGGATTATAGTATTCATCTGGTTTGGCATACGTGAAATCAATATGAAGAATCCTCTTATCGAGGTCCTTGTTCCAGACAGCAGGAGGATGTTCTGAGGGGTCATAGCCGACACAGACAATCAGATCGCTTTCATCGATAGCACAATGGACATAATCTCTTTTGTGGATGCCAAAGGCGAATAGGCTGTTCTTATGGTCATCACCTAGGGCCCCTTTCCCTAATTGAGTATGGATGACGTAGATATCAGTCTTGTCACAGAACTCTCTCAAAGCGCGATGGACCAGATTTCTTTGCGCTCTTGAGGAGACGATGATGATAGGGTGCTTGGCCTGCTTTATCATCTCTGCAGCCCCTTTTACACCTTTATGATATGCAACAGGACGTCTCTGCTTATGGACATGATGGGGCTTGAAGCGATCATCGACGTCTTCTGAGGCAATGTCTTCAGGAAGCTCGATGTGGCATGCTCCCTGCCTCTCTTCTGTCGCAAGCCTGAACGCTTCCCTCACTTCTTCTGGAATGGACTTCGGACCTCGAATTTGAACTGCCCTTTGAGTAATAGGTTTCATCATACCAACGACATCAATCACCTGAAACGTAGCCTGCCAATTTTCCCTGATGCCTTTCTGTCCTGTTATCGCTATAAGGGGCATCCCTCCTAGTTCTGCATGGGCAATCCCTGTCAGCAAGTTGGTCGCGCCTGGCCCTAATGTGGACATACATACTCCAGGCTTTCCAGTCAATCTTCCATAGGTTGCTGCCATGAAGGCAGCACCCTGCTCATGACGGTTGACAATGACTTTGATCTTTGATTTTCTCAGGCTCTCTAATAGATCAAGATTCTCTTCTCCTGGAACTGCAAAGACATACTCTACTCCCTCTGCCTCGAGGCATTGTACAAAAAGATCAGATGCTTTCATTTTTTCTTGAAAAATCTCCTTTCATTCTTTCACCACGATTGTTTTTATATTGACGAATTCCATCAGGCCATATCTTGATAGTTCCCTTCCGACACCAGATTTCTTGATGCCGCCAAAAGGCAGTCTGGGATCTGATTTGACCATACTGTTTATTACGACCGTTCCTGACTCGATCTGTCCAGCCAGTCTCTCTGCTCTCTCTAGATTTTTGCTCCAGATCGCAGCACCAAGGCCGAATTCTGTATCATTGGCAATCTTCACTACTTCTTCTTCGCTTTTTACGATGATGATAGGAGCAATAGGACCAAAAGTCTCCTCTTTCAGGACTTTCATATTGTCAGCAGTACTGGTGACGATGCAGGGGATGAAGAAGAATCCTTTTTCCTGCTTCTCAGCTATCCTTGTCACTTTAGCCCCTTTATCTTCTGCATCTCTCAATTGAGATTCAAGATCATCAACAAACCCTTTCTTTGCGACAGGGCCGATATCTATTTCTGGATCCATGGGATCGCCAACCTTTAATTGTTTTGCAGCAGCGATGAATTCTTTCTCAAATTCTTCTGCGACTTTCTCCATCACTATCAGTCTTTTAGCTGCGATGCAGCTTTGGCCGGTATTGATGAACCTTGTCTTGATCGCCATCTGAGCTGCTGCTTTCACATCTGCATCATCTAATACTATGAAGGGGTCAGAGCCTCCTAACTCAAGGACCAATGGCTTGATATGTTTGCCTGCTAGCTCGCCGACAGCTTCTCCAGCTTTATTGCTTCCTGTCAGAGAGACAGCATCTACATGCGGGATAAGTTCCATGGCTGTCTTCGAGCTGATCAGCAATGTCTTGAAGATATGATCAGGATAGCCTGCTTCTTTGAATGATTCCTCGATGAATAAGGCTGTCTGGGGAACATTTGATGCATGTTTCAGCAAGCAGGCATTTCCAGCGACTGTCGAGAGAACAGCTTGCCTATATACCTGCCAGAACGGATAGTTCCAGGGCATTATGGTAAAGACAGCACCTAATGGCTGGAATCTGATGTAGGATTTCTTGAAATCGGTCTTGATGTGTTCATCTTTGAGAAATTCTTCTGACTTTTCTGCAAAATAATCAGCAAGCCAGGCACATTTTTCCACTTCGCCAAGACTTTCTTTGATGGGCTTACCCATCTCTTTGGTGATCATCTCAGCATATCTCTGCTTATTCTTTCTCAGCACAGCTGCCAGCTTTGTGAGATAAGGGATACGATCCGCAACAGAGAGAAGTTTCCATCTTTCCTGAGCCTGCTTTGATTTCTTAAGCTGCTCCAAGGCCTGTTCTATTGAAATCTCCCCGAACTCTTTCATCACCTCTTCTGTGTACGGATTCACTGAACGCATAGTATCACCCTAATGCTTTTTCCAGAGCCTCTTGATTGAAGCCGACTATGATCGTTCCCTTGATATCCAATACAGGAACACCCATCTGGCCTGACTTCTCAAGCATCTCGTTTCGAGCATCTGTATCTGTCGACACATCCAAATCATCAAACTCAATGTTTTTTGACTTGAGGAATTCTTTTGCTTTGGTACACCAAGGACAAGTCGGTGTCGAATATACTTTTATATCTGTCATGTTAACCACCTCGGTTTATATGTGTTGTCAAAAAAAGAAAAAAACCCTATAATTTAGCATCCGCAACCATCTCCTCCTTTCATTTTGGCACCTCCTTTCAATTTATAACCCTTTTAGAGCTCTCGAGCTTATATCTATACTCTCTTTATGCATTAAAACAGAAGTTTAATAAGTTAAACCATATCTTTAATAGCTCAATATAGTAATTATATATCAAACTAGGTACTTTTTTACAAGTAATGAGGTGGTTGTGATGAAAAAAACGATTGTAGCACCGGTTGGCGATTATATTGAGGACCTTTATGTAGGTATCAAGGAATTCCCTACAGAGAAGATCATTCTTCTTACTCCTGTTGATAGGGTGCCCATTGCAGAGGAAGCAAAGGCTAACTTGGAGAAATTCAAGATTCCTACACAGATCATACAGATAAAGGGCAACATATGGGAAGCGATCTTCCAGGAAGTGGCAAAGATCAAGAAATATGAGAAAGGTGAGATCATCATCAATGTCTCAACAGGAGATCGAGACTCAAGATGTGCAGCTACATCAGCAGCTTTTGTGAATGGGTTGAAGGCATTCGGTGTTGAGGGCAACTCAACTATGCTGCTGCCTGTGTTGAAGTTCTCCTATTATAAACTTCTCACTGACAAGAAGATGAAGATCCTTGAGGTATTATACACTGCTTCAGATTGCTGCTCTTCACTAGATGTTTTAAGCAAGAAAGTGAAGATGAGCATGCCGCTGATAAGCTATCATGTCAATGGCAATCTGAAATCTGAAGGTCTGAAAGAGATGGAATTGGTCAAGACAGAGGATGTGAAGGGAAGGACAAAGATATCTCTCAGCTTCCTGGGAAGGATGCTGATGAAAGGCTATATCACTTAACCAAAGGTGAAGGCATTGAAGCTGAATCCTTCATTCACTTTTAATTTTAGAATATCTCTTCCATAGTCTCCGCTGATGACATTATATAATCTCGGCTCGTCTACCACGATGTATGCCCTCATATTATCGAACTGCACATCAGCACCGGCCTGTTCTTCAGTTATATATCGATCATCAAGGAATACCTCAATCTCCTGAGAGCCATCTGCGACTATATTGACATCGGATGCGATATAGTCCAGCACGACAAGGCCGTTGCTTTTTGCTGCAAGCTCATCTCCACCACTACGCCATCTTCCTTCGAGATAGATGATATCATCCTTGATTGCCTCTGGTAAGGTATAGTCGATGATCTGCTCTGGCTGCAGCCCTTCTTCATTCCCGACATTCTGGCCTCGGGGAAGAGCGAACTGATGACCTGCATAGAGTTCTGGTGTGCGTCTTAAAATAGGGGTTTTGTCCTCGATCTCAGAAAGTTCTTCATCTGCTTCTTGGCCTGCCTCTTCCAACAGCTGCTGGATCATCTTCTCTGTCTCGTCATAAGCGCCTTCTCCTATATGGTCATAGCGGATATACCCTTCATGGTCTATAAGATATTTTCTTGGCCAATAGCGGTTCTGATAGGCGCGCCAGGTAAGATAATCATTGTCCTGCACAACAGAATATTCTATGTTGTACTTTTCCATCGCTGCCTGCACATTGTCATATTCTTTCTCAAAATTGAATTCTGGAGTATGCACACCGATAATGACAAATCCTTTTTCTCTATACTTTCTGTCCCATTCTGTCAGATGAGGCAAGGTACGGATGCAATTGATGCAGCTGTAGGTCCAGAAATCAATCAAGACGACTTTACCTTGCTGCTGTGCTATGGTGATATCCTCGACGTTGAGATAGCCGGCTATCCCTCGTAATTCAGGGGCTTTTGGATATTTTCCTTCTTTTTCAGGATTGATGATCTGCCTGTCTGAACCGATTTGAGCCGGTTGGTCAATGAGGTCTTTATATCCTCTTTCAGAACTGATGCTTTGAATATAGCCGATGACGCCGACAACAGCAATCAATGCAATAATCAGATAGATCGTCTCTTTCTTCATCCGAACACCTTGAAATCAAAGATAAGGAAATATAATGTGATGAGCACTATCACTATTCCCAAAGAGCGATTTATAATTGTTTTCCTTCTGCTCATCCAATTGATGATCTGTTGGCTCCTGCCTGCTGAGATGATCGAGAAGAGCAGCAGAGGAAGACCCATGCCAAGACCGAAGACAAGAAACAAGGAGAAATTTGCAGCAGCATTTGTGACACCTGTGCTCAATGCGAATAATGCTATTATGGGGCCGGGGTTGCACGGCAAGACAATCGCTCCAAAGAACAGCCCAAATACATATGCACTGGCAAGTGGATTCTTTAGGATAGGGGCTTTTGTCTGCGGCAGGAATCTTCCGAAATCCACATTGAAGATCAAGAGAATGCCGACGATGCCGAGAATGATGAAGGCTATCGGAGAGATGATGCCTATAGCATTGGTCAATGATGCCCTGAATAGTGTGGTCACGATCAATCCGATGATGCCTAAAGAAGTGATCACCCCTAATGTAGCGATAAAGCCAAGAAGAGCGTAGGTCTTCTTTGACTCCTTTCCTGATAATTGGTTTGAGAGATAGGCGAGAAAGCCAGGATACAACGGCCAGACACATACTGCCCCTAAAGGAGCGACAATGCCTGCCAAAAAGGTCAACCATAGGTTGAGCGCATAGTCAATCATGCGCCACACTCCTGTGCTATCTCGTTCTTGAGGAAATCTGGACTTTTTACACCATTCTTCAGATATTTAAAATGGTCACCGCAGATCAAGACTACGGGAACTGCAGGAGCATTCACCACCCCTGTCCCAAATTCGTCAATCAATGCCCTTGTTAAGGCAGTAGGGGCGACAGAATATCTCCAGCTGAAACCGTTTGCGTTTGCATGTTCCAGGACCCTTTGTTCATCTTCATTCGGATCTGTATCAAGGCTGATGGAGATGATGTCATCACCGACTTCATCGTGTAATTTTTTTATTTCTTTCTGCTGCTTTGTGCAGGTAGGGCACCAGACAGCGAAACTTTCTAGAAGAACAGGTTTGTCTTCAAAATCTGAAATCTTATAGGATTCGCCAGAGTTTACGTCTTTCAGTTCTATGTTCATCCAAGCAGGAATTCCTGTCTGCTGCCCTTGTGCACCTGTTGTGTCGTGTGAAGCTTGGTTGTTTTCTACTACTACAGTACTGCAACCTACTAGGAATAGTGCAAATAATGCGAAATGTATGTTTCTCATGATATCACCCTACTCGAATGCAAGGGCCTTGATATAAAAGGCTTATCTTTAACCCTTCTATACTTATTTAGAAGATTGCCAGTAAGGTGACGATGCCCAGTATAGCGAAGAGCACTCCCATATACCTAGCCATGAATACTGGATCAGTCTTCTTGGATAAACCAACACCGATCTGGCCGCCGATGATGACTCCTGGAATGCTGAAGAGGATTACTGAAAAAACCCCTGCTGAGAGCGCTGCATCAGAATAACTACCGAAATAAAAGGCGTGGACTATGATGCCTACGACCGCAGAGATTCCGACGAGAAAGATAGAGGTTCCTGAGGCTGCAGAAACTTTCATCTTTAAACGTTCAAGAAAATTGTATTCATTCACTTCACCCAGTCCAGAAGAGATCATCCCTAATAAAGTACCGCCGAGAAATGATATTCCTTTGATCAAAGGAGTAACGTCGTGCTTCCTTGTTGATTTCTGCCCGCCTGTATGCTTAGGGTGCTTTGGCAACGCTTCTTTCTTATGATAAAGGAATTTGTAGCCGAGATAGATGAGGAGCAGTGCCAATATCCCCTTTAATATTGATTCAGGAATGAGCCTTCCGATCGTGACACCGATAATTGCCCCAGGCAGAGTATAGGGAATCAGCTTCTTGACCACCTGCAGATTGATCGTACCCAGTCTGAGATATCCTATTATGCCTGAAGTGAATCCGAAAAATTCGACAAAGAGACTGACTGCCAATGCCTCCAAAGTAGAGAATCCTAAGACGAGCATCAGGAAAGGCGCAAAGATGATCGCTCCACCAATACCTGCCATCATAGCGATAGATGCGATGACTATAGCAACAGGAAACAAGAACCAGTAAAAGAGATCTATCATAGCCTGACTTTGAAAATGAGTTATTTAAAAGTTGCTATTTTGATGAGAATATGTCTCTGACATAATTCCATGCTGTTTTTGCAGCTTTGAGGGCTTTCGACCCATTAAGACGAGCTCCGAACCTATGTTGATCCCTATCAAAGTCGTATTGATGGAATGGTTCAATGCCCGGTCCGAATGGTTTTATCCCGGTGAAGACTTTGAAGCCCCCATCATCATGAGTGAAACGAGTTCTAAAATCAGGGAATTCGCTCACGCTGAATTGGCACCCCATATTTTGATAATCATAGCCATCATGCGTTGGTCGAAGAGACAGCCAATAATTAAACATAATCTCTGATCCTGTGGAATAAGCAAGGTTGACATTGGGTTCAAAAAATTCAGGATCTTTGAAACGGGGCGTTTCAGTCACGGTGAGTCTGCCATGCTGAACATCATAGTTGAATGAGGGCATGTTGCCCGATAGGTAAAAGGCGAATAATGAAAATCTTGGCTTGAGCTTTTTTTTCTGCTTTTTCTCTTGCGGATAGATAACATGTTCTGGATCTATTGCAGGGTGGCTTTCTTCACGCTCCGGAGAATCAATTTTTTGTTGCGCGGGCGCCCGCACACTATACACTGTTGTTTGCTGTTGTGTATCATGGGTAGGTTCCCAAACAGAATCTTCAAGGGTATCATTTCTTGGTGTGGTGCAACTAATGAGAATGCCTAATAGCCCTACAGCAAGTCTTGCTCTCGTTGTACCACCTTTAAAAATTATATAAAAACTATATATAAACAAGGAAGGATTTTATTTAAGTATTTATATCATAGAGAGATTAGAACGAAAGTTTCCCTATTTTTTCTGCAGCCACCTTGCATTCATGGATTGTGGGTACTAGCGCAAATCGGACATAGCCTTTTCCAGGGTTCATCCCATCCACTTCTTCTGATATCCATTCTCCTGGCGTGACGACGCAGGCAATCTTCGGATCCAATAGTTTTTTTGCGAACTCAATCGATGAGAGCTTTTCTGGAACTTTCTGCCAGATGTACATAGTTGCCTTCGGAGTGCAATCTTCTAATCCAGCCTGTTTCAAAGCCTGGCACATATAATCGCGTTTTTTCTTGTATTCTTCCCGCATATGTTTCACATGAGATTCATCATTATAAGCTGCGATGGCAGCATCCTGGATGAATGTGGATGTTCCTGAATCGACATTGGTCTTCACTTTCTTGAAGATATCGATGATTTCCTTATCTCCGGCGAGCCATCCTACCCGATAGGTTGTCATGAAGCTTCTTTTTGATAAGGAGTTGAAAGCGACAGTGCCTTGTTTCGAGATCTCCAGGATTGAGTGAGGCCGGTATTCTTCCTCAAAATAAAATTCTGAATATGCTTCATCAGAGGCGATGATGATATTGTTATCATGGCCGAAATCAACTGCTTTTTTCAAGAAATCCTTTGATGCTATGGCTGATGTCGGATTATTTGGATAGTTTATCCAGAGTATCTTTGCTTTCTTTATGATGTCTTTTGGAATCTTATCGAGATCGGGCAGGAATTCATTTTCTTTTGTCAATGGAACGAAGTATGATTTTCCCTCTGAGAATAAAGTTCCTCTGCTCCAGGGCGGATAGCCAGGAGTGGGTATGATAGCATAATCTCCAGGGTTGATGAAGCCTTCTGCGAAATTGAAGATGCCTTCTTTGCTTCCTATGGTCGAGGATATCTCTGTCTTTGGATCAAGGTCGATATTGAATCTTTTCTTGTTCCATTCTGATACGGTCTGCCTGAAATCCTCAGAGCCGATGTATGAAGGATAGCCGGATTCTCTTTTTTTGTCAATAGCCCTCTTAGTATAATTTCGGATTATACCTGGAGTGGGCTCTTTAGGATCACCGACGCCGAAATCTATCGGAGAAATTCCATGTCTTTTCAATTTGGCAACTTCATTGTCGACATCTGCAAATGCATAGCTGCCTATTGACTGCACTCTTTTTGACGCTTCAATCCTCATTTTTTCCCTCGATTTTTAATATGGAAGAATAATTGCTGATTTAAAAATTTATAGGTTTGAGAAATCTAAAGTGGAGAAATAATCTTCCACTGTCTCTGCACGCCTGATCTGGATGACATCTTTGTTTTCTTTTAAGAGGAGTTCTGCGCTTCTTAGACTGGCGTTATAATTGAAGCCCATACTATGGCCATGCGCGCCGGTGTTGTGGATCGCTAAGATATCTCCTTCATTGATCTCTGGCAGCTTCCTGTCAATCGCGAATTTATCATTGTTTTCGCATAATGATCCAGTGACATCATAGGTATGATCATTTGCTTTGTCTTCTTTTCCTAGGACAGTGATAGGATGATGTGCACCGTACATCGCAGGCCGCATCAGATTTGCCATGGAAGCATCTACACCGACGTATTCTTTGTAGGTATGCTTAAGATGAAGGACTGTTGTTATGAGATAGCCATAAGGACCTGTTATGACACGGCCGCACTCCAGATAGATCTTTAGATGCAGGTTGTTCTTTTTTATCAATTCATCATACTGCTTCTGTACACCATCTGCAATCTTTTCATAATCTACTGGTCTTTCATCTGGTCTGTAGGGAATGCCTATGCCCCCACCTAGATTGACAAATTCTAGCTGAATGTCCAGTTTTTCTTTTATTTCTATAGCGAGTTCGAAAAGCATCTTTGCTGTCTCGATGAAATAGTCTTCATTGAGTTCATTTGAGATGACCATAGTATGCAGGCCGAACCTTTTCACACCTTTTTCTTTGCAGATCCTATATCCTTCCAGCAATTGCTCTTTGGTGAAGCCGTACTTTGCCTCTTTCGGATCGCCGATGATAGTTGAGCCTTTTCTTGCTGGTCCTGGGTTGTATCTGAAGCATATGAGATCCGGCAGGCCAGCTGCTTTCTCAAGAAATTCAATATGAGAAATGTCGTCTACATTGATGATCGCTCCCAGCTCTTTTGCTTTCTTGAATGCCTCTTTTGGAGTGTCATTAGAGCTGAACATTATCTCTTCTCCTGTTATGCCGACTTTCTCTGATAGGATGAGTTCAGGCAAGGAAGAGCAATCAGTGCCGAAGCCTTCCTCTTTCAATATCTTTAGGATGTATGGATTGGGCAATGCCTTGACTGCAAAGAATTCCTTGAAGCCTTCTAATTTGCCGAATGCTTTCTTGAACTTTCTTACATTCTCTCTGATTCTTTTCTCATCGTAGATGTGGAAGGGAGTCGGGAATCTCTCTCTTATCTTCTCTACTTGTTCTTTAGTGAAAGGAAGTTTCATAGTATCTTCATATTCTTTAATGTTGCTTGCCATCTCTCTCTGTTCGCAGAGGACATCCTGCACATAGGCAGCCTATATTCCTCTTCAATCATGCCTTTCATGGCCAATGCTGCTTTGATAGGGAGTGGATTGGTCTCGATGAATTCTTTCTCGAAGAAATCTTTCAGTTCTGTGTTCATCTTCTCTGCTTCATCAAAATCTTTTTTTAATGCTGCGTTCACTAATGCAACCATCTTATCGGGAATGATGTTTGAGGCGACTGAAACAACACCGTCTCCTCCAGCTTTTATCAGATCCAATGTTATACCGTCGTCTCCTGAAAGGACAGTAAAGTCATCTGGAGATTGCTTGATGACCTCTTTCATCTGGTCCAAATTTCCAGATGCTTCCTTGACTATTCTGATGTTTGGACATTCTTTTATGAGCCTCATCAATGTTAAGGTTTCGACATTCACTCCTGTCCGGCCTTTGATGTTGTAGAGGACAATCGGAATCTTCACTGAATCTGCGACAGCTTTGAAATGCTGATATAATCCTTCCTGCGTCGGTTTGTTGTAATAAGGATTGACGACCAATAGTCCATCTACACCTAAGCTTTCTACTTTCTTGCTTTTGGCGATGGTCTTTGCGGTTGAATTCGTTCCTGAACCGGCGATGACTTTACATTTTCCGTCAGTCCATTTGACTACGTTTTCAATGAGCTTGAATGCTTCTTCATCGGATAAGCAAGGGGATTCTCCTGTTGTTCCACAAGGCACAATCCCTGTTACATTATTCTCCAGCTGGAATTCTACGAGTTTCTTCAATGCATCCCAATCAATTTCTCCGTCCTTAAACGGAGTCACTATTGCCGTATATACACCTTGCCAGTTCATCTTTTCTCACCCAATTCTTTCATGAAATCATCTAATTCATAATAGCCAGGCTCTTTCTTATTGAGCCATTCTGCTGCATGGATAGATCCAGAAGCATAACCATTTCTGTTTCTTGCATTATGTCTTATCGTGATGGTATCTGCCGGACTGTCAAATCCGATGGTATGCTCGAAATTCACCTCTCCTCCACGAGTTGAGGAAAAGTGGAACTCATCTGGGTCAATTTTCCTGTTGAGCATCTCATAGGCAACCTTGTTTTTCCTTTCGATATTCTTGAGGATTATCTTTGATATGCTTTTTGCAGTTCCTGATGGGGAGTCTTTCTTGTTCTTATGATGTACCTCGTTGCCCCAGATATCATACTCTTCTGCACTGTCCATGAGCTTTGAAGCAAAGTCGATGATCTTGAAATAGAGATTCACTCCGATAGAGAAATTGCTTGCCCAGAGGAACTTTATGCCGGAGTCTTTCACCATCTCTTTGACTTCATCCATATGGTCATACCAACCGGTTGTTCCCATGACCACATCCGTCTTGTAGGCGACATATTTCTTGATGTTCTCTAATGCCACACCTGGACTGGTGAAGTCGATAGCGACATCGACACCTTTCAATGACTCTGATGATACGATCTTATGGGTCGCTCCTTCTACTTTGGGATCGATTATCGATACTATTATCATGCCTTTCTTTCTGGCCTCTTGGGCGATTATCTTACCCATACCACCATAACCTACTATTGCGATATTCATAAGGATCTGCATTTTAAGCGGGTTTAAAAAGTTTACTTGGATTATCTCTTCTCTTAACGTTATGTTGCAGTGCAATAAAGCTTTTATATCTTCACCTGATTGTGAAAAAATAGGAGGGCTGATAATTTGGATAAAAATGAAGCACTGGAAAGAGTTAGAAAGGATGAGGTAGAAGTTATAGAATTACAATTTACTGATTTACATGGTGTATTGAAGTCTGTTGATCTCCCCTCTTCGCGACTTGAGGAAAGTCTGGAAAGGGGCACTTGGTTTGATGGGAGCTCTATTGAAGGCTTTACCAGGATCCAGGAAAGCGACGTCTACTTGCGGCCTGATCCATCAACATACCAGACAATTCCTTGGAATAATGATGGAGATAAGTCAGCTCGATTCATCTGCGATATTTTTAACCCGGATGGAACTCATTTTGAGGGTGATCCTCGACATATTCTTAGAAGAGCAGTCGAACGGGCAGAGAAAAGAGGTTATACTTTTAACGTCGGACCAGAATTGGAATTTTTTCTTCTTCCAAAGGAGGCTGCAACAGCACTCGTCGTTCCTCATGATACTGCTGGCTATTTTGATATGGGTTCAAGAGACCTAGGCGTAAAGATTCGGAGAGAGATTGTGCGATATCTTCGAGAGATGGGATTTGAGCCTGAGATGAGCCATCATGAAGTTGCGCCAGGGCAGCATGAGATTGATTTCAAATACGGAGAAGCACTTAGACAAGCAGACAGGTGCCTGACTTTTAAGTATGTGGTAAAATCTGTTGCGCAGGACCACGATCTTGTTGCTACTTTCATGCCCAAACCTTTTGAGGGTCTGAATGGATCAGGAATGCATACTCATCAAAGCCTGTTCAAAGGAGATAAAAACGAATTTTATGATGAAAATGGACAGTTTTATTTGAGCGGGATTGCACGACGATTTATCGCAGGCCAATTAAAGCATGCAGGTGCGATGGCTGCAGTTGTTGCTCCAACAGTGAATTCCTACAAGCGATTAGTTCCAGGATATGAAGCGCCAGTGATCATCTCATGGGGACAGAAGAATAGATCCACTATGATCAGAATCCCTCAGTTCTTTGGTGGAAATACCAATTCAGTACGGGCTGAATTACGCTTTCCAGACCCTAGCTGCAATCCTTATCTCGCGTTTGCTGTCATGTTGGAAGCAGGCCTAGATGGAATGGCAAGACGCATGAAACCAGCTGAGCCTGTCGAAGGAAGTATGTATGAGCCGACAAGCAGAAGTGATATCAAGTATCCAACACTTCCTGCCACACTAAGTGAGGCTTTGCGATTGTTGGAACAGGATCCAGTTCTCATGAAAGCCCTTGGTCCGCATACTGGTCCTTTGTACGTCAATGCGAAGAGACAAGAGTTGGAAGAATTTAATCGAGCGATTCATCCTTGGGAACATAAGATGTACCTTGATAGGTAAGTTTTTATACTCTTTTCTTTATATCTGAATTATGAAAACCATTCAAAAGTACCAGCTCTCCTTTATCGTCTTCTTGATCGTCGCGACGTTCTTGTTCGGCTATCGAGGATTCCTGTTTGTATTGATAGCATGGAGTGTATTCTGGTATATAGGAAAGAAACAGAAATAAAAAAATTACTTAGCAGGTGCTGCTTCTGCTGGCTTATTAAGATCTTGGTACATAGACAATGCTCTTCGATATGAATCTGCAGTCTCTTTCTTACCAAGGCCGTCATGCATCTTGATTATTCCTTCCATTGCCTTGATGTACGTTTCCCTATGCCATGGGTTTTGTGGATCTACAGAGTCTCTAGCTGATTTATAGTCGTTTAGAGAAGCTTCTAATACTGATTCACTGTTTCCACTATATTTGAGTCTTGTATCTGCTTTTCTTAGATCTCCCATTGCATCAACAAGACCTTCATCTCTTTTTTTCTGCTTCGCTAGGGTCATCAGTTGGCTCGTAGAATTCATTCTGTGTAGAGTTGCATCCCTCTGATAACATAAGGGCTAATGCAGCTATTCCGGTTGAAATTGCTCGTTTCATAGGACGAGGAAGTAAATACCTCTTTATAAATGTTTCTATCTGTTAGCATTGTAGAGTGACAACTCTATATTGAGAAATGAAAAAATGGGCCCTGAGGGACTTTCGGGATCTGCGATCATCTGTCGTCAAGGGGACTGAGCACGTAGTGCGTAAGTCGCCCGCTTTTTACGAGATTTTTCGCAAAAATCTCTTCGAACCCCCGACCCCTTGGTTAAGAGCCAAGTGCTCTAGCCAGGCTGAGCTAAGAGCCCATTGCCCCAAGAATAAGTAAGTGGTTTAAAAATCTTTTTCTGATTGCTCGGTCTCTTCAGCTATCTCATCAACTATCCTGATATCTTCTGCGACCTTTTGATACAGTGCTTCAATCTCTGATAATGATTCAGCAGCGTCTTTGACACCTTTCCTTAAGTCTGCGATAATCTTTTCCCTCTCTTCCTGAGACATCTTTTTCTTTTTCATACCATCTTTAATTTTCCTGTTATTTTATCAATCTTTTCCTCTTTGTCAGGGCCGATTCCCAAACATGTTGTCGTGCCAGGGTCTAAAACAGTCCTGCCTGCATCCTGGATGAGGGCAGTCACCAATCCTATGTCTTCTGCTTCGCGCTTGTACTTGATCAGCTCTTCCTCGTCTTTCACTTTCAGGACGACTTTCTTCATGCCTTGATTGCGCCATTTCTGGACATCGTCCTTATGGCTTCGCAGCAATGATTCAGTCGAGGCATGCGCAGCCTGGACAGACATTTTGCCTTTCGGGAGCTTGAGATCCTGCCTTATGAGAATGACTTGTTTCATAATGAGATTTTTTATTGCACAGT
Organism: Candidatus Woesearchaeota archaeon; assembly: GCA_018221205.1. Classification (GTDB taxonomy): domain Archaea; phylum Nanobdellota; class Nanobdellia; order Woesearchaeales; family WJIZ01; genus JAAOYF01. The sequence goes on along the minus strand of JAAOYF010000013.1, from coordinate 10,551 downwards.
ATAAAAAATTAACCATAAGGTTAATATAGATTTAATCTGAAGAAAGGATATGTTCGATTATCAAAGTATCTTGAAGGGTGTTTATGCTTCAGTAAAAGAGAGGTATGATGCAGCAAAACAGCTGAAGGACAGGAGATCGAGCTGGACCGATAGGAAAACATTGCGGAAACAGCTTGGCGAAGAGATAGCTCTTCTCGATGATTCTTTACGGGATATTGTCGGGCTTACCAAAAGGCTTTCTCGAGTCCATCATCGTCTTAAAAGACAGAAAAATACATTGCAGTTTGCATTCGCAGCGCAGATAGAATTTCTTCATAAAATCAGTAAGCTTCTTGTAAAAGCGAAGAATCATCTCCTTAGGGAGCAAAGGGCAGGATCCAATGTTGTGTATGGAGACTTGGTGAAAAGAGAGAAGATCATTGCCACACAATTTGCAGTTGTCTGCGAACAACATCTGCCTGAACAGGCCCGGGAAAGTTTCAGGAAGCAGTATGAACAGCAAGCAGGCATATCGAACGTGACTACTCTTCTCATCGGTGCTATCCTCTTGAGCATTTTTTGGTTGCATAGGGTAGACATGTCAAAAGAGACCCTTCAACAGACCCAGCCCGTAGCTGAGAAAATAGCACCTTCTGCAAAATCTTCACAAACCGAATTCTCTTATATTGTGAAGGGTGGGGAGAACATAGGGATTATCTATAACAAATTGCATGCATTCACTCCACCGTATAACCAATTCATCAAAGGAATAAAGAAACTGAATCCCAAGGTTGACATCGATACGATTTATCCAGGGAATGAAATGAGGATTCCACTCAAACCAGGTGCAGAACCGCCTCAAATCACTCATGGAAAATACTATATCAAAGCAAAAACTGCTAAGGAAGTCAGACAAGCAATAGCTCAAGAGCATCCATCTGTTGTACTAGCACGATTATTTATGGGCGAAGCTGAGACGTGTTCAGACCAAGCGAAAATTGCGGTCTGGGATGTTATCAAATATAGGATGATCTCTCCAGATTTTCCTCATACTCTTGTTGAAAATGCTCTCAAAACACACCAGTTCAGCTGTTTTTTTGATAGCGCTACTTTGGGTAAGATACAGAATCCAGAGGCGTATAATCTCAATGAATGGCAGCGGAATCTTAACATTGCATCTGCTTTAGTCAGCCAGGATCGGATCCAATCTCTTCCTGTCGCTTTATTCTACCATGATAATAGTATGGATGAGCATGGCGAACCTTATCTGAAGGTAATGGAGATGCCAAATGGCAAGCCAAATGGAAAATTTACTTTTTATGTGACGAGGACAAGCAAATTAACTGAACATTTTTCAGTCAAAGAATTCATGTGTAAAGATGGATGTAGAAACTTTCGGTTGATGCCAGAACTTCTTTTCAAACTCGAGGCATTGCGCAAACGTACAGGCAAATCGATAAAAGTCAATTCAGGCTGTCGATGTGCAGTAAATAATGCTAAAGCAGGTGGTGCTGACGATAGCCAGCATATGAAAGGAACAGCTGCAGATGTTATCATCAAAGGTATGACTGTTCCACAGATGGCTGCACTGGCTGAACAATTCGGTTTTGGAGGTATTGGCATATATACAGATCGAATCCATATCGATACTCGAAAGGGAAAAGCCCGTTGGAAAAAGTAAGGATTATAAAGCTCAAGAGATAATCTATTCCTATGATAAAAGCTGTTATTTTTGATGTGGACAATACTCTGATAGATTTCATCAGGATGAAGAACATGACTTTAGAAGCAGCAGCTTCTGCGATGATCGATGCCGGATTGAAGGAGAAAAAGGAGAAGATCATCAGGAGACTATGGGAGATCCTTGATGAGTTTGGCTATGAAGATTCCACTGTCTTCCAGAAATATCTCAAGAAAGTCATAGGAAAAGTAGATGATAAGATATTGGCTAATGCTATCAATGCCTATCGAAGGGTTCGTTACGGCTATCTCGAGCCTTATCCACATGTGATGAGCACGTTGATCAAATTTAAAGAGAAAGGAGTGAAACTTGCTATCCTTTCAGATGCTCCAAGGCTTAAGGCATGGATCAGACTGAGTGCGATGCGGTTAGATAGTTTTTTTGATGCTGTTGTGGCATTTGAAGATACGAAGAAGCATAAGCCAGCACGGAAGCCTTTTATGGTTGTGTTGAAAAAGCTTAATCTCAAACCTGAGGAATGCCTCATGATCGGAGATAGGCCTGAGCGGGACATCAAAGGTGCGAAAGCAGTCGGAATACAGACCTGCTATGCGCGTTATGGTAATTGGCGTAAAGAGAAGACTGACGCTGATTATACTGTAGATGATTTCAGCGAGATTCTGAAGATTGTGGGATAGCAAAGCTTTATATAGTATGAGGGGATTTCTTATCTTCAGTAAGCATTTCGAGAGAGCACTTGTTCACCAAACATTTAGCTTTTTCTGGAAAAGTGCTTGTAAACTAATGAAATTTGAAGATTTCGGCTTAAGCAATACCTTGCTAGCAGCTATAAAGAAGCTAGGCTTAGTCACACCCACGCAGATCCAAGAAAAGTCTATCCCGCCTATCATGAAAGGGCAGGATGTTGTTGGAGAATCTGCTACAGGCTCTGGAAAGACTTTGGCTTTTGGCTGTGGAATAGCAGACCATCTCGAGAAAGATGGAGGTCTGCAATCATTGATTCTGACCCCTACAAGGGAATTAGCAGAACAGGTAAAAGGAGCATTACAGAATTTTGCACCTGAGTTAAAGGTAATGGCTGTCTATGGGGGAGTCTCTATCAATCCGCAGATACACGATTTAGAGCGATCCCATGTTGTTGTTGCGACTCCAGGAAGATTATTGGACCATCTTCAAAGAGGAACCATCAATACCTCTAAGATCAGCATCTTAGTACTTGATGAAGCAGACAGGATGTTTGATATGGGCTTCATCGATGATGTCCAGAAGATCATCAAGAACTGCCCTAAGAAAAGGCAGACCTTGTTCTTTTCTGCTACCATCACCCCTAGAGTGAAGGATCTGGCCAAAAGGCATATGCATGATCCAGTCATCGTAGCAGCTAAGAGACATGTCGACCCTTCAAAGCTCAAGCAGGAATACTATGATATTCCCAGAAATATGAAATTATCACTTTTAGCGCACCTTCTAGAGCATGAGAATAGGGGTTTGGTGATGGTGTTCTGCAACACCCGAAGAACGACTGATTTTGTGGTCAAGAACCTGAAAGCTAACAAGGTCAGTGCTATCGCTATCCATGGGGGATTGTCCCAAAATAAGAGGACTGATACTATCAATTCATTCAATAACGGCAAGGTGGGTGTCTTAGTATGCACTGATGTCGCAGCACGCGGCCTGCATATCGATGATGTCTCGCATGTGTACAATTATGAATTGCCTAAGGATTCTAAGGATTATGTCCATAGGATAGGCAGGACTGCCAGGGCAGGAGAGGAAGGGAAGGTCATCAACCTCTTGAGCAATGCTGATCATGATAATTTCTCAAGAATATTGAGAGATAATGTATTTAAGATTGAGAAGATCGAGAGGCCTTATCTGAAACAGATAGGCGCCATTACAGAGAGGCCAAGAGGGTCACATTCACAAAGACCCCGGAGGGGAAGATGGTTGAGTACAACATAGTCAAGTATTGCAGAATGTGCAAAAAACGAATGGTTTTGCCCAAAAAGGAATCTAAGAAGATTTACTGCAATCCGTGCCAAAAAAAAGTAAATGTGTATTATAAGGAGGAACAAAAATGAAAGGTAAAGTAAAGTTTTTTAACACCATGAAGGGATTCGGTTTCATCGAGTCTGAAGACGGTAAAGAGTACTTTGTACATCAGACAGGCCTACAAGAAGGCGTCTCTATCAACGAGAATGATCAAGTTGAGTTCGATGTTGAGCAAGGAGACCGTGGTCCTAAGGCTGTTAATGTCAAACGTGCTGAATAAGCACTTTTTTTTGACTTCATGCTTAATTCCTGTGTATAGAGCAAAAGCTTTATAAAGTACACATGGCTCAAACACAGATAGCCAATAGTTTGGCGGAAGGTGGTACCATGGAAATGGAATTTTATGATGTCAAGTCAAAGAAGAAGTTTAAGGCAACCAGTTTTACAGTGAAAGAGCGAAAAGGCCGATTCTTTGCAGTAGCAAAGTCCCTATCTGGTCCACATGAGTGCTGGAGAGTACTCTCAAAGGAACAGGCCCAGAAGCTCAAGAAATAATTCTTTTTCTCTTTTTTTTGGTGATTCTATGGATAAAGGAAGATGTATGCGCTGCAAGAAGCAAGTAGAGATCAAGGATTCTGAGAACTATACTATGAAGAATGGTATGATGGCTCTCAAAGGGAAATGTGTGCATTGCGGCACAAAAGTGTTTAGGATCATGGGAAAAGCCTGATAAAGCTTATAAAATCCTCTTCATTCTTCTCTATTGGTGGTATTTATGGTAACATATCGATTAGAAAGTATGGCTACAAGCGTTGATATGCCTGTGCATTATCATGAAAGAGCCCAGAGAGCAGTTGATTTAGCCGGTCAAGGATGGATGGTGCCGCAAGAACCCATGCTTAGAAATAATTCAGACTTTCTAAACTCTGCATTACAATACTGTATGGAACACGATCTAGATACAAAAGCCCTTCTTGGTGATCTTCTTTATCTTAAAGCATGTGAAACAATCGCAAGTACATTTATGGGTGATATTGGGGCAGGTGGGCATGGTTCCATATTAACTGGAGATAGGCGGACAGCTGTAGAAGTTAGTGGCCTGGTATCACGGACACTTCAAGAATTTAAAGCACGGCAACCCTAAAGATTTTTAAACAAGCAAAATTCTGATATCATATGCAATTTAAGGGACTTACACTTGATGATTTCCAGATAGAAGCGATCAAGCACATAGAGGAGCACCATTCTGTGATTGTAAGTGCGGCTACTGGCACAGGGAAGACCCTTATAGCGGATTATACGATCAAGCGTTTCTTAGATAAGAAAAGGAGGGTCATCTATACTGCCCCTATCAAGGCACTCTCTAATCAGAAGTATAAGGATTTTATCAAGGATCATGGGAAGGATAATGTGGGAATAATGACTGGTGATGTCGTCATCAACCCAGATGCTCCCTTATTGGTCATGACCACCGAAATCTACAGAAATATGCTTCTGGCCAAAGATGAGATCATCCAGCATCTGAGCTATGTCATCTTTGATGAGATCCATTTCATCTCTGATAGGGAAAGAGGTACGGTATGGGAAGAAAGCATCATCTTTTCACCTCCTTCCATCAGATTTCTCTGCTTATCTGCAACTATCCCTAATGCCAAGGAGTTTGCTGAGTGGATCAGCTCAATCAAGGGGCATCCTGTTGAGATAGTCGAATATCTTAAGCGAGCAGTCCCTCTGACGCATTATGTCTATGAGAAGCATCTTGGCATATGCATGCCTCAGGACCTTCGTCAAGTAAAGGGCATACCTGCTTTTACGCGGAGCGGCGGTAAGAAGATAAGAGAGAAACCAGCTTATCATCTTGATCTTATAAGGGATATAGGGAGCAAAGTGCCCTGCATCTATTTTACGTTCAGCAGGAAGAAGTGTGAAAAATACGCCCATGAGCTTGCGAAGAAGCAAGATTATACTTCTAAAGTGGAAAAAGTGCAGATCATCAATATTGTCAACCGTTATATCAATAAGGAAGTCAAGCAGATGCAGAGCTATCAGCGCTTGAGACAATGTGTGAATAAAGGCATAGCATATCACCATGCCGGATTATTGCCTAACCTGAAGGAGATTGTCGAGCGGTTATTTGAGAAAGGGCTTATCTCTGTCCTTTATGCTACAGAGACCTTTGCTGTAGGCGTCAATATGCCTGCGAAGACGGTCTGCTTTGATTCTCTGGACAAATATGATGGTACTATGTTCAGATATCTCAATTCGAAAGAGTACTTTCAATTGGCTGGCAGAGCCGGCAGGAGAGGCATCGATAAAGAGGGGACGGTCATAGCGCTTGTAGATCGTGTAAGGACTGATCCTGAGAAAGTGGCTAAAATAAGCTCTCGAGACATTGAACCTATCATCTCCCAATTCAGGCTTTCGTATAATACTGTCCTGAATCTTATCAAGGGCCATACTGATGAAGAGATCGATATCATCCTGAAGAGCAATTTTGATTATTTTCTGCGAAAGAAATCAGAGAAGCAGATCAGGATAGCTGCTTCGTTCCAGAACAAGGTGAAGAAACTACGCAGCATGGAGTACATCCAGGAGAAGTATCTCACCGAAAAGGGAGATTTTGCTACACACATCTATTTCGAGGAGCTATTGATCAGCGAGATATTCTTCTCTAAAGTGTATGGGCAATTGTCTGAGACAGAGATCAATTGTCTGATAGCTGCTATCGTCTATGAAGAAAGGAGGAGCGATAAGTTCTCCACCAAAGGCGGAAAGCAGATCTATGAGCACATCGTCAAAGTCATCAAGAAAAATGATTATGTTGATTCAAGGCTGAATAAGAGGAGCATCGGCAGGTTGATAAAATTGATCAGCCATTGGTCAGATGGCGGAGATTTTGAACACCTTCTGGATTACTGCAATCTTCTTGAAGGCGATATCATCCGTTTGTTCAGGCGTATGATCGATGTCATGAAGCAGATCAATAAAGCAACGCATGATGTCAATCTTCAGGATAAAATTAGACGATGTATCAATAAGATGGATAGGGATATTGTTAAGGCTGAGTTTGAAGGCAGTTAGAAATCTTTAAATAGAAGGATGTCTTTTCAGAGCAAGGAGGTTAATATGGCAGATAACTATCAGTTCTTTATGAAAAGTAATGTAGATTCCTATATTGGGCAATGGGTTGCTGTATGCGACCAAGAAATAGTATCTCACGGCACTGATGTAAAAAAAGTATTTGCAGAAGCGAAAAAGAAGTGTCCTACAAAAAGACCACTTATTACGAGAGTTCCTGATAAAGCTACCATGATTTTTATTCTCAAATGACAATAAGCTTTAAGTACAAGGCAGTCAGCAGACCAGATGGGACACAGGTAAAAACACCTTCAATTCCAGTAACTTTAAGGGGGAAAGAGATATTTGAGACTATTGCCCTAGTGGATTCTGGGGCTGATATCTCGGCAATATCCCAAGATCTTGCAGAAATTCTAGGAATTCGGCTTAGCGGTGCAAAGAGTCCTGCATTCGGAATCGGAGGCAAAGTTGATTCAGTGGAAACGAATATGGGAATTTCGATTCAAAAGGGTCATGAGCGCTATAGTTTTCAAATGCCTGTAAAAGTAATCCTTGGAAAATATGATTTTCCAGTCCTTTTAGGAAGAACAGGGTTTTTTGAGAAATTCGTTATTTCTTTTGATGAAAGTCAAGAAAAAATCTCGCTCAAGAGAATAATCAGACGATAAACAATATTCAACAGCTAATCAAAAATCGTTCTTTGTGCTGGGAAGACATAATCCTCGCCCATGATGGCTGTTTCTACCTTGTTTATTATGTCTGAGAATTCTTCAGTCAGCTTTGAGATGATCTCATTATATTCTAAATATGTCTTGCACATGATCTCTAATTCAATATCCCAAGGACTGATCTGTTTGACTAAGTGTATGATCTGGGGCTGTTTTCTCGTGTATTCCATGAGTTTCTGTTCATCTTCTTTGGTGAGATTTCGGAAATAGAGGAAGGTCTTAAAGAACTCATAGCCTAACTTGTTGTAATCCATGATAGCTTTATAGGCGAAGATGATCTTTTTTTCTTCTAATTTCTTTATTCTGTTCCTGACGATATCTATTGTCGTATCATGTCGTCTTGCAATTTCTACCAAACTAATTCTTGCATCTTGAAACAGTTCCTTGAGAATGCTCTTTTCTATCTCGTCTAATTCGTGGTTCTCTGGAGATCCGATCATCCTTTTCCATTTGGTTTCTGTATCATGGAGAAATGTCCTGTCACAGATGTACACTCCAACTAATGAGCCGGTATGACTATCGAGAATCAATTCACGGTATTTAGTAAAGAGCGCATTCTTCAGATCAAAAAAATCTGCATTGGATTCTATGAAATAGGTCAAGCCTGTATTCCAGGCACCTTCAGCCATACCAAGCCAGAAGAGATTTTTATCTTTCTTAAGATCTTCAACAAACGCTTTCTTTTGTTCTGGCTTATTTGCTAGGTTGAGATAAATCTTTGATGAGATAAATCCTAATTTTGCAGGATCTATCCAGGTAGTGAAGCTAAGAATGATACCATCTTTGATGAGTTTTTTAATCCTATATCTAACTGATTCCTTGCTTCTATTCACTAATTTTGCGAGTTTTGAATCAGGAATACGTGCATTTTTGTCTAGTTCAAAGAGGATTCTTCTATCAATTTTGTCTAACTGATAACCCATATATTAGTAAAAAGCTGTATTTATTTATAAATATTCCCATATATGTCAGGATATTTCATAATCTATTTGATATAATACTTATGTCTCATTCACTTTGAGGTGGTAAAAAATGATGCCAGATATGGAAGTATGGAGCAAGAAAGTACAGAAGAAGGAAGAGGACGAAGAGGAGCACGAATATCGCTATTTTCAGACTGCCCTCATGATGAATGGTTAGAATCATGGTAGATTCAATTGCAGATCTTGTGAAAGGAGTTGAGGCGCCTGAATCAAATAGAGCTGCCCTTCTTGAAAGCTGGAAAGATTATGTCGAAGCTGAAAATAATGATCGAGAAGTACAAGAAATGGAGAAAATTATCGATCGATTAAGTGTGTCTTATTCTCTTATTTTAGAACGGTCTGAGTACCTGTTGGCACTCTATGATGCAACTTTGTCCGGATTAACTGAAGGAAAAATTACCGAATCAACAGAACTGAGTGAAGGAACCCCTTACTCTGATGAATCGAAAAAATCAAACGTGTGTACTCCTTGCCGTGTTGAATTACCAATAACAGAACCAAAACATATCCAGATGCTCTGGGTAATTTACCGTGTTAATGCTGAGACTAGTATGGATTTTGAAGATATATGTACTTCTTTTGATGGGTTAGAGGTGGAAGAAAGAAGGATCTTCGCTGTTGAATTACGAGATTACTTTGTAGAGCAATTGAAAGGAACAAAATATCTTTGTGATTCGTTAAAAGGGAAAAGACTAGAGGCGTTTCCACCCGAGCCAGAAGATGAGTTTGATGATCCAGGAATTGAATTATTTATGGAAAAATTAAATTTGACTGGTTCTCTCTATACCCTACACGCAATGTATCGCCTTATGGCATACATGGTGAGTCAAGAAGGAAGCATGTAGCCTAAACATTTTTATACACTCTTTTTCTTTTGTCTCTTATGGCGAATTATTGGAGATTGGTGAATAAGGTCATCGAGAGATCAGATATTCTTCTCTTAGTGTTAGATGCACGTATGATCAATGAGACAAGGAATGAGGAAGTCGAGTATAAAGTGAAACAGGCAGAGAAGCCGTTGATCTACGCCATCACCAAGTTTGACCTGATTGATGATTCAGAGGCGAGGGAGTTTAGGGAATTCCTGAATCCTTGTGTGTTCGTCTCTGTTACTAAGCATGTCGGCACATCAAGGCTGAGGGAGAGGATACTGATAGAGACACAACGTATCGGGTTGAAGAATGTCACTGTCGGCGTATTAGGCTATCCGAACGTCGGAAAGAGCTCTCTGATCAATGCGATGAAAGGGAGAAAAAGCGCTTCTACCAGTTCGATGAGCGGCCATACAAAAGGGGTGCAGCTTGTCAAGGGAGACAGCAGGATCATGTTCTTAGATACACCAGGGGTCATTCCCTATAAAGAAGAGGACCAGATGAAGCATGCTATGATCGGAACGACTGATTATACTAAAGTCAAGGATCCTGATCTCGTGGCTATGCAGATCATGAGGAAGTATCCAGGGAAGATCGAGAAATTCTATGGCGTAGATAGAAGCGAGGATAAAGAGATCACGTTAGAGGATATCGCAAGAAAACGCAACATTTTAAAAAAGCGTGGTGAGATGGACATCATGAGGGCAGCCAGGCAGGTACTGCAGGACTGGCAGAAAGGAAAGATCATCTAGGGGTCAATGAATGAACTGCGATAATTGTAAGAAAGAGGATCCATGGCTGGAGATCATCGGCAAGAACTTCATCTGCAAGCGATGCGTCCAGCAGCATAAAGAGATGGGATTGGTGTATAGGACGCATATCGATACATTCCATTTTCTCATACGGAAACTCAAACCAGAGGATTTTGAGGCTTATATGGACATAACACGGGAGCAGATAGAGGAGCATGCTGATCTGAAGAAGGCAGGCATCAAGTTTCCCACAACCAATGTTGTGAGCCTGGAATGATTATAAATATTATAAATTTCCATTTATTCACCATATAATAGTCATTTCTTCCCCATAGGACAAGCTTATCGAGGGTATCAGTATCAGAAAAGTGTATACTGTAAGGCGACAGTGTTAACTAATCGACAGATTAATAAATAAGTTCATCTCAAAAAAGAATGAGGTGAACTTTAATGAAGATTTGTCCG
>JAAOYF010000012.1 GCA_018221205.1 Candidatus Woesearchaeota archaeon | reverse complement strand
GAAAAGGAATCGATTCTTGACATTAATTGAGATTTTACTCAATCTTAAGCCAGTAACTTATTGATGATAAGTAACCACTGTCCAAAATAGAATAATTTTTAAACCCTAAGACTAAAGGTAACTAAAACCAATGGGGTGGTAACATGAATTTTAAATCAGCATTTATGAAGCCCTTTACCGATATGAAAAAATTAATCATCGGTATTGTGCTCAGTATTGTGCCAATAATTAACTTTTTTGCACTCGGATTCATTCTGAAGGCATCCGGCGTAAAAGAGAAGAAAGTGACAAATCAGATGCCAGAATGGACAGATTGGGGAGATCTGTTTGTCAAAGGTCTGCTAGCAATGATCATCGGCCTTGTCTATATGATCCCCGTGTTGATCATTTTTATGATCGGCTTAGGAACAGCAATCTTTTCTCTTGTCGGCTCTCTTGGAGGATTTCCAGGTGCAGATGCAGGAACAGACGCAGAGTTGATGACTGCATTGATCAATCAAGACTGGGCAGCAGTCGCACCAGCCTTGGTGGGAGCTGCTCCGTTGATCCTCGTGGCAATTCTGTTAGGAGTGATCATCAGCTATATTTCACCATCTGCGGTGCTCCACTACATCCAATCCAATAAGATGGGTGATGCCTTTAACTTTGGATCAGTATTCAAGAAGGCCTTTACCACAAATTATTTCACTGCTTGGATCATTGCCATTATTGTGAGTATGGTTGTCAGTGGCATATTGTCCTTTATCCCTTGGGTAGGACAGGCGATTGCATTCTTCATAACAGGAGTATTCATGTACTCTCTTATCGGAGAAGCATTCATGTCGGCTTAGGCTTCCACTGTTTTGGGTGCTTATGCCAATTCAGCAATGATTTTTTTTCTTTTTCTTCTATATATTTTGTTTCTACTGCCACTCGCAGCAATTCAGAAAAATCGCTTAAAGAATATAAAGGAATCTTTGCTTCAGAGAAACTCTTTGCAGAGATGTCAAGGCCATAGTTGAAGATTGCCAGGCAAGCAATTACACTGCAGGGTGAATCTTGAAGAGCCTTGCACGCCCCCAGAGAACTTCCGCCAGTGCTGATAAGGTCTTCGATGACCAGAACACTTTTTCCTTCTTCGATCTCACCCTCGATCTTATTTTCCTTCCCATGATCTTTCGCAGACGCTCTTACATACACCAATGGTTTCTGCAGCCGTTCTGCGATAATAGCTGCCCAGGGAATGCCAGAAGTAGCCACTCCTGCGATGATATCAAAAGATAATTTCTTTTCATTGATGAGCTTGAGGAATGCATCCACGACCATACTCCTTTCTTGAGGATAAGAAATAATAACTCGATTATCGCAATAAATAGGGCTTTTGATACCGCTTGCATAGGTAAATCCATTCTCTGTATCCAGCTCAACAGCTGATAGTTTCAATAACAGTTCTGCAATCTCTTTCATCTGAACTCAATCTCCTTTCCTTTCATATCATGGATGGTGCCATCATACACAAGATGTCCATTGACAATCGTCATAACCGGCCAACCCTTTAATAGTTTTCCATCAAAAGGACTCCAGCCACATTTCGTCATCATATCTGAATTCTTCACTTTTTTCTCTAGACCCATATCAACAAGCATGATATCAGCATCATATCCTTCCTTAATCTTCCCTTTGTTTGGAATATCAAAGATCTTGCAAGGATTTTCAGCAACTAATTCAACAAGCCGCTGCAATGGCAATCTTCCTTTATTCACTGCATCCAATAATAGGGGCATCATGGTCTCCAATCCAGGTACACCCCAAGGAGGACTGTTACTTTCTTTCTCTTTTTTTGCGTGAGGAGCATGATCTGTTCCTATCGTGTCAACAGTTCTATCAGCAATCCCTTTCCAAAGGCTATCTTGATCTTCTTTAGTCTTCAAAGAAGGCTTCATCATACCATAGCCTTTCAATGTTTCTTCATCCTCAGAAGTCAAAAATAAATGGTGAGGACTTACTTCACAAAAGATCTGTTTATTTTTATTCTCCCGGATGAAGTCGATCTCATCCCGGGTAGAGATATGACAAAGGTATAATCTATTCTTCGTCTTCTTTATCCTTAAGATAGACTCGTCAACATGTTTTCCTTCAGCATGCACTGCTATCCGTTTAAAGCTCGAGAACAATGCATCAAGATTCTCCTCAACGTTGAGATTTCCAGTCGTGACATCTAAATAGATCTTCACTCCAGCAATATTCTTTGCCTTCTGTATTTCCGGAACATTATCCATCCCCACCATATACAAGCCATAATTCACCACACTTTTAGCAGCAAGCTTTCTTTCCTGAGAAAGATGTTCAACCGTATCGATAGGAGGATCAGTATTGGGCATCACTAAAAAGCTGGTGACTCCACCCTTCGCAGCTGCTTTGCTGCCAGAGAGAAAATCTTCTTTGTAGTCATGTCCTGGCTCGCGAAGGTGCACATGACAGTCTACTGCACCAGGCAGTATCAATAATCCAGAAGCATCAATTTCATTATCACTAACAAGCTGAGAACCAATTTCTTTGATCTTTCCATCTACAATCAGAATATCTTTCTTCTCCCCAGAGAGTGTCCCATTCTTTATTACCAGACTCATCCTCGCCACGCAGAGTATTCTTGTAAGGTCACCTTTCTTCCGGTCTTTATCCGCGCATACTCTCCAAATTCTTTCATAGTATTCAACTCTTTACTCGAGAAGATAGGGCCTTCCTTACAAACTACTTTATCATCGATCATGCATGCACCGCAAACCCCGAAACCGCATTTCATATATCGTTCTAAAGAAGCCTCGCAATCAACATGGTACTTGTTGCAAAGTTCAAGGACTTTCTTCATCATGATCTCAGGACCGCAGCAATACACCTTCTTAGTTCTCTTTTTTTCCAACACTTCCTCAAGAGCGAGAGTCACAAAACCCTTTGTACCAGCACTTCCATCATCAGTGCAGATGATCATGTCTTTGAACCGCTTGGTATAGAGAAGATGGTCCTTGTCCCGGGCACCATGGATGACCGTAGCTTTCATACCATCAATCAGCGTAGAAACAGAGCTCAATCCAACCCCTCCACCGACTATAACTGAATTCTTCTCCTGAGAGAACCAGTTTCCATACGGTCCGCGTATGCCGATTTTATCTCCTTTCTTCACCTTACTGCATTCTTGAGTGAACGTTCCAAGTGTATGGAAAGTAAATCCAAACTCATCCTTTCCCAGATAACTGACAGCCATCGGCTTTTCATCAACTCTTGGCAGCCACACCATGACAAATTGTCCTGGTTTGCAAAGGAATTGCCCTTTCAAGAAAACAGTAAACAGATCTTTCCCTTCTTTCTCAACTCTACTCACTTCATAAATCTGAGGAATATCATTACGCAATCCACATTTATTCATGGGCTTTCCCCCTGATCTCACTAAGAGTCTTCACCTTGTGTTTCTTCATCCACGCTTCCATCTCAGAGGTTATTTTTTTCATCGCCTCTAATCCATTATAATAGAAAGCTGTTCCGACTCCGACAGCAGCCGCACCAGCCATGATCATCTCGATAGCATCTTCTCCAGTCGTCACTCCACCTGTGCCGATGATAGGGATCTTGACTTTCTCATAGATCTCATACACACACCGTACAGCGATAGGCCGTAGGGCAGGACCGGATAACCCGCCTATCCTATTCGCAAGAATCGGCTTCCCTGTCTCGATGTTGATCTTCATGGCAGAAGCAGTGTTGATTGCAGTGATGCAGTCTGCGCCAGCTTTCTCAGCTGCTCTAGCCAGGTCTGCGATGTTATGGACGTTAGGGCTTAATTTGATGCTCACAGGAATCTTTCCGGAATTCTTCTTCACCATCTTGGTTATTTTCTCGATTGAATCTTCATCAGCATAGAACGGCTTGCTATACTCCATATGGGGACAGCTGATATCAACCTCGATCATCGCAGGCTTGAGAGAGGCCATCTTCTTGGCAACCTCCCCGAACTGCTCGATAGTATAGCCGAAGATGCTGCCGATGACCGGAACATCAAGATCATTCAGCTTTTTGAAATCATCGATTGCATTGTCGATTCCTTGTCCTGGCAGACCGACCGCATTAAGAAATTGTCCTTTCCTTCCAAACATGGTCGGATTGGGATTCCCTTTCCGCTCTTCATGGCATAGGCTTTTCAGAGTGACCGCACCCGCCCCCATCCTGCCGACTTTTGCAGCACTCTCTTTCGTCACTCCTAAAATGCCAGAAGCAAGAATAGTAGGGTTTCTCAGCTTCATGCCACATAAGGTTGTTGATAACATGTTAGTTGAGGTGGATATCCTCTCTTCCCATCATACGCTCACAGTATGCGCACCTGATCTGCAAAGGCTCCTCTTTCGCAAGGTCAAATCTTGTTTTGACATCTTCCTTATTAGTGATGCAATTTGGATTTGAGCATTTGACGATATTCTCAATGATCTGAGGGATCTTGATCCTGATCTTTTTCTTCACTTTATAGTCTTCGATGATGCTGACTGTCGCTTCAGGTGCTAAGAGAGCAACCTTATTTACCTCATCCTGTGTCAGTACCCTATTGCTGAACTTTATCACTCCCTTCTTCCCCATCTTCTTGCTCTTAAGGTTCAAAGCGACGTTGATGGTATGCTCAAACTCCTGAGGATTTGCCAGCCGCATGATCTTGAAGGTCTCCCTGCTCCTGATATGGTCTATGACCGTACCTTCTTTGATGGCAGGGATCTTTATCTCTTTCTTTGTCATGGTATCATCCCCGAGACAAGGCCGATGATAGCCTGCCTCACCACAACACCGTTGGCTGCCTGCCTGAAGTAAGCAGCATTCTCAGTTTCATCAAGGTCCATATTGATCTCATTCACACGAGGAAGTGGATGAAGGATTCTTACATCGGGTTTGGAATGCTCTAAGAGTGATTTGTCGATCTGATACACTCCTTTTAGTTTATTGTACTCAACAGGATCAGGGAATCGTTCCTTCTGTATCCTGGTCATGTAGATGATATCGAGCTCAGGGGCTGCTTTCAGCAGGTCCTGCTCAACAACATAAGGGAGTTTCTTCTCATCGAGATCATCAAGATAATATTGAGGCATCTGCAAGGCAGGAGGAGCGATAAAATATTGTTTTGTCTTGAAATGGCTGAGGGCCATGCACAGGCTGTGGACTGTTCTTCCATACTTCAAGTCTCCCACAAAGCCTATGTTCAGGCCGTCTATCTTGCCTTTTTCTTTCTGGATAGTATACAGATCAAGCAAAGTCTGAGTAGGATGTTGGTTAGCCCCATCCCCTGCATTGATCACCGGAATAGAGCTTGCTTCTGCCGCAAGTCTGGCAGAGCCTTCGATCTTATGCCTCTGCACAATCACATCAGCATATCTTTCCACCATCTTGATGGTATCCCAGACAGTCTCCCCTTTCTTGACGCTCGTGACATCAGAATTCTCGAATCCCAGTACCTGTCCGCCTAATCGTTCCATGGCACTCACAAAGCTCAGCCTTGTTCTTGTGGAAGGTTCAAAGAATAAGGTCGCAAGAACCTTTCCTTTCATCAGTTCAGGTTCCGGATTCTTTTCCAGTTTTGCAGCGACATCAAGTATCGCCAATAAGTCCCGCTTAGAAAGGTCTCGGATCGAGATAATGTCTCTTCCTTTGAAGCTCATCTTGAGATTTTTATGAGTAATGCCGTTTATTTAAATCTTGTGGTGGAAATGAGAAAAAACCGCTTGTAGACGAGAAAAATGAAAAGGGTTCCCCCTATTGCCTAAGAAAATCAGAGATAGTAGCAGCTTTTTATTTCTTTCGCTTCTTCTTTCGTTTTTTTGTTGTTTTTTTTCTTGCAGTCTTCTTGCCAGGGTAGGTCTCAAGGACAACAGGCACTTTAGGCATTCCTCTCCTCTCCCCGATATTGACTATGCTTACGATGAAAGCAGTCATGGCCGCAATCAAAGCTGCAAAAAGCAAGGTAGACATCTCTCTCTTGAAATAGAGCAGCACCAAGTTCAGCAGCGCAACAGTAGAGACAAATGCTGAAAGGATGTAGCCGAAGTTGGATCTGTTATAGATCAAGATAACAGAAAAGAAACCAAACACTAAGAGCCCGATAAGGACAATGAATTCAAGATAGAACCTAATGCCAGAAAAGTCAAAGATATAGCTCAGTAATCCGAATAGCGATATGAATAAAAGCAGCGTAATGACAAAGTAGTTTCCTTTATGCCCCATATAAACGCTAATAGAAGCCTCTTATATAAGTTTTTCTATTCTAGAGTAGTTAAAACTCTAACGGCGAGGAGCTGCCGCTGAGGCTTCTGGATTTCTTTTTCCCAATTCACAGAATACCACACCATAAGGAGAAAGATCAGTTATTTCGTATCGAGGTTGCGCTGAATACCCTTCTTTTTTGATTTCCCCTGCAACTCGGAGAACCCCCATAATTGCGAGAGCTTCAGCAGGCCAGGTGACATGTGAATGAGTCCCTAAATCACCTAATCGATTTAACTCGATAACAGCAGTCGGAGAATCTTTTCGCCCTAATTCACGAAGAATATGATATCCTATAGGAATAATGCATTGGATCTCATAATCCGTTCCTTCCAGATCTCGGGCCAATGGTCGGTCGTTAGAAGCAATGAATCGACCTTCTCGATAAAGATTTATAGTAGGTTCACTTCCATTCCACACCCATTCTACCGTTTGTCCAAGATCTAAACCAAGAGCCTCCAGTCTTTGTAAGAACTCATCCAGAGGAATATGAACATTACGCTCTGCTATCATAGTAATTCAAAATGAATTCTATTTTAAACATATTTATCTTCTAGAAAATATATAATGGAAGAAAACCTTTTAAATTACTCATAATTCATTATGGATACTTAAGATGCTATCAAAAATCCGCAGCAAACTGACGCACGCAAAGGTTTTCATGCACCGCGCTCTGACCTATGCCAGCATAATCAACATGGCACTTATCCTCTTCCTAGCCCTCTCTAACTTAGAGAAATACGGCATGGATATCCGTTTAGAGACATGGGGCATACCCATCTTTATCCTCTTGATAGTGATGTTGGTCCTGCTCGGTTTTCTGGAAGACCGGCTGGGTTTTTTTGAAGAAGAGCAGAAAGTGACTGCAAAAAGGAATCCTCACCTTAACGAGATCATCAAGAGATTAGATAGGATTGAGAAGAAGTTGAAGTGACAAATTTTATATACCCATTGGTCTTCTGATTTCACATGATTCGGACTATCGCTCTGGTTGCGCTGCTCATTCTCTTGATTGGCTGTGTAGAGGTCCAGTATGTTCCAGAAAAAGAAGAGAAGATAGAGAAGACTGTTGTGGCAGAAGAGCAGCCTGAGTCAGAAGTGACCTATACCTTGATCAATGAGATCTCTGGGTTATTGTATCTCGATCCCCAGGAATCCGTCTTCATCACTTTAGTCGATACCAAGACAGACGCACTCAAGAAAGAGCGTTTTGAGGTGCAGAAGGGCGTCTTATTGGCCCATAAAGTTGAGTATGCATTTGCTTCAGAAAACAACATTGAGTTCTACATCGTACCCAGCTATGAGGATTTCCAGGAATCCAATGCGTATTACGAAGACTGCACCACATTAGTGGGAGAATGCTACATCCCCTTCTCAGCAGGTATGGTCATCAAGAACAGAGATGATTCCCGCGCAAAAGTACAAAGAAATATCGGGATCTACGAGCCTTCTTTAGAATAAGGGGTTGTGGTCTTTTTCTGTTGCTTTCTTTAATCATCAACCCAACTACAGTCAATTATATCATATTCAACAATCTCAAAGAGTCTTTCTCCTATCAATTCTGGTTCTGAGGAGATGATAGTCGTTGAGCCAACATCAAATATATATTTTATAGAGTAAACTCCTTCATCATCATCAGTCAAGAAATTAAAGATAGTATCAATAGAATCTGCATTCATCTTCTCTTCTGTCATAAATAATTTTAGAGAGTCTATATCTAATACTTCTAATGCATCTAATAATCCACTCCAACTAACACTTATCTCAATCTCTTCTCCAGCGGGTATCCATCCATCATCTTCTAATGAAGTATAGATATTTACATTCACTAATCGGAAGATATGTGGTTTGAAATAAAAACTAT
Source organism: Candidatus Woesearchaeota archaeon (assembly GCA_018221205.1). Classification (GTDB taxonomy): domain Archaea; phylum Nanobdellota; class Nanobdellia; order Woesearchaeales; family WJIZ01; genus JAAOYF01. The sequence goes on along the minus strand of JAAOYF010000012.1, from coordinate 26,610 downwards.
TTGTACCCAATATTTCTCCTTCCTTGCTAATGACTTGCTCAGATCTCTTAAATTGAAGGTCTCTGTAATGCAGATTTATATTTTGCCCCTCGCTTGAGCCACTTATAGGCATCCTTTGATAGTTATCATCAAATGATTTACCATCTTTCCACTTGCTTGTAACAGGATATACATTGTATATATTAAATGAGTCCATATCTTGCTTCATTTCCCAATCTGGTCCGAATATCAAATAACCAGGAACTAACGACTCTGCCCATACTCTGCATTTACTTTCTTCGGTATTTTGGATATTCCCCCCAATATTCTCTCCTATATCTTTGATTTGATTTAATTGACAAGAAGAAATAAATAGTATGGTGACTATGATTGCAATACTAATAAGGATTGGCTTTAGTTTCATCATCTAAAAGACTGTTACTTTCAGCTTTTTAAATATTTAGGTACGTCTTACAAAATATACAAATAATCATTATTATATGACTGTAACTATTCTATGCTTTAAAAAGGGGCACTTGGTGTTTCCTTAATCCTTTCGTGTAGATATCTTCTTTATCACAAAAAAGCTTAAAACCAAAAACACAACAGTTAGACCAAAGCTAAGCCCAACAATATCGGAAAAGTTCTCAGCATGTTGGATAGAAAACCACCCAACCCAAAAAATAATCAGGCCTGCCACAGATCCAGCCACTATATTCTCATAGAATTTATATGCGCCCTCAGGCATCTTTCTCTTTACCATTCTTAACCTCCCATTCATCACGGAATGGTATATAGCCCCACCCGGATTTGAACCGAGGTCCTTTGGCCCAGAACCAAAGATGATTGCTCTGAAATCGGAGATTTCTGAGTAACTGGGATCTCCGATCCCATTTGACCACTACACTATGGGGCTGTGGAATTATGAAAAACCTAATCACTATTTAAGAATTATCTTCTTTGGGCTCTTCTGCCTGTACTTCTTCTTTGGGCTCTTCTACTTTTTCTTCAGGCTGAGCTTCTTTGGGCTCTTCTACAGGTTCTTCCTTTGCCTCAGCTTGGGTTTCTTCTGCCTGTTCTCCCTTTTGCTCTTCAGCTTGGCTTTCTTCAGAAGACTCTTCCTTTACTTCTTGAGGCATGCCTGAAAGCTGCGCTTTGATCTTCCGCAGATCAACACTCTTGATGAACCGCTCAAATTTGAACACCCTGACCTCACATATTCGCATAGGATAGATCTTTGCCAATGATCCTTTCATCTCCTTCTGCAGGTTTGTAGTGGCGATGATCTCAGTGAGCCCTGCTAGGCTGGATGAGGCTATCTTCTTATGGGTGAATGCTCGGGCAGCATGCCGCAATGCAGTGGATACACCGCCCTGGATGACATTCCGGGTGATGAGCAGCAATTTCACCGTGACCACCTTTTCGTCCTTGGTGATTCCTTTGACTATGACATCAAGCCTTGATCGTCCTTTCCGGACCAATCTCTTGATAGAAGTAGGAAGGATCTTCAGTCCGACGATGCTTGTCGTGGCCTTATCAGTATCGACATTATCGACAACAAGGTTGACCTCAGTGTTCTGCTTCTTGATATTATCAGTAAGGGTGAACATATTCACCTTCATGGATTTGCCCATGATGGTCTTGGGATCAAAAGAGGTCGTCTCTCCGATCACCTTCTCTCTGAAGAGTTTTGGAGCTACAATCTTGAACCATTTCTTCTTTGCTACTGCTTTTGCCATTCTCTATCCTGGACTTCTAGGTGGTTTATAAAATTAACTAAATATCTAAATTGACAACTTCATGCGCATGAGCCTCGATGAAGTTTCTGCGTGGCAGCACTTCATCTCCCATAAGGATGGTGAAGATCTTGTCCGCCTCTACAGCATCTTCCATCATAACCTTCAGGATGCTCCTCCTGGAAGGATCCATGGTTGTCTCCCATAATTGTTTAGGATTCATCTCTCCCAATCCCTTATATCTCTGAACACCGACATTCTCTCCAAGCTCCTTTATCTTAGTGGATAATTCTGCTTCATTGTAGAGGTATTGGACAGCATTGCCTTTCTTTAACCTGAATAAAGGAGGCTGCGCGATATATAGATAGCCTGATTCTAACAACGGCCTCATGTATCTGAAGAAGAATGTCAGCAATAATGTCCTGATATGTGCACCATCCACATCTGCGTCTGTCATGATGATGATCTTATGATAGCGCGCTTTCTCGACATTGAACTCGTCACCGATGCCGCAGCCCAAAGCAGTGATGATTGTCGTTATCTCCTCATTCTCGAATATCTTATTCAATCGGGCTTTCTCGACATTCAGGATCTTTCCTCGCAATGGCAGGATAGCCTGGAATTTTCTGTCTCTTCCTGATTTTGCGCTTCCACCAGCAGAATCTCCTTCAACAAGATACAGCTCACATTTTGAAGGATCCTTCTCCTGGCAGTCTGATAGTTTTCCAGGAAGAGAATGTGAGTTCAATATGCCTTTTCTCCGTGTCAGTTCCCTGGCTTTACGTGCAGCGTCTCTCGCTTTAGCAGCGTTGATGCATTTATCCACTACAACTCTCGCTACAGACGGATTTTCCTCAAAATAGCTGCTCAATTGGCTGCTTACGATGCTGTCCACAATACCTTTCATTTCTGAGTTTCCTAATTTAGCCTTAGTCTGTCCTTCAAACTGAGGCTCTGCAATCTTCAGAGAGATGACAGCGGTCAATCCCTCCCGTACATCCTCACTGCTGAGTTTGATATCTTCCTTCTTCTGGACATAATTGTTGATCGTTCGGGTGATGGCAGTCTTGAAACCGATAAGATGTGTACCACCTTCGATAGTATTGATATTGTTTACAAAAGTGAAGATATTCTCCTGGTAGGAATCATTATACTCTAAAGCCACTTCAACAATGTTATCGTTCTTCTCCTTTTCAAAATAGATGACTTCATGCAGTGGATTCTTGTTCTTATTCAAGAATTTCACAAATGATTTGATGCCGCCGTCATACTTGAACGTATGGCTGTTATTATCCCGCTCATCAAGGATCTCGATATGGATACCTTTGGTCAGAAACGCAATTTCTCGTAATCGAGAAGAGAGTGTTGTAAAATTGAACTCAAGGGTCTCGAATATCTGCTCATCAGGATAGAACGTTATGGTTGTTCCCCTTTCTTCACAGCTTCCGATCTCTTTTAGAGGATAGAGACTTGCTCCCCTCTCAAATTCCTGTTCGAACAGTTTGCCGTTCTTACAGACCTTGACAAGGAGTTTTTTAGAAAGTGCATTCACAACAGAGATGCCTACACCATGCAGCCCTCCGCTCACCTTATACGTTTTCTTGTCGAATTTACCGCCTGCATGCAGCTTGGTCATGACAAGTTCCACCCCCGAAATGCCGAATTTCGGATGGATCTCAGTAGGGATTCCCCTACCATTATCTTTGACAGTGATCGAGCTATTCTTATGGATCATGACAGTTATCTTGTCACAGAAACCTGCTAATGCTTCATCGATAGAATTATCCACCGCCTCATAGACAAGATGATGCAAACCGACAAGGCCTGTCGAGCCTATATACATGCCAGGCCTTTTCCTGACTGCACTTAGTCCTCCAAGAACTTGGATACTTCCGCTGGTATACTCATCTGCGCTCATCTTTTACACACTATTCCTCGACGATAAAACTGCTATTTTCTGGTCTGAGAACTCTCTGAAGGATGCGACCAAGCTTTATATATCTTTCGGTAAAATTTCAACGGTTCAAGGCCTATATCTTAAAAATTTAGAAAAGTTATTTATCCCTGAAATCACCCATAGAGTCGTTGAAATAGTACCGGGTGAAGAAATCTCCATATTCATCTTCATATCTTCCCATCTCAATCACCCCCTAGGAAATTCATGCATGATATACTTGAAACAGTACCTGTTGCCAGCTTCAAAGTCTTCAGATAAGGGCTTCTTATTCATGTTTTCTCTATCAAAATTGTCTAGGAACTCCATTAGGCTCACCCCTCCTATATACTCTAGTATCGAAACAAATATATATACCTATGCTATATAGTATATATATCATATAGGTATTCCAGAAAATTTATAATTTAATTATAATACTTATAATTTTGGTATAATCTTTATAATAGTGGGGTGGAATCATGGACTATAGAAAAGTGATACAGTTCGGCAAAGGCAGCTATGTATTATCTTTACCAAAAGATTGGGTAATAAAGAACAGCCTGACAAAAGGCTCAGTCCTGACGTTAGAAAAGATGCCCCGTTCATTGGTCATTTCTACAGATCTGGATGACAGTCCAGACGAGATAAAGACCATCACCGTGAATGCAGAAAAGAAAGATATTGATCAGATACGGGCAGAGATCATCACCGCTTACCTGAGGAACTATGACGTCATCGATATCTATTCTAAGAGGATGAACCACCAGGCAGAGAGGATCAAGGATATCTTCAAGAATCTGGCAGGCATGGAGATATTAGAGATGACAAGCACCAAGATGTCTACCCGATATCTGCTCGATACCAAGGACCTCTCTCCTGAATCAGTAATCCGAAGGATGGACAATATCATCCGCGGCCTTATCTCAGATTCCATGGAATCTGTCAACGGCGTCTGCACCTATTTCTCGATCAAACAGCGCGATCTTGATGTGAACAGATTGAATTTCCTCCTCGGCAGGGTAGTGAGAGAGGCGCTGACCTCAAGACGTGCGCTCGACGATAATCCATGGAAGATGATGACCTATATCCGGCTCGGAAGGCATCTTGAGAGGGTGGCAGACCAGCAGAAGCGCATCTCAAAGCATCTCGAACGGCTTCAGCTCTCAAAGAAATTCAGGAAAGAATTCTTAGATCTCTATGGCAGCATCAAGGAAGCGTATGTCAAGGCCATGACATCATACTATAAAAGAGATGATAAATCAGCGATGGAGATCGAGCTCTCTTCAAAAGAGAAGATGAAAGCCTGCAACAGGTTCCTTTCAAGGGATCTCAAGAAGGAATACAGACAGGTGAGAAAGGATATTGCAGAGAAATTCGGAGATCATGTCCATGAGCATATGATCATGACAGAGATCATAACAAATCTGCGATCGATGGTCTCTGATGAGAAGATGATAGCAAGGATAGTGATGAATATAACTGATTAATAGCCTTCGAAGATGATGTCAGTATCTCTTTTCAAGATGGTCCGTCCTTTGCCTTTGACCAATTCCCCAACTATTTTTCCATCCTGTACTTTTTGAAGGACAGCTTCAGCATCATCGGTGATGATGAAGAAGCCCATACCCATGTTGAATTTTCGATACATCTCTTCGTCGCTGAATCCAGATTCTTTCTGTATCAGTTCAAAGATAGGCTGCGGTTTGATCGGATCAGTGATGATAAAATCTACATTTCCCTTTAACCGATTCAGGTTCTTCAATCCATAACCAGTATTGTTGATGCCAATAACACTATGATCCTTAGATGCACGAGCCATGTCTTCGACATACAGCTTTGTCGGTTCTAATAATCTTTTTCCTATGGTAGAGCCGTCGAATTCATCATTCAGAGAATATTTTCCTTTGTATCGTTTCTTATACTCTGGCCGTTCTTCAAAGTCTCCGTTCAATAATTGAAGCCGGGCATCAGTATAGCCATTGCTGTGCAATCCTGAACTTGTTAGGGCAATGATCTTCTGTCCCTCTTTCACTTCGAAACCAATCTCTTGTTTCGGCATGAAACCGATCATACCACCGACTAAGTCGAAACTATACCCTTCTTTCGGCCCAGCCAGAATCTCATGGACTGAAGCCGTTTCCCCTTTTCCAAAGTTCAATCGGATAGAATTCCGTAAGATCGAAGAGGCATCACATTCTTCAAGGCCTTTGACAATCCCTTTGATGATTTCACCGCTTATCCTTTCCTCCTGGATCTTGTCCTGGACAGACAAGCAGTCGATGAATAAGAAGGGAGACATCTTGCCAAATGTTGCGAGATCATTCGCAGACATCGCAACACAATCGATGCCTATAGTATCATACTTATGCATGGCCTCTGCAAGAATAACCTTAGTACCGACAGAATCAATAGCACTCCCCATGATATGATTCGGGAAGACCTCTTTGTTTTCATACATCTCAGCAAACATGCCTTTGCTTTCTTTGAGCATATCTTGTTTTAGTGAAGAAGGGATCGCTTTTTTGATGGCAGCAACAGCCTTCTCTTCCCTTTTTTGGTAGTCATAATCCATGGTAAAATGAAAATAAAGGAGATATTTAAATGTATTTACAAAAAAGTTGATTTTATACGTTAAGATTCATTCTCAGGAGCATGGAAATTTTGAACAGGTGTTTGGAGATGTCTAGATATTTATTACAAACACTTATTAAGTTTATGAGAATAATTTTCTTATGATCTGGGTACTCTTTGCATTGCTGACAGCGTTGTTCGAGGCATTGAAGGATGTGTTCAGCAAAAAGTCTCTCCAGAAAGTGGATGAATTCATCGTTGCCCTCGCATTTCGGTTATATGCCCTTCCCATCATCATTCCACTTATGTTTTTCTTTCCTTTTCCTTCGTTGAATGCAAAGTTCTGGACAGTCCTTATCATAGGGGGATCAATAGCAACCGTTGCTTCTATACTCTTCATGAAATCCTTGAAGTATGCAGATCTCTCAGTAAGTATACCTATGCTTACCTTCACTCCTCTCTTCTTGTTGATAACCTCACCGTTGATCAATGGAGAGTTCCCGACATTCACTGGCTTGATAGGCATACTTCTCATCGTCATCGGCTCCTATGCATTGAACATCAAGGAACTCAAGCACGGTTTATTTGCACCCTTCAAAGCACTCGTAAAGAAAAAAGGTCCACGATATATGCTCTTTGTCGCCTTCATCTGGAGCATCAATTCAAATCTCGATAAGATCGGCATACAGAACTCCTCACCCTATTTCTGGGCATTTGGCATGTACACCTTCCTCACACTCGCAGCCTTACCCATTGCCTTCATCATGTCGAGAAAGCATCTACACCAGCTGAAGACCCACTGGAAGGAATTAGCGTTGGTAGGCACAACAGGCGCAATAAGGATTATCTTCCAATATCTAGCAATCAGTCTAACGCTAGTAGCCTATGTCATCTCGATAAAAAGATTCAGTGCAGTATTGAGCGTTATTCTCGGTTTCTTCATCTTTAAGGAGATGGGCATAAAGGAGCGATTAGTAGGGGCTTCTCTTATGGTAGCTGGAGTTCTCTTCATTATACTACTTTAGAGTAGTAGCAGACGAAAACTTTTTAAAAGGCTGGCCAATTGTGCATGATATGGGTATGTTCAAGAAGGCGCTGGGATATGCGGGGAAGGTTACTGGATCCATAGGGAAAGCAGCAGAATACGTAAGCAGGAAATGGCACGAAAAGGATGAATTCTCCGTACCTTGGATGCAGAACAAGGACATGACTTTACCTACAAAACCAAAAGCAAGCCTTTTACTTGAAGAAATTGCACAACGATCTGGCAGATCGGGTGATGAAGTAAAGCGAGCTGTTGGTGAAGGGATTCTCGAACCATTCAGGGAAGGAGAAAATCTTCGATTTCCTGAAGAAGATATCTCGACACTTCAGGGGACTCTGCCATGGGACCCAGAATATACATACTGCCATACATTGGAAAAAGCATCTCGATTGTCAAAACGGTCAGTAGAAGAAATCAAGCGAGCAATATCAAGCGGAGACGAAATCGGCTATCGTGACGGTAGCGCATTTAAATTCTCAGATCAAGATATTAGTAAACTAAAAGGGCAATTATCCTGGGAAGTCCCACTAGAAGAAACAGTGCAAACGTTAAGAGCACTGGGAATGAAAAGTGGAAGACTTAAGAAAAGAAAGGTGCATGGCAAAATATATTTTGACAAGGAAGAAATGAATGATCTCCGTAAGCAAAGTGGAATTCTATCAAAAAAAGAACTTTCCCGATATACAAAAATTCCAGAAGACAAGCTAGAGCAAGTTCTTGACAAAGAAGAACATGCGTCAGTGCATGTCGCCGGCCAAACTTTTTATGGCTCAAGAGTAAGGGACCGCTTAATTCGACAACCAATAGATGGTGAAGTGAGCTATCATCTTGCTGATAAAAAACTTGCTGAGATTGGAATTTCACTCGAAGAATGTCTCGCTGAAGGCACTATTAGAAAAACCAGGACAGCTAATGACAGGGCGTATCTCAATGTTGCTGATGTTGCGAAAAAAATAAATGAAGTAGATTTTAAAGTGAGTGGAGACAAGAGATACAGAGTTTTAAAATTCGATGATTCCGAAGATATCGAGGAACTTGACACGGTTAAGATTAAGAGTGAATTGAGAGAAAACGGAGTGAACATTCCAACGAACAGAGCACTTTTCACCCTCACTGATGATGGATCCTATAAGAAACTGGAACAGTATACACTCCATGCCGGAGATAAAACCTATAATCGAGCAACATATCAAATTGATAAAGTCAGCAAGAAACTGAATCTAACAAACGAGCAAGTAGTCGCTTTAAGTCGAGCTGAACCCGATCTCCTCAAGGCATACCGACCCAGAAATGAGAAGTTTGCGACGTTGGATAACCTTCGGTTTGATAAAAAGCATGTTAATCATTTGATGGCACGATATTCACATAACACACTCAAATCAATAGCCAATACCTATCTTGCTGAGCAGAAAGTTGCTGCATAATTCTAAAAAACGCTGACGCCCAGATTACTCTGAGAGCAAAGCTCCCCGAGTTCCCAAAAATCTACGATTTTTGAGGATGAACCGGGATACAAATAAGACCATAGGTCTTATTGTGCAATGAGAATTTCCCTCATTACGCCGTCGCTCGGATTTGAACCGAGATATCCTTGCGGAAAGTGGCTCTCAAGGCCACCGCAGTACCAGATTGTGCCACGACGGCATCAAGGGAAATTCTCATCAGTATCCTTGCGGAAAGTGGCTCTCAAGGCCACCGCAACGCCGAAAAAGCAAAGCTTTTTGGCGTGCCAAAAACACATCGAAGCGTTTTTGAGCATACCAGGTTATGCGACGTCAGCATATCCTAAGCCATTTCGAACAGATTTATTAAGGTTTTCCTTGGTAAGGGGTATTGAGAAAGCGTATGGCCAATCATAGTTGTTTTCATCGTCGCAATACCAGTATGGAAACGGACAACAGCATCGACGAATTCTCGCGGAATTCTACCTCTTCCCTGAAATGATGCCACATCCTCAAGCATTTCTTCATATTGGCCAGGGCCAGCGATAGGACCTTCTCTCGTTTCTCCGATCCTCCTTACTGCATGAGGTATTACACTGCCCGTCACAACATAGGCCAATCTATCATCTTTGATGTTAATATAGTCTCTTCCCTTTCGGGGGTTGGTCCTTCCTTGGTCATCAAATTCCAGAACAAAATGAGGAGAGCCATAAATCGTAAGTTCTTTACCCCTAGTAGAAACCTCAGAAGGGATATCATATCCTTGGAAAATAAGAAGATCATTCCTTCCAGTAAAATTATCACCCTGATGCACAAGTATGGCATTTCCAGGTTTGAGTTCACTTGCCAATACACGGGCACGATCTAAGGAATTTCTAGGTAAGGTATAAGGATCCATTCCAAAGAAGAATCGTTTACTCAATTTAAACTATTAGGATGATGATTATATAAGAAATCCAGGGAGTTTATAATTCTCAAGTTTCTATAAATCATTTCAAAGCAAAGATTTAAAAACCAATCTCCATTAAATTTTATCAGATGTCAGGCGAAGTCCACGACGAGTGTGGGGTAGCGGCAGTCTACCTCAAGCCGAATAAGGATTCTTCAAATAAGGCCTTGTTCTATCTCTATAAGATTCTTCTGAACTTGCAGAATCGCGGCCAATTGAGCGCAGGCATCACGACCTATAACCAGGAAAGAAGGCAGATTCTTCACACTCACCGGGATATCGGGACAGTGAATGAGGTCTTTCGGACGAGCAAGCTCGAAAAAAGCCTGGATATCTTCAAGAAATTCTCAGGAAATAAAGGCATCGGACATGTGAGATATGCAACATTCGGAAGGAGCGAAAGGATGTTTGCCCAGCCGTTTGAGAGGCATCATGGCCGTCTATGGAAATGGTTCTCCTTTGGTTTCAATGGCAACTTAGTCAATTATTATCCATTGAGGGAGGCATTAGAGAAGAAGAAAGAATATCATTTTACCTTAGAGAACGATACAGAGATGCTCATGCACTATCTGGCAAGAGCTTTGGTCGGAAACAAAAAGCCAAATCTACGGGCAGTCTTTAACAATCTTTCAAAAAAATTTGAAGGAAGCTACAATATCACCTTCATCAATGCTTTGGGAGATATCGCTGCAGTGAGGGATCCTTTAGGATTCAGGCCATTGAGCTACGCCATAAAAGATGGAAATGTCTTGGTAGCGTCAGAATCCAATGCTCTCCAGAACTGCGGCTTTGAGAGATTCAAGAATCTTGAGCCTGGAAAGATGATCCAGATCGACAATGGCAATATCTCGATAAAAAGATATGCCCCCTCTACAAGAAAAGCGCATTGCATGTTCGAATGGGTCTATTTCGCGAATGTCTCATCTGTTTTGGACGGCAGATCAGTCTACGTGACAAGGGTCAGATTAGGAAAAGAGCTCGCAAGATTGGAGACCCAGCAGGTAACAAAAGACCATATCGTCATTCCCGTCCCCGATAGCGCAAAAGCAGCCGGAGACGCATTCGCCTATGAATTAGGAGTTCCAGTGAAAGAAGGCCTGATCAGAAACAGATATGTCGGCAGGACTTTTATAGAGGGCACATCAAGAAAGGACAAGATCGCAAATAAATATACCTTAGTGAAGGAAGTCATCAGAGGAAAGAAGATATTCTTGGTAGATGACAGCATAGTCCGAGGAGCAACCACAGAGCAGATTGTCGGGGCCTTGAAAGATGCAGGTGCAGCAGAAGTCCACGTCAGGGTGAGCTGTCCGCCTATCATCGGTCCGTGCTTCTATGGCATTGATATGTCGACCGTGACAGAGCTGTTCGCCCCAAGATTCATGAAAGAGCCTGCAGAAAGTATGCCGGAGAAAGCTGCAAAAAAGATGGCAAGATATCTTAGGGCAGACACGGTGATCTATCAGTCCATTCCAGGACTCATAAAGGCGATTGGCCTTCCGAAAAGAGATCTCTGTACGGCTTGCATCAATAGGCAATATCCTACCCCTACAGGAAAGAAACTCATCAAGATAGCCGTAGAAAACTATCGCAAAGGCCGGAAAGAAGGCGGAAGGCCTTATGAACGCGCCATCAGATGCGGCTAATAGTAACCTTTATATAGCCTTATCTAATCTCTCAACACAGAGAGAAAGGGAGCTTTTTTCTCATGGCTAAATTAAGACCGAGTCAAAGGGAAAGAAAACGGTATATTGTGTACCAAATACAGTCACAAGACAAGTTTTCTTTTGCACAGGTCAGCAAGGCCATACAGCAAACCAGTCTACGATTATTAGGAGAGTTCGGCTGGGAACGAGCAAATATGTATATCATAAAGAACACCTTCAGCAACAACCAAGGCATGCTGAGAGTGAACAATAAGATGCTTAATGACACCAAGAAAGCTCTTCTCCTCGTAAAATCAGTAGCAGGAAAGAAAATCATACTCAATATAAAAGGAATATCCGGCATATTGAAAAAAGCAAAAAACAAATTTTTAAGGTGATATCATGCAACCAATGCAACATCAGATGATGGGATACGACAGGGCAATTACGATGTTTTCTCCTGACGGAAGACTCCTACAGGTAGAGTACGCAAAGAAGACCGTACGGCAAGGATCGACTGCTATGGGAGTGGTCTGCAAGGATGGAGTTATCTTCGTGACCGATAAGAGGCTCATCGATCCTTTAATTGTAAGTGATTCAGTGGAGAAGATCTCTAAGATTGACAATCATATCATGGCGACCGCTTCAGGCATCTTGTCTGATGCGAGAGTCTTGACAGAAAGGGCACAAGTGAAAGCCCAGCAGCACAGGGTAACCTATGATACGATGATTGATACATTGAGCATAGTCAAGGATATCGCTAATCTGAAGCAGATCTGCACTCAAAGCGGAGGCTTGAGACCATTCGGCGTATCATTGCTCATAGGCGGGATTGATGAAAGACCTCACCTGTATGAGACTGATCCAACGGGAATATTCTTTGAATACAAGGCAACAGTCATCGGAGAAGGCGAAGTAGAGATCGAAGAGATACTCAAGAAAGAGTATCGTGATGATATCTCGATGGCCGAAGGATTGGCCATTTCAGTGAAAGCGCTGAAACAGGTGCTTGGCGATAATTTCAACGCAGAACGTATCGATGCAGCGTACATCTCTCTTAAAGATAAAGACTTCAGCGTCTTTACAAAAGATGAGATTACAGCAGCATCGAACGGAAGAAAAAGAAAGAAATAAGGAGTTAAAATGACAGAAGTATTAGTTAAACCAAAAGACATTGTAGTTCCAGGAGAGCTCTTAGTGAAGGGCATGGACAATTTTCCAGGACCTGGAGCCTACAGAGATAACGAAGAGATTTATTCTTCACGATTAGGAGTGGTCTATATTGATGGACGGACAATAAAAGTGGTCCCGCTTTCAGGCGTCTATATACCTAAAACCGGAGACACCATCATCTGCAAGGTGATTGACATCACATTCAGCGGTTGGAGATTAGAGACCAATTCAGCCTATTCCGCGATGATGTCACTCAAGGACGCAACATCGGATTATATCGGCAGAGGTGCTGATCTCACAGAGTATTATAATCTGGAAGATCATGTCGTCTGTAAGATAACCAACGTAACATCGCAGAAGCTTGTCGATGTAAGTATGCGCGAGCCAGGTCTGAAGAAGCTGGTTGATGGACGTATAGTCAAGGTCAACACCAACAAGGTGCCGAGGATAATCGGCAAGAAAGGCTCGATGGTGAGCATGATCAAGAACGCGACCGGCTGCAGGATTGTTGTAGGGCAGAACGGTATCGTCTGGATACAGGGAGATGTGAATAATGAATTCATCGCTATCGAAACGATCAAGAAGATAGAACGAGAATCCCATATTCCCGGATTGACGAACACCATAAAGGAATACCTCGAGAAACAGACAGGGAAGAAGATTGAGGTGCAAAATGAAAAGGCATGATGGTAGGCAACCGGAAGATCTCAGAAAGATGGAAGCAAAGGTCGGTGTTATCAAGAACGCTGACGGATCCGCTTATTTCAAGATCGGAAATACCTGGGCATATGCAGCAGTGTACGGACCGAGAAATCTCTATCCGAAATTTCTGCAGGATCCAGGAAGAGGGATTTTAAGGTGCAGTTACAATATGATGCCTTTCTCAGGCGCAGGAGATCGAGTAAGGCCCGGCCAGAGCCGAAGGTCAAAAGAGATCTCTTTTGTGACAGTGAAGTCATTGCTGCCAGTTCTTGATCTGGAAGAATATCCGAATTCAGTAGTGGATGTCTTCATCGAGCTGCCTCAGACAGAGGCAGGATCGAGATGCGCAGGTATCTGCGCTGCCTCCATGGCCCTTGCAGATGCTGGCCTGGTCATGAAAGATCTGGTCAGCGCAGTATCGGTAGGTCTGAATGGCGACCAGATGCTCGTCGATCTGGATTATGCAGAAGAGGCATATGAGGACGGACCAGTGGCAGATATACCTGTCGCGATGATCAACCGCACGAATGAGATAACCTTGCTGCAGATGGATGGAGAAGTGAGCAAAGACATGCTCCTCAAAGGCATTAGCATGGCAAAGGACGCATGTATAAAGATCTACGAAGTGCAGAAGAAAGCACTGAAAGCGAAATACGGAAGTGAATAAGATGAACGGAAAATCACATATCATCAAACTCCTTGACAATGGAAAGAGATTAGACGGAAGGTCTGCTTTAGATATCAGACAGCCATTGATAGTGGAGTATGGAGTATCAAAGACAGCAGAAGGATCTGCGAAAGTAACCTGTGGTGAAACTGAAGTCATTGTCGGCGTAAAGATGGAGATGGGAACTCCCTATCCGGATTCTCCGGATAAAGGAACGATCATGGTAGGTGCAGAATTATTGCCCCTTTCCAGTCCAGACTATGAACCCGGTCCACCGAGCATCAAGGCAGTGGAGCTGGCAAGAGTGGTGGATCGAGGTTTGAGAGAGAGCAAAGCCATCGATTTCAAGAAGCTCTGCATTGAAAAGGGCGAGAAAGTGTGGATTGTCATCATTGACATTGTGACCATTAATGATGCAGGCGGCCTGTTCGACATCTCAGCTCTAGCAGCTCTAGCAGCACTGAAGGACGCGAAATTCCCGGATATGGTCGACGGAAAACTTGACTATAGGAATCCCGGAAAGAAGCCTGTCGAGCTGAGCAAAGAACCCATTGCAGTGACAGTATATAAGCTCGGGAAGTATTTCATTGTCGATCCCTTGACAGAGGAAGACAAGGCCATGGACGCACGATTGACCATAACCACAACAGCGGACGGGACGATCTGTGCACTCCAGAAAGGAGGAGACCATCCATTGACAGAAGAGGAAGTCTCCAAGATGATTGATATTGCATCAGAAAAGTCTAAAGAGTATCGGAAAGCCCTCTAGGTGATAGCATGAAAATGACAAAATATGAGCAGGCAAGGGTCGTCGGTTCTCGAGCCCTGCAGATCAGCATGGGCGCACCTTTTTTGGTAAAGGTGAGCGAGGAAGAGCTGAAGAAGATAGGGTATAATCCTGTGGAGATCGCCAAGATAGAATTTGCGAAGGGCATCATCCCCATAGCAGTGAAAAGACCGATGCCTGTCTCCAGGAATAAGCTGCAGGAACAAGCATGAATGCAGTAAGCGAAGAGAAGCTCAAACATTACTTTTCTCTGACTACAGAGGCCCTTGAAAAGGCAAAGGCCTCTTCCAACAAAACAAACCTGGAAAAGGAGCGTGAAGATTTTCTTGATATGATCCAGCGTTATCTCAGCGATGCCCATCATTTTGCAGAGAAAGGCGATAAAGTGACAGCGTTCGCTGCCCTTAACTATGCTCACGGATGGCTTGATGCAGGCGCCCGATTAAAGATGTTTGATGTGAAAGATTCAAGGCTCTTTACCGTAGATGAATAATTTTATATAGAATTAATTCTGGACTCATCATGTATGGATGGGTTGGTAGTGGATAAAAAAGGAGGGATTTTCTTTGAATACCTTTCAAACTATGGATGGCTGCTGATATTTTTCATCGGCATCATGGCATTTCTCTTCTATACAGGAGTCTTCAGTTTCGGATTATTGGGATCATTGAGATGCTCCCCACCTATGGATTTCATGTGCCGTGATCCTTATATCGATGACAAGGCACTTTCGTTTACCCTAATCAGTCTCAATCCTGTTGAGATAAGATTGAGGTCCATAAGGCTGGACAATGCTTTATGTCCGTATGAGCAGGTCTTTGATCCGCCCTTACGGCTTGAGCAGCGAAAAACCCAGAAGGTCGCGATCAACTGTAATCCCATGCCCAAGAAGGTAGAAGGAGATATCATCTTAGAGTATACTACAGTCCGCTCAGATCTTATTCATAAAGTAGAAGGAAAGATTCTTTTTGTCAGGTCTTCTTCTTTTTCATTAGGTTCATTGCTTCCTTGGCGACCTTCTTAAGAAGTTTTATTTCCTGCAGTTCTTCGTGGCTGATTTCTTTCAGGGTCTTGCTTTCTTTGATATGTTCCCTGAGGATCTCTTTGAGCTCATCATTCAAGATGCGATGATTGTCGGCCAGGATCAGGAGTGAGATGATGACCAGCCACATGATGCCTGCTTCCACTATTGCCCAGAAGATGAGCTGCTGGCCGGTGAAATAAAAGTTGATCAGATAGAAGATGACAACAGTGAAGATGACACCTATGCCGAGGACCCATTTCTCCTCTTTTTTCAGTCTTCGCATGGATTTAAACATATTCTTTCCTTGAGGGGTATTGTTTAAAAGCTTTTCTATGGGAAAAATTTTTAAGCAATCCACTATTGGATCGATTCATGAGGACAGTCATTATACTTCTCACTCTTGTCTTCTTAGCAGGATGTATACAGATGACTGAGCGCGAATATGTCGGTCCTCAGATTGATGCAAAAGAGATTCAAGGTGATGCTGCTATGAGACTCACATCGACTGCTTTCCAACATGAAGAGACTATTCCAATCAAGTATACTTGCCAGGGAGAAGACATCAATCCTCAGCTGAGCTGGGATGGTGTTCCTGAAGCTACAAGAAGTTTCGCCCTTATTATGGACGATCCGGATGCCCCCATGGGAACGTGGATCCACTGGCTCGTGAAGGACATTCCTGCAACAGCCAGGGAGATAAAAGAGAACTCCATTCCAGGAACCGAAGTCATCAATTCCTTCAAGAGAGGGGCTTATGGCGGCCCTTGCCCCCCATCCGGCACTCATAGATATTTCTTCAAGCTCTATGCGTTGGATGTCGATAGGCTTGATGCTGACAATAGCCAGGATTTTTACGCACAGGTAGAGGTGCATAAGATTGAGGAAATTGTCCTTATGGGCACGTATCAGAAGACTTGAAAATGGCCAGTATTTCTAAGGGTTAATATTATAAAGTCTAGCCCGACCAATACCCTTTTGATGAAGATTACAAGAAAGGATATCCAGAACGTTGTCGATGACTGCTTCGGCCCGACAAAGATAAGGAGTATTACTCCATTCAAGGGAAGCCATATCAACACCTTGTGGGATATCAAGCTTGACAAGGGCAAGGACATCATTCTGAGAGTATTCAATGAAGCATGGAAGGCAAAGAAAGAATCTTTTGTCTATAAGACCATCTCTACTCATACAGATATCCCTATTCCCCGGATTTATACAGCAGATGACTCTCTGGAGATTATTCCTTTCGCCTACACCCTGATGTCACACATACCTGGGATAAAGCTGGAGAAGTGCTACCGTTCATGCAAGAATGAGGACATCTATCATAAAGCAGGGGAACTGCTGGCAAAGCTCCATTCTATCAAGTTCAAGAAGTTCGGCTGGATCATCGGCAAGGACATCAATCCTGCTTTCGACAGGTGGAAAGATTTTGCTGAATATGATATTGAATTGAAGCTTGCGAAGATTAAGCATTATCATGAAGTGAAGCGATTGCTTCCGAGAGTGATGAGCTCCATAAATGAGCAGGAACATCTTTTTCAGATAAGGAGCAAGCCTTGCATGGTGCATAAGGATTTCCATTCTTCCCACATCATGGCTGACAAGGATAAGATAGCCGGGATCATCGATGTTGAGTGGGCCATCGCAGGCCATAATGAGAACGATTTCACTAAGATGGAGCTATGGGATTTTACCAAGCATCCTAAGATGCGGAAAGTATTCTTTGACGGCTATACAAAGCATGGATCCATCTCAAAGGACTACACCGAGAGAAAAGAGCTCTATGAACTTTGGCACAGGATAAGCATGATAAACATCTCACATGAGCTTAAGAATAAAGAATGGTTGAGACATAATCTCATAAGGCTGAAGAAATTTCTAAACTGATATCCTCCTTTGTCCTACCATCAAAACCTTTAAATACAGGCATCTTCCACAAAAAATATAATTTAGAGGGGTGCAGATGGCGGTTACTGGTGCTAAAAAAAAGCAGATAGCAATCTTAAATGGAGGCGGTGATGCGCCTGCGCTAAATGCCGTTATACGCGGCATAACTGTAAAAGCGATTTCTCTCGGTTATGATGTTCTCGGTTTTCGAAGAGGATGGGCCGGTTTGTTAGGAAAAGGAGAACCTCATCCATTGGACCTGGACCGAGTCCAGGATATCCACATGCTAGGAGGAACGATTCTACGTACCTCAAGGACGAATCCCTACAAAGTAGAGGGAGGAGTTGAGCAGGTAAAGAAGAATCTCAAGAAGTTCAGATGTGATTATCTTATTGCCATCGGCGGGGATGATACGCTGGGAGTGGCCTGGAAGCTCCATCAGGAAGGGGTAAAGGCAGTTGGTGTGCCGAAGACGATCGACAATGATGTCAACGCGACCGATTATACGTTTGGCTTTGATACAGCAGTCAATATTGCAGCAGATGCTATCGACAACCTTCATACCACTGCGAAAAGCCATGACCGTGTCTTAGTTGTAGAGGTTATGGGTAGGCATGCCGGCTGGCTCACCTTGCATGCAGGTATGGCAGGTGGTGCACATATCATTCTTGTTCCAGAAGAGAAGTTCGACATGAAGGAGATAGTTAAAATAATAAAGAATCGGGAAAAGAAAGGATATCATTACACGATCATCGCCTGCTCTGAGGGAGCTGTTCCCAAAGAGGGAGGGATGGTGTTACAGACTGATGAAAAAGACGCTTTCGGCAATGTCCGTCTAGGCGGGATAGCACAAAGGCTTGCCAAAGTGATCCAGAAAGAGACCGGAAAAGAGACAAGACATGTTGTTCTTGGTCATCTGCAAAGAGCAGGTCATCCGACAGCCTTCGACCGTGTCTTAGGCACGAGATTAGGGGTGCATGCTGCAGAGATGATCCACAAGAAGGAATTCGGAAAGATATCCTGTTTGAAAGGGACAGAGATTGTCTCCCAAGACATGAAAGCAGCTCTTGGCCAGTTGAAGACAGTTCCGAAGAAAAGAGTCGAAGAAGCAAGATTATTTTTTGGTTTGGAGGGATAGAAGATGGATGCTCAAGCACTAAAACAGACAATAAAGGAGATCGCAACAAAAGGAAAAGGGATATTGGCAGCAGATGAATCCACCCCTACCATGGGAAAGAGGTTGGCAGGCATCAATGTCGAATCCACAGAGGAAAAGAGAAGGGATTATCGGCAGGCCCTCTTCACTACATCAGGCTGCGAAGAGTTCATCTCAGGAGTCATCCTGTTCGAGGAAACACTGAAACAGAAAGCACGAGACGGCACACCACTGTCAGGAGTACTGACGAAAAAAGGCATTGTTCCTGGAATTAAGGTTGACAAAGGCCTTGTCGAGCTGGAAGGAACATCTGAAAAAGTCACTCAAGGCCTCGAAGGATTAGGGGATAGATTAGATGACTATAAGCAACATGGTGCGAGATTCGCCAAATGGCGCGCTGTCTATTCCATCTCAGATTCTACACCTTCTGATGCAGTCATAAAGGAGAACGCTTCAAGATTGGCAAAATATGCGAAAGTCTGTCAAGAACATGATGTCGCTCCCATCGTCGAGCCAGAAGTCTTGATCAACGGAGACCATTCAATCGAGAGATGTGCTGAAGTTACTGAAGCAGTGCTGAAAGAAGTGTTCGTTGCGCTAGATAAAGAAGGGGTCCTCTTAGAAGGCATGATCCTCAAGCCGAGCATGGTCATTTCCGGAAAAGAGAATGATAGCCGAGCAGGAGTAGAGGAAGTGGCAAAGCAGACTCTCGAAATATTCAAGAAGACCATTCCTGAATCTGTCCAGACGATCAATTTCCTTTCAGGAGGACAGACCCCTGAAGAATCAACTGCACATCTGCAGGCGATGAACAAGATGGATGATGCTCCTTGGTACCTGAGCTTTTCCTATGGAAGAGCATTGCAAGAACCAGCATTGAAAGCATGGGCCGGCAAAGCTGAGAATGAGAAAGCGTGCCAGGATGCGTTCTTTAAGCGCGCAAAGCTGAATGGTCTTGCGACAAAAGGAGAATACTCGACTGATATGGAGTGAGGGTGAACGAAATGAAAAAAATCAGAGTAGGCATTATGGGTTTTGGTACGATCGGCAAAAGAGTAGCTGATGCAGTGATGAAGCAGGAGGATATGGAATTAATTGGAGTTACAGGAAGAAGCCATAACTGGCGGATTCGGTCAGCACATAGGAAAGGCATCCCTATCTACACCATACCTGATCATCAGCTGGATGGCCACGGTTTCAAGCTCGAAGGAACAATACAAGACCTGCTCAAGAAAGTGGATATCATAATCGATTGCGCCCCTAAGCCAAAAGGAAAGGAGAACAGGGCCAAATACTACGAGCCAGCTAAGATGAAAGCGATCTACCAGGGCGGCGAAAAACCAGATGTAGGAGAGGTCAGCTTTACTGCTCAATGCAATTATGATGAATGCCGCGGCAAAGACCATATCAGGGTTGTAAGTTGCAACACAACCGGATTGGCAAGGACATTGGGAGCGATCCATACAAAATATGGCATCAAAGAAGTGTATGCCACTATGATCAGGAGAGGCGCTGATCCTTGGGACATCCGTCATGGACCGATCAACGCTGTTGTTCCGGTATTAGAACTTCCTTCTCATCACGGACCAGACCTCAAGACAGTCTTGCCCGATGTCGAGATATTTACAACAGCATTATCTGTCTCCTCAACGCTGATGCATGTCCATACCATAACCTGCGAGTGCAAGAAGACTCCGACAGTTGAGGAAGCGGTAGAGATATTCAAGAAAACACCAAGAGTACGGGTGGTGTATAACGAATCACTGGTCCGATCAACTGCAGAGATCATGGAACTGGCAAAAGACTGGGGCTATCCTAGAGGAGATATGCCAGAGATCTGTGTCTGGAAAGAAGCCATCGGAGTAGTCGGAAACAAACTACTCTATCTGCAGGCAATCCATCAAGAGAGTGATGTGGTCTGCGAGAATATCGATGCCATCAGGGCAGCGTTGGATGTATGCGATGCAGAAACCAGCATGCAGAAGACAAATGAATCTTTGGGCATTCCACAACACGGTATGGTAGAGAAATAATTATTTTTTATTTTATCTGATAATGAAAGATCCTTCTATTCGCTTTCTTAGAAGTCATCTCTCTGAACTTGATCATGCCGCTTTCCCGTAATTTTTTGCAAGAATTCGTCACCGAGCCCAATTCACTGGCCAGCCTTGTATTTTTCATCTTCTCATAGATCTCTCGAACAGTCAGCCAGGGCTTTTTCAGATAAGGAGTGCTCTGTCTATACTTCTTCAAAAAAGTGATGACTTCCCCTTGTCCCATATATAAAGAATACTGAAAGAGGTATATATATCTTTCTAATTGGCTATGTCGCAAGCGTACTGACCTAGAGCATTTCACGTTTTCTACCGGGGGACTGATAAGTCCCTCAACGATATATCGAAAATCAAAGATTTTCGGATATCCGAAAAGCTTCGCTTTTCGTATACTCCCCGAATCGGAGAAGCGATTCTCTAAATTCTCTCAGCTTTCAGCTGGTTGACATCAGTGGTGATCACTTTTACCTGCACGGTCTGCCCTAAAGAATAGTCCCCATTCACCATGACAGGCTTATATGAGAAGTTTCGCCCGACCCAGGAATCTCCTTTGCCTCTCTCATCAATGAGGATCTCACCTTGCCAGTCGAGCCATCGCTCATTGTTCATCCGCGAGATATTCTTTGAGATGTCATGGATGATTCGCATCCTATCCTTCACCACATTCTCCTCTACACGCTCAGTATGCTTTGATTCGCTCTTGGTGATAGAGACGCTGTCTGGCCTCATTTCTCTGATGACTTCAAGGCTTTCATTGAATCCTTCTACATTCTCCCCTGGATGCCCGATGACCACCTCTGTTGCGATGGTAAGATTAGGGATCTCAGTCCTGAACCGGTTTATGATATTCCGGAAATCGTCGACAGTGTAGCCTGCTTCCAACGTATTAAGCACAGCATCATTGCCGGACAACAGGGGCAGGAAAAGGTATTTGTATACTTTATCGCTCTTGAAGATCTCGATGAGCTCATCTAAGATGGGCTTGATATTCTTCACATTCAGCTTTCCCATCCTCAGCTTGAAAGGATGATCTATAGCCAGGATCTCTTTGAGCAGCTCAGGCAGGGAACTCCTCCAGATCTCTTCAGTGGCATAGCTGCTCACATCATGGCTCGCGACAATGATCTCTTTGCACCCATCTCTTAAGGCAGTATGCACCTCTTTCAGGATATCTTCTTTCTTATAGCTTACGATGTGCTTTTGGGAGAGATGAAATTCACAATAAGGGCAATGATGGTCGCAGCTTGGCTGCAGAGGGATGATACCGCTGAAAGGGTTGATCCTAACTCTAGGTTGGTGCAGCTTCCGCTCTTCCTGATACGAAACAGCATCAATGGCATTGCCATTGATGACCTCTTCCACAACCCCCACTATGCCGGAGATGTTATGGCTGCTCACCAATGAAGCGGTATGGGTGATCTTCCTCACCTGAGGGACCATCTTTTGGCTGAGGCATCCGGCAAGGATGATCTTTTTCTTCTTATGTGCCTTGATCAGCTGCTTGATCTCGACAAGCATAGTCAGCTCATCGATGACCGGACACACGACAGAGATGAGGATGTCAGCTGCCTTGATGTTCTTCTCAATGATGAATCCATGGATATGCAGCAGGCCGGCAATCTGCTCAGCGTGGACATTGTTCAATGAGCAGGGATTGCTCATGATGTGGATAGTGTGCATATCTATTCTAGAATAGTCAGAATATATAAAATTACTCCATAGGTGACTGGCTCCAGAGCGTCCAGTCATTGCTCGGTGAATAGGAGCCGAAGATGAAGTAGGGAGGTTGATTCTGGCCGAAGTAGCTATACTGCACTTTGCCCCAGGTCTGTTGTGACTTACTCGGCGCTCCCAGACCATAGATAGGCGCACCCAAGAATCTCCAGGTCTTCATCACACCATGGAAATCAGAAAGGTCTGTGGACGCATCTGCACCCGGCTCGACAGTATAGGCTTTGTCATAACCGAATTTCTTCAGTATCTTCATCGTCTCTTTGATAGGGGCATTGCCCTGTCCGGGTGAGAGGTGATCATCCTGATACCCATAATTGTCCACAAGATGGACATTCCCCACCAGGTTATCCTTTGCAAAGTCCTCTATCTGCCCCAGGAACCATTGCTTGAATTCATTCTCATTGTCTTCTGGAGTCGCTCCAGGCCTGGGCTGGAAATATTTCCGCCAAAGATTAAGGTGGCCGGTGTCGATCGTCGCCTTGATATGCCGTTCAGCCAGCTTTTTAGCCTGCTCCTTATCTAGCCCAGCTTTATAATACGGATTCGGCTGCTTTTGCAATTCCAATAGGCCTTCTTTATTCTTCGCCATGGCAGGCTTGCCGTCATACGTAACACCAAGCTCCATTTCAGGCTCAGTCAGGTATTCCACAAAACGCTCACGTGCTTTTTTAATCAGCCACTTATGCTCTTGAGGATGCCCTCCGAACCGCTCAGGAAAGATGTGCTCCATCGTGAGTACGATAGGGTTATTGGGGTCTTTAGACCGGTCCATAGCATGCAAAGCAGATTCAGCATAGTGCCGTACAGCATACCGATCAACATATTTTATAGGATCGATGATGTGCCTTTTTGTCTCAGCAGTGTCCTGCGCTTGCTGCAGCTGGGAGACAGAAGCTTGTCGGGCGAAATTGATTCTTGTCCTCGCATTTGTTATCTGTTCTTCGATATACTTTAACGGATCTTTTGTCTCTGGAGGGATGATCTGATCGAGAACACGCATATTCGGCTCTTTGATGGCTATCTTCCACTTCTCCTCTGGCGGAAGCTTTGCGTCTATCTTCTGGTAGAAGTCCTTCGCTTTGTTCAATTTCTCCAGCATCTCAATATTGGTGTCGACATCCTCTGCATACTGGCCGCTCCAACCACGAGAGTGGCCCTCGTTCGTCTCAAGCGTAGCATGAAAATAGGCCTCTGTCTGTGTTGTCGCTTCCTGGAACGTCAAAGATCTGCCCAGTCTTTTCTTCAGGGCATCATTCTTTTCTTTCGCGACAACCTCAAAATCATTAAAACTAAGATAATCGACCTTGAACTCTCTTGTTTTATCGTCGAATTCAGGAACTCTTCCGACAACAGGGTCATACGCATCGAGAATCAATAGTCCTTCATAATCGACATAGTCATCCTTCTTGATGAATGCTCTGTTGCCCTGTTTGTCCATTCCCCAATGGCCTTCCTTCTTAGACCGTAGCCAATGAGGATACGCAACCAATCGGTCTTTCTCGACTGTTCTCATCGCCTGTCCAGTTCTGTCGTCGATAAGATAGAACGTCGCATCCTTATCTTCTGTCAGGCGCTGCTTCCACATGGTCCTGCCATCAGATCCTCTGGCCAGATTGCCCTCTTCATCAGGCACATAGATATCGGTCAATGGCCTGAGAAATTCACCAGTGTGGATAACAACACTGCCTCCACCAGGAACATCAGCTGCAAAATCGACAGCTCGTTCAATCTCATGCTGTCCCATTCTCGCCCGGTTCATATCAAATTTTATCAGGTCACCTGCCTGCTCAAGGCTTCCGGTCATGCCCATGACATTATAGGCAGCGTGGGTGTTGAATTCAACTTCATTCGCAATGCCCAGCTCTTTGATGGCCTGACGCATATCCTTACCATACATGCCTGGACTTTGTGCCTGCCTATTGCCCGAACCTGCAGCAGGAAAACCGATCTCGATCTTGCTCAATCCTGCCCGTATCTTGCTGTAGATGCCCTGGACATTAGGGGCAGAGATTCCCATCGGAACGCTCATGCCCACATCTTTGACTGTCAAGCCGAATTCACTGTCAAGCTGACCGATCGGCGCCTTGGCTCCGAAATCGCGGATGCCGGTAGCTGCGCCTGCAGCATCAGGATTATCGACATAGAAAGATCTATCCATAGGGCTCGATCCATAAAGATCTGCTGCTCCTGAGTGATATCCGTTGTTGAATTGCATCTATTCACCTAAACGTGTCGGGGTGGGACACGCACTTTTTCCTTTGTCGTGGAACTCCGAACAAAGTCTCAGGAATCGAAGATTCCTGATGACGCTCAGAAATGCTTTGCATTTCTGACGTGAGGATGTTCCACATGAGCGCTTTTTACGAGATTTTTAAGTGACCGTAGGGAACGGGCAAAAATCTCTACCAGTTCAGCATATTATGATGTTTTTTGAAATGATGATAGACAGTCCACATGCTGCCTTTCACTTTGGCAGTTGCCTTGTCTTTTGCGATCTCTATATCCCATAGATCCTGCTTCTCTTTCTTGCTTTCCTTCACCCTGCTGAATAATGATCTCACTGAGGAGAAGTTTCTCGAGAGCCTTCTTCCCTTTGCCTTGACGTTTTCGAGATCAGATTTCTGCTTTGACTGGAAATCCTCTCCTGCTTCCTCTAGATAGCGCATAAGCTCATCTCCTAAACTCTCCATAGCTGCTTTGACTGATCTGTCGACAACACCCAAGAGGTTGAAATCCTCACGTGCCCTCATCTTCTGATAATTCTCGATCTCTTCATCGGTCCAGACATATGCCCTGAAGGTTATCTCTGCCCTGCCGACATGCAATGGCCCTCTCTGGTATTCCTGCTGGTAATTCATATCAGGCCTTGTCCTATACCAGAAATGCACCAGGACGCATTCATTCACCGGCCCAGAAGGTTTCTTGGCAAGAAGCTCGACTTCGATCATGCTTGTTTCGAAAGCAGCCAACAGATCAGGAGTCTCCATCTTCTGCTGGTCCATGGTCAGCCTTTCGATATTCTTCAGATAAGGCTTCACCCAGGTCATATACATCTTGATGATATCATAATGCTGCCTCAGATATTTCAACGTGAAGATACGTCTGTTCTTCAGCTCTTCATAGGTATGCTCTTTCCACGCCAGGAAACTTCGTAGTTTCCTTTTCAGCACTTCCCGTACTTTTCTGTTGAACTGTGATGAATCAGATTCGACAACATCATCGACATCTTCCTGTTTCAAGGGATGGATGTTGAAGAAGAGATCAGGTAAGGTCGTGAACTGCACCTCTCTCGCCATTCCATAGACAGAAGCAGGATTCTTCGCTCCCTGCTCTACCATGTCTACCCATATTCCCTTTAAGGTGATCTCAGCACTTTCCCTTGATCTTGATTCAGAGTCATAGCTGTCGGCATAGTAGCCAAGTCTTTCGTCCAGTACCCGTAATTCTCTCACCAATTGGAAGAGCTCCTTGACCATCTTTCCGATAGTGGCGAGAAACTGGCTCACTTTATCCTGCTGCAATCCAAGCCTCTGCTGAGAGGCGCCGAAAAAAGAGCTGTTCTCAGCTGCTGAAAAGACATCTGTTATCTTGATGATATGATGGAATCCAGACATGTTTCTGAGATACTCCAATACCCAGAAATAAGGCTCTTCGATGGCCATATGATATGCTTCAACCACCATCCGGTATCTTCTCACCGGACTGGGATAGCCGGTGAAGACAGGGGCATGATTCCTAGCTTCTTCAGCCATCTCTGGATCGAAGTTCATCTCCTTCAGCTGATCCTCGGTAATCATATTGTTCTTCCTCGGTTTCGGTCTATAAATAACTTATGCTTCAGCACGAAAACATTGCCGATGCTATGGATGATTGTGCTGTTTGTCTTGTCCTCGAGCATTTTTTTTAACTCAGCCTTTGTCAGATGTTCAAATGCAGGCTTGAGGATCTTGACTTTCACCATCTTCTTTCTCTTCAATTGCAGCTGAAGCTCATTGATGACCCCTTCGTTCAGTCCAGATTTGCCGATACGCATGGTTGTCGGCAATCCCTTTGCTTTAATGATGGATATGTCTTTCATTTTGGTGTGTAGGACGATCATGACCCAGGCTCTGTCTGTCT
>JAAOYF010000059.1 GCA_018221205.1 Candidatus Woesearchaeota archaeon | reverse complement strand
GTCTGGGCAAGATAGAGCTGTACTCCAAGGCTGCCTCCGAATTCACTCCCCAGACTGCGTGAGATAAGATAATATAATCCCCCTCCCTTGACCTTGATGTTAGTAGCGATAGCAGAAAGTGAATAAGCAGTGGCGATAGTGACAGAATGCGCAAGCAAGATGATGAGGAGCATCTTGATCATGCCGACCCCTCCCAAGACCTTGGGCATGATGAGATACATGACCGCTCCTAGGATAGCCAAGACACTAGGGACAAACACCCCTGAGAAAGTGCTGAATTTAGGCGGTTTTGATTTTGGCTTCTCCTGAATAGGAGGATTAAAGCTTTCCGGCATCTATCTACCTCTTATATACCCAAATCCGGCTGATGGGTATATAAAGATTTTGGGAACCTTTTTAAATCGTGTTTTTCTCCTTATAGAAATGCCTTCAAAATACGATTTCAAGCAGGTAGAGCCTAAAATAATGCGATTCTGGAAAGAGAACTCTATCTACCAGAAGGCAAAAGACAGCAACAAAGGAAAGAAGCCTTTCTACTTTCTTGACGGCCCTCCTTATACCTCTGGAAAAGTCCACTTGGGTACAGCGTGGAACAAATCATTGAAAGATTGCATTCTCCGCTATAGGAGGATGAAAGGCTTTGATGTCTGGGATAGGGCTGGCTATGACATGCACGGCTTGCCTACAGAGAATGCTGCTCAGAAAAAATTAGGATTGAAGACTAACCAAGAGATCAAGGATTATGGTGTCCCTAAATTTATCGAAGAGTGTAAACAGCTCTGCATAGACAATATGAGGATCATGAATGAGGACTTTCTCAGATTAGGTGTATGGATGGACTTTGAGAATGCCTATCAATCTATCAAGAAAGAGTTCATGGAATCTGAATGGTGGCTCATCAAGCAGGCCCACAAGAAAGGCAGGCTGTATCAAGGTTTAAGGACCATGACCTGGTGCCAGATCTCAGAATCTGCATTGGCAAAGCACGAATTAGAGTATAAGACAGTCAAAGATGATTCCATCTTCGTAAAGTTCCCTATCAAAGGAAAAGAGAAGGAGTTCTTGGTCATCTGGACTACTACCCCTTGGACCATTCCCTTCAACCTTGCGGTGATGGTCAATCCAGACATCGAATATCTCAAGGTCAAAGTAGGGGATGAATATTGGATTGTCGCTTCCGCTTTAGCAAATGTCTTCATCAGCAGCGTAGTAGGAAAGAAATTCGAAGTAGAATCACAGTTCAAAGGAGAGAAGATGGAAGGCATGGAATACATCCATCCGATGCAGGATGAATTAGGCCATATCTATGATGGGCTGAAGAAAAGATCAAAGAAAGTCCATACTATCTTGTTATCGACAGAATATGTCGACACAACAGCCGGTTCTGGTCTGGTGCATTGCGCTCCTGGCTGCGGTCCAGAAGATTACGAGATAGGTCACAGAAATGGTATCCCTCCATTCAACAACTTGGACAGGAAAGGGATATTTCCAGAAGAGATGGGAAAATTTGCAGGATTGACTGCAAAGAAAGATGATGATAAATTCATACAGGCATTAGAAGAATCTGGTGATTTGATAGCCAAGACAGAGATTGAGCATGAATATCCTCATGACTGGCGGCATCACCAACCGGTCATCTTCCGGACAACAAAGCAGTGGTTCTTCAAAGTTGAAGATCTGAAAGAGAAGATGATCAAGGCCAATAATGATATCACTTGGGTGCCTAAAGCTGCCTTCAATGCATTCGATTCCTGGCTGAAGAATCTGAGGGATAATTCAATTAGCAAGCAACGGTTCTGGGGCACTCCCCTTCCCATTTGGAGAAATGTCGAAGACGAGAAAGATTATATCGTCGTAGGCAGTGCACAGGAATTAGAAGAGCTATCAGGCCAGAAAGTTGATGATCTGCATATCAGCACTGTTGATAAGATTGAATTCGAGAAGAACGGGAAAAAATACAAGAGAATTCCGGATATCCTGGATGTATGGGTAGATGCAGGGACTGTCTCCTGGAATTGCCTTGATTATCCTCAGAATAAAGAGCATTTTGACAGATTATTTCCTGCAGAGTTCATCCTCGAAGGCAAGGATCAGATCAGAGGATGGTTCAATCTATTGATGGTCGCATCGATGATTGCTCTTGATAAGCCTTCGTTCAAGAATGTGTATATGCATGGCTTTGTCCAGGATGCAAAAGGAAGGAAGATGTCCAAGTCATTGGGAAATTATATTTTGCCAGAAGAGGTCATAGACCAGTATGGTGTTGATACGTTCAGATATTATATGATTGCAGGCGCAAATCCAGGCGTTGACCTGAATTATAATTTCGAAGATATGAAGGTCAGGCATAAGAATCTCACTGTCCTGTGGAATGTCCATAATTATCTGCTTGATCTTGCCAAGAATTATGGATTGAATCCTGCAAAGATATCAAAAGTCAAGGCATTTGGCAGAGAAGAGCAGTATATGTTCTCTAGATTGAACTCGACCATCAAGAAAGCCACTGAAGCCTATGATCAATACAAGCTCAACGAAGTGCCTGACCTTATAGAACAGCTGTATTTGGATTTAAGTAGGACGTATATCCAATTGATCAGAGATAAGGCTGCTTTAGGGGGCAAAGAAGACAAGGAATTGGTTGTCTTCACTATCTATCGCTGTCTGATCGAGGCCGTGAAGATGCTTGCGACTGTTTCTCCTTTTATCTCTGAGGAGATATTCCAGAATCTAAAAGAAGCTTTTAGCCTGGAACGAGAGAGCATCCATCTCTCTGAGTGGCCAAAGGTCATGGAAAGCCTGATCAATGAAAAATTGGAGAAGGAGATGGACGTCTCCCAGAACGCTATCCAGAATATTCTCGCCGGAAGAGAGAAGATCCAGAGAGGTGTGCGGTGGCCTTTGAAAGAAGTCACGATTGTGACCTTGAATAAAGAGATAAGGGAGTATCTGCAGAGATCAGAGAAGATGATCAAATCGCAGACAAATGTAAAACTGCTGAAGGTGAGCAACAAGGTCGAGCATGTCAAGTCCGACCTAAAGCCCAATGTCCAGAGGATCGAAGAGGACTTTCCTAAGAATGCTGCTGCGATCATCGCTAAATTGACCCAAGATAATGCAGAGACCATTCTCACACATCTGGCAGAGAAGCATGTTCATGAAGTAAAGGTCAACGAAGCGAAATTCAGCCTGAAGCAGGATCATTTCCACACAGCCAGGAGTTCCCCTGAGAATCTGCAGGAGATGGAATTCAAATATGGATTCATTTATCTTAATAAAGAGCTCAATCCATCATTAGAGGCAGAAGGATTTTCAAGAGAGTTGATGAGACGGGTCCAGAGCCTGAGAAAAAAATCAGGATTAGAGAAAAAAGACCATATCAATCTCATCGTCAGAGCAGATGCAGAGATGGTGAAGATGTTCGAGAAATGGAAATCCAACATCAAAGAAAAAGTAGGCGCAGCAGAGATTGTATTTGCGACTGAAGCTGGAAAAGAGCTTTCCAATCATTCCCAAGAGAAAGTCAAAGGAAAAGAATTCGAGATCTGGCTTGAAAAAGTATAAATTTTTATAGTCCTTATTCTAGAAAATCTATATGTCAAAGATAAGCAAAGATACTCCTTTGTCTGAAATAACGCTAAGAAGATATGAAAAGCCCGGCTCTTTGCAGAGAAGAGGATTGGTGAGGAAACTCTGTCTTTCTTTAGGCGTTTTGCAGCCAGGAGACTCAAGAGATGTCATTGTCGATATTTTAGATGTCTTGCTGCACTCTTCTCAGCAGAAGAAGTTCATCAAAGCAGAAGACATCGAGAAAAAAGTCATTGAACAAAGAAAGAGACATAATCTCTCCTCATTAGGCACCGCATCTTCAAACATCAGAAGACAGATCAGAAGGTTAAGAGACATTTTCCTAGTTGAGAAAGTAAAGAATGAATATAGGATAAGTGAATTCTCCTCATTAAAAGAAGTCTTGGAAGAGAAGATCATGAAATATTATGTAGCAAGCATCTCAGAACGCATCTATGAATACTGTGACAGACTTGACACTACTTCTAAGTAACTATAAAGGAAAGGTTTATAAATAGGAAAAAGCTCCAGAAACAAATGCTTGAGAAAATAATCCATACCGGAGAAGTATTGGTAGTAATGCTCGCTGGAGGACCAGGAACTCGTCTAGGTCCATTGACATGGTACAGGGCCAAACCAGGAGTTCCATTCGGACCAAGCATTCTAGGAGCATTCGCAACCTCTAACGCAATTAATTCCAATATGAGGTCCATCGTGTTAGCGACCCAATATCAACCTCGTAGGATAGAAGAATTCTTCGCTCATGTCCATAGGGCAAATTTTGGTCCTGGACAGGGTATTGATGTAGTACCTCCTTCTTTTGGCATAGGAAAAAACTATCGAGGAACTGCAGATGCGATGTATCAAGCACTACTCACCGTTCTTGAAAGAAAACCAAGGAGAATTCTTGGAATATCTGGAAATGCTGCAGCACCTAAATTAGTGCTTAGCCTTTCAGGAGATCATGTCTACCAGAATGATTTTACAGAAATGCTCAAGCTATACAACAGCTTCAAAAACAAAGATAATTTCGTGATATCTGCAAGAGACGTATCTGTAGACCAGCAACATAGATTTGGCATGCTCAAACATAATGGTAGTAGAATTCAACAATTCGTTGAAAAGCCAGAAGAGCCTATCGAAAATGCACTCGCGAGCGAAGGAATATATTTAGGCCCGTTAGATGTATGGTTGGATATGCTCAGGACCGATCAGAATAAGATGCACTTTGATGGACCACGAAAAGAGATGGATCCGCTAGCGCAGACCAAATATGATATCGGTGGAGATGTTATTCCGCATGCATTGGCAACTGGAAAAAAAACAGGGATTGTTCTACGGGTACATGAAAATAGGCAATATTGGGAAGATGTAGGAGAGCCACACTCATATCACAAGGCTGCAATGGATGTATTCATCAGAGAAGACCCTGCTTTATTCAATGATCAGAACTGGTCGATTGAAGCGATCGGTGACGGATATATCCATCGGGTTGTTACTGAGAAAGGAGTGTACAGTTCCTCTGGTAATGTACGTCTATCAAAATCAGAACTTACTGATGTTGTGGTTTCAGGAGATACTGTCATTGATGACTCAAATGTATACAATACTATCGTCATGGGTGGTACCCATAGAAAGACAGAGATTTATAAGGCAATCATAAGAAACGCTATTGTCGACGAACGAGTAACAATCGGAGCCGGAAGCAAAGTCACAGCACCTGATGGAAACCTTGTCATTATCGCAGAAGGAACAGTAGTCAATCCAGATACTAAGATAGAGGCGAATCATGATGCTATTGTTGCCACGAGAGATGCAATGAAAAGCAAATTAGCAAATATCATTGAGTATCGAAAGAGAGTATCGCCAAACGTCGAATTGTACTTGCCAAACGGAGAACAGATTGACATAGCTAGCTTACAGGCTGCTTGATTTCTCCAACTCAAACATCCTATCCAAACTTTTCTTAGCTTTTTCAGCAATGTCTTCAGAAATCTCGATTTTTTGATCATCAGATGGATTCTTCAAAGCCTTAAGTACATTCTTCAAAGAAATCTCTTTCATGTAAGGACAAAGATTGCACGTACCGACAATTTTCTTAGTAGGCTGCTCCACTTTTATTCGATCAGTCAACCCGCATTCTGTAACGAGCATAAATTCTTTGTCAGAACTCTCTGCAATATACTTCACCATCTGGGATGTGCTTCCTGCCATATCCACTGAATCGACAATCGCTGAATTGCATTCGGTATGCGCCAATATCTTTGCATTCGGATATTGTTCTCTGATAGCCTTGACAGCCTCTTCATCAAAACGCTCATGGACAATGCATGTCCCTTCCCAAAGATGTATTTTCTTCTTCGTCAGTTTCTTCATATTGATGCCCATCAATTTATCAGGGATGAAAATAATCTCATCTTGAGGCATAGCATCGATGATTTGAACAACATTTGCAGAGGTGCAGCTGGCATCGCTCTCTGCTTTGACAGCAGCAGTCGTATTCACATAACAGACAACTCCTGCATCTGGATGTCTCTCCCGTAATTTCCGGACATCTTCTGGAGTGATAGAAGCAGCCAATGAGCAGCCAGCGACAGAAGGGACCAAGACTTCTTTAGCAGGATTCAACAATTTAGCAGTCTCTCCCATGAAATGCACAGAGCAAAAGATAATCTTCTTGCAATCCATCTCCATCGCCTTTCGGGCAAGCCCGTAAGAATCTCCGATAAAATCAGCAACACCATACATGATATCAGGAGTCTGATAAGAATGCGCCAAGATGATCGCATCCTGTTTTTTCTTCAATGCATTGATCTCTAAAGTCAATGGAGTGATCAACAAGCAATCCTCTCTGCTCCAGCCTGCTTTCTGCAGTTCATCATACAGACGATCTGTTTCTTTCTCAAATTGGTCTGGCGTGAATTTCATATCCAGAATGAACCAAGCAGCTTATATATACTTTTCTTTTAAACCCAAGATTTATAAAACAACTTTATCTCTAAGATTCTATGAGATTAGCATATCACAGACCAGCGATTAAACTAGGGTCATTCTCCTTTTCTGAAATAGAGATCAAGGATCTGATTTTGGCATGGCTCGCCATCAGCTTTGCTTTTGGTAATCTGCTGGGGACAGGAAGTCTCTATATGAGCTTCATCATTTCCTCAATTACTGTAGGAGTAGGTTTTATCTTTCACGAATTAGGCCATAAATTCATGGCACAGAGATATGGTGCGTGGGCAGAATTCAGGGCATTCAAGCAGATGCTCGTATTCGCGATCATCATGTCTTTCTTCGGCTTTATCTTCGCAGCTCCTGGTGCAGTCATGATCCAGGGCAGGACCATTGGAAAATCAAGATATGGCAAGATAGCAGCAGCAGGACCGATAATGAACTTTATCTTAGCACCTTTATTCTTAGGATTAGGCATGCTCTATCAAAACTCCATGATCCAGCTCATCAGCCTCTACGGCTTCCGGATCAATGCCTGGCTCGGCCTCTTCAACATGCTTCCCTTCGGCATGTTCGATGGCAAGAAGATCCTGAACTGGAACAAGGTGATATATGGTATTCTTGTGGCTATTGGATTAGTGATGGTTTTCTTTGTATAGGTGCATATCTTTATAAACGATTTGCGCCTCCTGAGTGATGAAAATTCATGAAGAATGAGTACTGAAGCATCCACACCTGAAAGGTGGCTTGCCTTAGAAGGTGGACTGGAGAATCTGAAGTCTGGACTAGAGAGAGTTATCACAAATACTGCATATGTAGTGAGAAAAGAAAACGAATTTCGAAAACTTCTACAGGAGATGGCTTCGCTCACAGGATACCAAAGGGCAGGTTTTTTTGTCCAAGAAGAAGGGCTTATTGCAAAGATTGAAACAGATCATATTGACCTCTATGCTGAAAAGCTAGCAGAGCCCATTCAAAAAGAGCTTTTTGATGATGAACGGAAGGCAGTACAGAGAGAACTTTCTCATTATCAACATGCAGACCAACTTGAAGGCGAAATATCACTCGCACTAAGAGAAAGGAATACCATGCTTAGTTTTTTCGATCAAGTACCTAATGTAACTAAAGAGGAAAGATTCGCATCAGAAACAGAAATTAGAAGATTTCGACTGGTGCTTGAAGAAATCAGCTCATTGTTCTCAGACTACTACCAATTATTACGAGACGATATAGGCCGAGATCGAATAAATGTATTGAACTACCATATACCTCCAAATAGCCTATTGCGAAAACTATTCAATATAGGTGATGTAAATAGGACGCAACTTGATCATCGGCCTGGAGAGGTAGTTATACTAGGATTAAGCCATTCTGCTGATCCCAAAGAGATCGATTTTGTTAGGGACCTTCATTTAGAACATCCTGTAGTTATCGCGGCAGAATATGAATCATCTACAAAACAAGGCAGAGAAACGGATGCTCAGATATTAACGAGAGTGGGTGCAAAAGCCTACCTCTTACGGCCATCTGTTTCGTGGCTCGCAGCAACAATAAGGACGACAGTAAAAAATGCATTTGAACAAAGAGACCGTCGATTCCATGATGACTTAGCAGTACTGGTAACATACAATAAACATGGAGTGATAGGATATTTAGCTGAACAACATCAGCGAAATCATTATGGAAACGCAGAAAGGGTAGAGGGAAGGGTAGAAGTTCTGAAACGCCGATATCCGATGGTCGCGAAAATAGGCGCTTCAGACAAGGACTATCTCCGTAACATTTATCGAGGCCTTTGTAAATGGCTCGAGCAAGGCTCTGGTATCTCAGATGAACTAATCCAAAAATTCGTGGACCGTCCGCCTGTTGGAATGGAATCAGAAGCATTGGACTCGCTAAGACGTGGTAATCCAAACGATCCCCGGTTAGCCATACCGACCCAAGTTGCACGAGAAAGAGTTGGAGAATACATCGCTAATGAACTCAAGAAGAGAGTTGATGAAGAGCAGATTCTTCCTCAAAGAAAAGAAGCAAGAGCAAGATTTGGTCAAGACGTATTTTTCTCAGATATAACTATCAGCCCAGAATTGGAACTGTATACTGTCGATAAAATCTTTGAGCATCAAGCAGACTTTCTGCTGGAATTAGGAAGGTTGAGTTTCTATCGGAGGCAATTTCCCGAATCAGATTACAATGTCATCGCAACCGAGGTTGAATCACCTTCGAATGGAAATGGGGCATCAAAAAAATATATTCTTACTCGCCTCATCAGTGCAACAGGTAAAAAAAATCTCTTGGACCAGTTTAGGGAGACCCGTGCAAGTGACCTTGATGGACCAGAGAAGACGAGACGCATACAAGATGATTTAAAAATGACCATTGATCGGCTGGTATGGACACATGCATCCTCACCATCATATTTTGCAACCCCTGTTCGTTCATCGATTGAACTCACACGTAAGGTTGATGAAGATAGATTTACTACAAGTCTTGTTCGAGAGAAGATTCTAGGGGAAGATGAACCTTCATATCGTCATGCGATTAGGCTCGGACACCTTATTGTAGCAAAAGCGTTTGAGAGTTCTCCGACTACTGTACTCAATGACGCCTATTTAGCAAATTTTGTACGAGAACGGATAATCTATCCTGGGGGATTACAGATTAATAAGATAGATGAAGGCCGTATTAATGAAGGGCCGCCCCAATCTGATCTAGCAACGTTGTTGACATTAGGAAGATATGTCTCTGATGAACCCACCATTCAGCTGAAACAAGGACTTGAAGGATTATGCTCTCTACGTATTGATAACTTTCACTTATATGTGCAATCAAGCACAGGTAGGAAATCTCTTGAAGAATTAGGATACGAAATGCCTACGGCACTTGAACCAGACGCAAAAGTATCTGAAAGAGAACTTTTCTATCGCCGATATTTCCGAGAATACAACAAGGCCATTCTATGGCTTCAGACTAAATCTAGAGATTTCTCAGAGAATACTTCAATAAGACGAAAAAAGATCATAGAGTATCTTAAAGAGATAAAGACTGATACTGGAGAAAGTGTTTTCCCAAATAAAAAATTTGCTTATACTGAAAATTTGGAGAAAACAATGAATAGTATGGCACACATAGTATTCAAGACAAAGGATCAGGTCGCTATACGTGAAGCAAGGGAAATACAGCGGGAATTAACTTTCTTAAGTGTCGCTTATCTCTCTCCTGGAGAAAGAAAAGAAGTGCTAGACAGACGATTGCTAACTATCGTAATGAATGAGGGTTTGTATTTAAAACGCTGGTGGACAAATCTAAATAGGTTCTTCGGATCAGGAGATCTGATCGAGAAAAGAGAAGAGGACCGTCCGGCATTTACTAGTTATGAGCATTTCGGTCGCATATTGAAAGAATACGAAAGTCAACATCTGAGTGAAGAAGATTCAGAAGAACACTATGCCCTTGGTGAATTGAAGCGATTTGTAGACTCACTATATAACCAAAGAATAGAACAGCTAGATGACTTTTCATCCTTTATAGACCTAAGCTATGCGACAGATGTGCATCGAGCCCTTTGTCACTATGAATTACGGGAGCGTAATATTAGGGGAGAAGAAGAAAAAGGGCCTGAAAAAGATGAAGAAAAAATCAGGAACTATAGGGAAGAACAAAGGGATATCTTTCATTCAGCACTGAATGGGCTAGATAAATTTATTGAGGCATTAGGAGTGAATGGTAAAACAAAGGTTAAAGGTGAATATTTGACCGATGCTGAATTATCCTATGCGGCAGAGAGTGGTCCAGGTGGAGAAATACCCTATAGTCTTTCAATATATGATGCACTTATGCAGATGCATGCCGGCATAACAGAAATGCAAGCGAGACACCAGAGGGAATTTCCATCATGAACTTCCACACCGTATTATTGGATGGAGACGGCGTCTTGTATTGTGGAACTGAACGTATTGATGGAGTCAAAGAAACGTTGCAAACTCTTATGCAAAGGGGAATCACAACAGTTTTGCTCACTAATAATGCAGTAAAAATTCCGCAACACTATGCAACATGGCTTAACAACCTCTATTTTGATAAACAAGACGTATTTCAAGCTGATCATGTAGTCACTCCTCTTGATGTAGTTGTACCGTTCTTTACGCAGCATGCAGATGATGATCGCCCGAAAAAAGTGATGGTCTGGGGGGGCACAGGAGAGCTTGAAGAACGTATTGAACAAGCAGGTTTCAGTATTTCGGACGATCCAAAAGAAGTAGGGTGGGTAGTGGTCAGTGAATTGGTACTGGACAAAGACAGAACTGAAAAGAAAAGGGATGCAGCATTCAATGCAGTCCAGATGTACAGAGCAGCGATTGTCGGTACGAATAGTGATATATATGATATGCATACAGATGAAGAAGGGAAACGCTACAAAGCTGTGACAGGGTCCTATGTCGGTTGGTTGCGTATGGGAAAGGCCAATCCTCCGATGTTTTGGCTGGGAAAAGAAGCAAAAGGGATTTATCAAGTAGTATTTGATCGATTTAATATTACTCCTGATGATGGTGTGCTTGGTGTAGGGGATCGTATTGAAACTGATATATATGGGGCGAATAATGTGGGCATTCAATCAGTCCTCCTCGACTCAAGATGCGGAGTAGATCATGCAGATGATATAGGGAGATATATTGTAAGAGCTCAAGATAGGGCAAAGTTTTTGGGAAAACCATCTGAATTCGCCGAGAATCGAGTCGCTGAGATGGCAAAATATCGGCCAAAAAAAGTCATATCAAACATCCGAGAAATTCTCGGCTAGCATGGTAAATATATGTTTTGTTAGAGAGAAAAGCTTTATAAACCAATCTTTGATTCCAGACGATGATGGCAAAAGTCAATTGGAGATACACTGAAGGAAGAGCAGGTGGTCAGTATGACCCTTCACCCATTGAGAGAGAGATAGCAAAAACAGTAGGTGATGTCAGCGGCGCTTTTGTTGCTTGGGAAGAAGATGATGCGATGTTTTTGGCTCGAGCTATCCTCCAAGAGAGGGATAAAGTAGTTATTTATTCCAAATCCTTAACGGTTGACGAAATCGCGGAGATAAAGGGCAAATATAGGATCGATGAGACGACCTTGAGATCATCTTCCATCGATAGAGTTCTATCTGGTATTGGGACAAACGGAACAGGTACAGAGCGTATATCAATCTACCTCTCCAATTCTATTGACCAACAGCCACCAAGAACGTGGGAAGAAATTGAACCCTATGTACAAGGTCCTGATCAATCTTGGATAGAATTCAAAGAAAAAAGAGTGACTAATTTCCATGGCGTACCTGGAACATTTGAGTTTGTAGAAGGCGCTTCAATCACACAAGGCGATGTTGCAGTAGATGTTGTCAGAAGGGTGTTGCAGTATATCTATCAGAATAACGGAAGTTCTCAACCTCCAGAAGCACGATAACCAAACGCTTCAGTATATTTCTTAGCTAATGTATAGAATTCATCAAAAATAGCAATAGGAATGCCTCCTTTTCTTGCGCTGATAGCTGCTGCATCTGCCCCTAGAGTTAATTTTTTAAGATCCCGCCAATATGCTTCACTTGTATTCGTAGCTATATTTATCACTGAAGCATATCCAAGAAGTTCTTCCAAAACTCCTGGATCATCAGATTCCCAAGGCATTGGTACACTGCTGCCACCATGAAGCATAAAATAAACTGGCTTGATAGCATTAAGATTCTCTATTGTACACTGCAATAATATGGTATTTGGCTCTATTGGCACATTGGTTTTTCCACCATGATGTGTTCCTATAGGAAAATAAACAATCGAAAGTCCGCTATCCATCACCCACTCACCGATTCTATCAACAGTTAGTTCAGCGTGTTTATCGCTCTCATAAATTCCTTCGACAGCAACTCTCTTTCCACGTGCATAATCAACAACATGACTCATGACATCTTTGCTTCCTCCAAAACCAAGTGCCGATGCATCTACCCTTACCAAACCGACATCTGTATGAGATATAATATGCTCAAGTTCTTTGACACGATGATCAACATCAGTTGTGATTTCATAATGGTCAAGTGCCAAAACTATCCGTGCACCTTCAATTGGTTGCTCATAAGTCCCAGATGGCCGTACCAAAGAAACCATTTCATTAGTGCTTATTTGATCAAGGTGAAAAGAAATAAGATCGAGACCGTCAGCAACACTACTTAAACTAAGATTATGCAAAGATTTGGGTGTACCCTGGATGATGATGGGAACTTCTGTTTCTGCAGACAAAGCTACAAGGGCAGGAGCTTGAAGTAAATCATAAATGTTAATGCGAGCGTAGCGAGCACAGGGGTTTAATTCCCCGACCTTTAGGTCGACTTCTTAGAAATACTTTTACGCGGCTACGC
>JAAOYF010000058.1 GCA_018221205.1 Candidatus Woesearchaeota archaeon | reverse complement strand
GCAATGCAGATGGTAAACAATGATGATCTAAAAAACATTGCAGTAGATATTGAAGCCAAGCTAAAAAAGGTAATTGATAATGTATGATGAGGCAACAATAAAAACTCAGAAAAGATATAATAGATTTGCCAGATTTTATGATGGCATGGAAACTTTAGTAGAGAAAAGATTATTCAAGAAATTAAGAAAACATACATTAAGCAAACTAACTGGAAACATCTTAGAGATCGGAGTGGGAACTGGGAAAAACTTGCCTTATTATAACTCCAAAGCAAACGTAACTGGGATTGATTTAAGCCCTAAAATGCTTGAGAAAGCAAAAGAAAAAAATAAAATCAATAAAAAACGTGATGTCAATACCTGATACCCTTGCTCTTTTCTCAATCAGAATCTTTGAATGCGTCCCTGAAGCACATCCTACGTCTAGAACCCTCTTATTAGCTACTTTCCCCCACATACTTTTCACTGCAGGGATTTCAATATATTTGTTATAGAAATTATCAGAAATATCCAGATACTGTGATGCTATCTTATTATATCCGACTCTGGCTTTCATATTCCTGCAAACATCGCGAGGTATATATTCTTTGCCGCAGAAACTATGTCCAGAATATTAGTTCTAAACTATTATTAGTCACTAAATGGTGGTGACAAATAGAAAGGTTTATAAATTGTTAATTAATAAACACATCATGGGACTCAATAATACAGTCGACAAAATATGCGAAAAGCTCGGAATAGAAAAAGGATACGAGATAGGAAATGACCCCTTGCTCGGACCATATCTAGAGAGCGACATATTTGGTTACAATATGTTCGTGTCTACTGACTACGGGCACTGCGGTTCATCCGAACATATCGACGAAAGTAGATCTAAAACCCCCCTACTCGAGAACAAAGAAAATCACGGGTTTGGGTTCCATTCTCATGTTAGAGTCAGAAGGAACAACAAAAAAATCAGATCAGGCACACTCATCACCGTAGATGATGATTTCGTTTACGCAGTGGCACACGGAAACAGTGGAAAAGTGCACCTATCTCCCGAAGAACTTGCGCACAGCAGGAAAGGACTAAAAGTGCTCAGAAGATTGGTTAAAGAGCAATACGAAAATATATCTGTCGAAGATATGTTACCACCTTCTGAAGAAGCAGTAATTCTATATGAGAGAGATTGGTAAATTTTTTCTCTCCATTAATTTCTTATACTCTTGTGCACCTCATCAGTTCATGAGAATCACCTTCGTCCGACACGGCGAGACACTAATGAACGAGAAAAGAGTCTGCCAGTCAGCAGACGATTCTCTAAGTAATAAAGGGAATGCACACGCACAGCAGGTTGCTGAAGCCCTAAAAAATGAACATTATGACAGAATATTCGTCAGCACAATGCAAAGAGCCATAGAAACATCTGAAAAGATAATCGTTCATCAAAAAGATACTCCTGTTGAATACGAAGATAAAATAAGAGAACAAGAAAATGGCAAGTGGATAGGAAAGAGTTACGATTACAGAGATACTGAGCGAAAAAGAATAGCCTCCGAAAAAAATATAGGATTCTGGCAGGTCATACCTGAAGAAGGAGAAAGCATGGAAGATTCTCAGAAAAGATGTGTGAAATTCATAGAGAACCTTCTGAAAAAAGAATACGAGTCAGTCCTGATTATATCCCATGGGACTGTAATTCTATACATGCTCCAGCATTTGCTAGGATTTGATATGTCAGAATCAAAAAGCTATTCGCTCAGACCATGCGAGTACAGCATAGTTGAAGCAACTGAAGGAAAATCAAAACTAATACTTAGCAAAGTGCACAAGAATCTGGAGAAATAATGAGAATCAGAATCATCGGCGGACCGGGAAGTGGAAAAACCTACCTTGGGAAAATGTTAAGCGATAAGCTCGGCACCACCCACCACGATCTCGACGACATCTTTTGGGATAACACAAAAAACTCTTACAGTCACAGGATGCCTGAAAATAAGAGAGAAAAGCTCCTTAAGAATATTCTTAGGAAGAGATCCTGGATTATAGAGGGAGTTTACTATGAAGGCTGGGCCAAACTAATTGACAAGGATGCGGAAATCACAGTTCTCATAGTGCCTTCTTTGTTGAAAGCAAGATACAGGATAACAAGAAGATTCATCAAAGGAAAACTAGGGTTAGAACAAACCAAAAAAGAAAGTATAGCAAACTTCATAGGCCTATGGAAATGGCTGACCAAATATTATCACGAAAAACTCGTCGAGATAAGGCAAATGGACGTGAAGGAATTCTCATCAGCAGATGAAGCTTATGAATGGGCGATGTCGAAGGTGAAATTATGACCCTGGACAATAGTACAATTATTGGAATCTTATCTGAATACCCCCTCAATACTATCACTGCAACCAACCCCTTCACAAAGGGAGCTGTTCAGACCAACATTCTAATCGAAACATCGGAAGGAAAATACGTCTTAAGATACTATCGCGCCAGACCTCCCAAAGTGGTGCCAACAGAGCTAGAATTGCTTGAGCATCTCAGCAAGAAAGGAATACCTTGTCAAGAACCTCTTATTACAAAAGACGGGAAAGACCATTTACTGATAGCCCAGCATGTGGCTGCAGTCTTCAAATACATTGAAGGAGATCATATCCCTCCCGATAAGCTCACAAATTCTCAACTCAAACAAATAGCGAGTCTCTTAGCTAAAATTCACAATGAAACTATTAGCTTCAAACCAAAAGGCTACGAGCAAAGAGAGATACACGACAGGCCTTACATCGACTCACAGTTGGGAATCGCGAAGAAAGCTGCCAAGAAAGAAAAGTATGACAACTCGAAATCTATTGAACTGATAACATCCACGCTCGACAGCATTCAGGTTTCCAAAACGTTACCTTACGGGATGATCCATGGCGATTACGACATGGCAAATATCCTCTTCAAGAAAGGAAAGATTGGCGGTATCATAGACTTCGACGATTCTTCATACGAACCTCTCTTGTTCGACATCGCCGATTTGCTGAAGAACTACTGCTTTAGGTCACAGAAATCTTTCAATTTGAATCGGGCCAGGTTTCTTCTTGATGAATACCAGAAAATTCGCGAACTGAACCAAACCGAGAAAAAATCATTGTATGATATCTTCCTGTACCGATATTGTCTTTTCAGCACATGGACACTCGCATACGCTCCACCTGATAAATCAGGCCTGCAGAACGGACTAACCTCCATGATGCGCCGGCTCCCACTTTTCTCAAATATACCTCGAGAAGAATTCTATAAAGCAATGTTCTCGTAATAGCTCAACTTTTAAAAACGGTTAGCGGTTCTCCCGAGTATGGCAACGCGCTCCCCGATAGTAAGTGTCCTCGGTCACGTCGACCACGGGAAATCAAGCATACTCGACGCTATCAGAGGCACGAATATCCTGGCCACAGAGGCCGGAGCCATAACCCAAGCAATAGGCGCATCAATCATCCCAATACACATCATCAAGAAGAAGTGCGGGCCACTGTTGGAAGCGCTAAAATTAGAACTAACAATTCCTGGATTGCTGTTCATAGACACACCAGGACACGCCGCATTCACATCACTAAGAAAAAGAGGCGGTGCTCTTGCAGATATTGCAGTCCTTACCATAGACATCAATGATGGATTCAAACCCCAGACACTAGAAGCTCTCGAGATTCTCAAGAATTCCAAGACTCCTTTCGTTATAGCTGCAAACAAGATAGACCGTATACCTGGATATCACAAGAATAATGATCACATTCTACAAGACATAAAATCCCAGGACAAGAACTGGATTACCACATTTGAGACCAAAATGTACGAGATAGTGGGAGTCCTCCATGAAAGATTTGGACTCGCATCTGAGCGGTTTGATAGAGTTGAGAGCTACACCAAACAAGTAGCTATAGTGCCCACAAGCGCCAAGTTAGAGCACGGG
>JAAOYF010000057.1 GCA_018221205.1 Candidatus Woesearchaeota archaeon | reverse complement strand
GTAGCCGCGTAAAAATATTTCTAAGAAGTCGACCTAAAGGTCGGGGAATTAAACCCCTGTGCTCGCTACGCTCGCATTAAAAACTTGTTTATCTAAAACCGATACATTTATATATCTGTAATATACTAAATAGTATACTAGTAGAGAAATCTGAAAATGGCGGCAAAATTCGAGTCTTTCAAGGCGGACATTGATGGCTGGATTAAGCAGTTTAATGGAGACTTGACCCAACTCAGAGATGTTCCTCATGTTGTTCACGAGCATACCGATAATATCGACCATAATTATGAACTTATCCAGGAGACGAGAGCAGAAGTAAAAAGGTTGAAAGAAGAGATTTCTGCATTACGGATGGTACAGCTGCTGCAGCTCAAGGCAGAGCTTCAAGAAAAAAAGATTTAGATAAACCTTATAAACATTTTAATTCTCTTCAACGGTATGGCTTTAGTGGAAAGTTTTTCAGGTATCAGAGGAGTGTATGGCAAGGATCTGACTGATGATATTGCTTTGAGGTATGCTTATTCGTATGCCCAGTTCTTGAACAAGAAGGATATCACGGTTGTTATCGGCAGGGATACAAGGAAAAGTGGAGAGCAGCTAAGAAAAGCGCTCATCGAAGGTCTTGATTGTGATATTCTTGATGTTGGAGCATTACCTACTCCTGCTGTGGAATTGGCAGTCAGGAAATACAAGGCAGATGGAGGCATCATCATCACTGCTTCGCATAATGAGCCAGAATTTAATGGTTTTAAATTTCTTGATAAGGATGGCGCAGTATTACGGCCAAAGGATATCCAACAAGTGATTGGCCTGTTCCATCAATTCAATGAATTGGAGGAAGAGGAATTCTTGGGCAAGCTCTATAAGGAAAATAAGATGGAGAGGGTCAAGAGGGTTGAGATCAAGCATAAGGATTGCCTTCATCACTATAAGAAGTTCCTTCTCAGATTCTTATCGAAAGAGGAGAGAAATGCCCTTAGAGATACAGCAAAGATAAGGGTGGATCCTAATGGCGGGGCAGGAACAGTCTGCAAAGAGATCTTTGACGAATTAGGCATCAAGGCCGAATATATCCATATGGAAGAAGGGACATTCAAGAGGCTGATTGAA
The DNA here is from genome assembly GCA_018221205.1 of Candidatus Woesearchaeota archaeon. Classification (GTDB taxonomy): domain Archaea; phylum Nanobdellota; class Nanobdellia; order Woesearchaeales; family WJIZ01; genus JAAOYF01. The sequence continues at coordinate 3,842 of JAAOYF010000057.1, read as the reverse complement.
CCGAATGAGAAATCATTAGCCTCAATGAAGATAAGCAAGGGGCATTTTGGAGCAGGATTTGACTGCGATGCAGACAGAGTTGAATTGGTCACAGAAAAGGGAGTTGTCCGGGGAAGCGAGCTTCTCGCATTGATTGTCGATGATGCTCTATCAAGAGTGAAGGACCCTGAGAAAGAGACTGTGGTAGCCAATGATGCGACAAGCTATGTTGTGAAGGATATTGTGGATGATCATCATGCAAAGTGGAAAGAAGTGGAAGTGGGAGAGATCAATGTTGTCGATACGATGATCGCCTTCAACAGTCCTGTCGGTGGAGAGGGCTCTAATGGGGGAATCATACTACCTCCATCCAGATGCCGAGACGGCATTCTCACCCTAATCAAGATTGCTGCACTGGTCGGGAGAAAAGAAAAATCACTTAGTGAACTTATCGATGGTCTGCCTTCTTATTTCTATAGACAGGAGAAGATAAAGAAGGATTTCCATATACGAGAGAGGATCAAACAGCACTATCTGGACAAAGGCTTCACCATTGAGGAAACGGGTGATGAGAGTGGGGGCCTTAAGGCGATAGGCGAGAAAGGCTGGATATGGTTCAGGCAGTCCAAGACCGAAGATAAAGTAACAAGAGTGATTGTTGACTCAAAAGATGAATTGTATACTGATTCCCTATTAAGAGAAGGGAAAAAGCTCTTTGAGCGATAGTTTTATATAGCTTAGAACGGATTAATGAGAGGTGGGGAATGGCTCCTGTCAACAAAATATGCAAGGATTGTGGTGCAAGAATGAAAGAATTGCGCCATGAGGAGATAGCAGGTACGGTTTACCACCATATGAAATGCGACGAATGCAAGAAGGAAGTCGCGAGAAGAGAAGAGTGAATGGCAGCGCAAAAATCTTTACAAGGTGTCGAAGGAGAAGGCGCAAAAAAATGTCCGGAATGCGGCTCTAGTGAGATAGAGCGGCATGATAATGAGATTTTCTGCAAAAAATGCGGCCTTGTCATGGATTAATCAACACTTTTTTATAGTATTTCTTTAAGAACTGAGATATGAGAAAAGCTCCATTCCTATTTCTTGGATTTGCTGAAGGATTATTTAGTGCTGCCCTGGGCATAGGCGGGGGAGTCATTATTGTCCCTGCTTTGGTCATCCTCTTCAATTATAAGATAAAAGATGCAGCCGGGACCTCTCTGGCTACTATCGCTCCTATCGCGTTCATCGGCTTTCTCACCCACGCATTCCTCCATATCCAGAATGTCAAATTTCTCTATGGAGTGTATCTTCTCATCGGCATGCTGCTAGGCGTTGCCTTCATCAGCAGAATCGAGCATCGTATGAACAGCAACCTCCTTGTACGCTTATTCGTCATCTTGCTGCTCATCATGTCGCTGAAATTAATCGGATTGGTCAACCTCCCCACCATGTCATTGGTGAACGGAAATGCTCCTCTGCTTTTCGGCCTGCTCGGCCTTTTTGCAGGAATGGCCTCTTTTCTCTTCGGTATCGGAGGAGGAGTGCTGCTGGTGCCTTTCCTCACGCTTTTCTTCGGCTTCAGCATCAGAGAAGCTATCCCTACTTCACTTCTGGTAATCTTTCCCACTGCGCTCTTTGGGGCAGTATTGAAGCAGCGTTTTCATGAGTTCAATTTCCAGACAGTGCGATGGATAGTCCCTACTGCCCTGGTAGGTGCATTTTTGGGGGCAGTATTGAGCAATATCCTTCCTACATCCTTCTTAGAGTATACCTTCGGCTTGATCATGATCTTCACTGCTGTCAAGATGTATGTCCATCGAGAATGATTATTTAGTTGCCTTGACAAACCAATCCCATATCTGCTCTTCTCCTGGAAAAGGCTCGTAATCAGATGCATTCTTGTCCCAGGGATAGAGCACTTTCTCGAATGATATATCGGTGAAGCCTGCTTTCTTCAGGAAATATTGGATCTCATGTTTGTAATAGAATTTCTGATGTTCTTCTCCTTCTTTATAGAGGCCTAAGAACAGATCATATTTTGAGTTCTCGAATCTCTGTTTTGCTTTCTTGACCGCACCTTTCTGCTTCACTTTGAGCTCGTTATCAAGGATCAACAGCCCATGATACAACACTGCTTCCATGCTCGGTAGGATCAGGAACAGTGTCCCTTTTTCTTTCAATGCCTTGTGAAGATTAGTGATTGACTGCTTGATATCCGGAAGAGAGGGCATGAGCAATGCATTGACGCTGATGATGATATCGAAAGCATCCTTATAGAGGATCTTCCTCATGTCCTCTCTCTTTATCGAGATGTGCTTATACTTGTTTTTTTTCTTGGCTTTTTTCACCATGTTCTCTGCGAAATCTGAGGCATGGACCTTCTTGAAATCTTTCAACTCTTCCATCAGATAGAACAGGCCGCAGCCGAACTCTGCCACTGATCTCTTCTTCTTGCCTTTGATCTTTCTGAGTTCCTTGATAAGCGGGTTCTTTACTGATCCATAGAAAGGGCTGACGATCTCTTCATGATATTTGGACGCTAATTTGTTCCATTCTTTCTCTTCCATAGGAGTTTTTTGATACTATCTTATATATAATTTTTCAAATAATGGCACTGCCTCACCCATAGTCTTCTATCTTATCTTCTAAGAATATCTCTTTATACATATCAGCCGAAAAGCTTTCCTTTGACAGCGGCACGTATAGCATAGCTCAGAGGCCTGAAGCGATGACCATTGTTGACATCTTCATCATATTGCCTGTGTGCGCCGAGAAAATCAAGGCCCATAGGTCCACGATAACCTACCATCGCATCTACCAGTCCAGGTCGATGCTTTGACCTGATGCGCCGAACATCTGCAGGCAGTGCAGCTACTTCTTTCCATGGTCTTGGCCGGTAACCGAAAAGATTTACTTCCCCTCTCAACATGCTTAAAAGATTAGGCAACTCATCTATTTTAAAAAGCTTTTTCTTTTTTATCACTCTAGAATGGTTAAAATATGCTTATTTTTTGGCATATATCTTTCTTGCTTCTTCCAATCCTTCCAGGCTGCCGATATCATACCAGAGGCCGTCAAAGAGATAGCCATAGACCTTGCTCTTTTTTATGAGCCAGGTGATGAAGAATCCCATGGCATCAGGAGAATTACCTTCATCTAAATATCTCTTTATGAGTTTCAGATCATCATTCGTGAACACATAGCATGCTGTAGATGCATAGGTTGATTTCGGCTCAGAGGGTTTTTCCTGGAATTCGATGATCCTCTTGTCCTTGTCAAGGACGCAGACACCAAAGTTCTTCAGTTTGGACCTGTCCTTGATATCGCGCAGTGCGACTGTTGTTGCCTTTAGTTTATTATGATAGTCAATGAAATTCTTGAGGTCGAACTCAAAGAGATTGTCTCCGCCGATGATCAGCGCATCGTGATCAAGCTTCATATGATCGATGATATACTGCAGACCGCCTATCGATCCGAGTTTTTCGCCTTCTGCCATGGTCGGCTCCACAATCAAACTTGTCTTTTTCTTTGTCGGAGGATCTTTCAGATAGTCCTCGAATTTCTTCCCAAATTTAGCATTGGTGGAGATGATTATCTCATCGATGCCTGGATCGAGATTGATCTTTTCGATGATTCTGGTAATGATCTCTTTGTCTCCTACCTTAAGCAAAGGTTTGGGAGTGTCTTTTGTCAAAGGCCAGAGCCGTTTGGCATAGCCTCCTGCAAGAATTATCGCCTTCATGCGCTTTTCTTAACGAATCATCTTTATAAAACTATCTGAGGAGGACAGTGGTTACTTATCATCAATAAGTTACTGGCTTAAGATTGAGTAAAATCTCAATTAATGTCAAGAATCGATTCCTTTTC
>JAAOYF010000056.1 GCA_018221205.1 Candidatus Woesearchaeota archaeon | reverse complement strand
TCGATCTGCAACACAGAAAGATCATCAAACTTCTCAGCATGCGCCTGGATCGTGCCGTTGCTCACTGAATGCTCTCCACCGAGAACAATGGCATACTTACCATGCTGAAGATGTCCAGAAACGCGTTTCTTGACCGCTTCCACCATCTTCTCAGGAGTAGATTTCTCAGTAACATCTTTATCAGTATGAATACCTTCTAAATAAGCTTCAGAATCAGTCTCGATATCATACAATTCCATCTGCGAAGATGCATGGATCAACGCTTCCGGACCTTTATCAGACCCTTTACCGTAAGAACTCGTCCCGTCATAAGGGACTGGAACAATCACTATCTTAGCCTTGTCAAAAGTACAATGTTCTATATCTGGCCCCCCATAATGCATAAAAAACACCTAAAATCTGAAGTCTTCCTTGATGATCATATTATCGCGGCTGAGCTTGAAATGCTGTTCAGCGTGTTGTATAACAATGTTAGGGTCAAAATCTTTGCAGGAATAGAGATCAAAGTTTATCCTGTTCTTTTCCGCAAATGCATGAAAACTGATATGAGAGTAATCGATAACAAGAATACCAGTAAGTCCTGGATTCGTAGGGATGCCTGAAACAATGATAGGCGGCGTCAACGTACCCATACCCACTTTAGCCGGCAGTTCTGAAAGGAATCGGTAAAAGAGATGGTAATCAAAAGTGAGCTCCCTCGGTACATTATATACTTCCACACGAATATGCTTTCCGTCTGTCTTTACCTTAGAAAGATCAACTTGTTTTCCTACTTCTGTCTTTGTCCACATAATCTTATCTTTAATTGCTTTGAGCTTATCGTAGCTCTTTTTTATTATTGTTCTGGTCATTCATCCTCCTCCATGAGTTTGAAAAATATTTGAGAATACGCAAATGAATCCAACCTACAAGTTGGTGTGTTTGTCCGCACTGTTTGAGTCATTCTTTACGATAAAAACCATTCCTCTCCGACGGAAATCGGATTAGATAAAACTCATTATGTAGTATTTAAATGTTTTCCTTTTGCCAGCAGATTTTTATACACGACCATTATCCAAGAATTATGGAAATTCAAAAAGGAATTGAAATCTTCGGACTTGGTCTGCTTACTCAAGACTCTCTGATCATCTCAGATATCCATGTCGGCTATGAAGAGGCATTGAACAAAAAAGGAGTATTGGTTCCGAGATTCCAGTTCAAGGATCTGACAAAGACTTTGGAAGGAATGTTCACATCATTGCCCAAATTAAAAAGAATAATCATCAATGGTGACCTGAAGCATGAATTCGGCACCATATCCGAGACTGAATGGCGTCATACATTAAGATTGATAGACTTTCTTGCAAAAAGATGTGAAAAACTTATCCTGATAAGAGGAAATCATGATACTATTCTAGGGCCGATAGCAAAAAAGAGGAATATTATAGTAAAAGATCATGAGATCCTCAAAGACATCCTCATCGTCCATGGCCATAATCTGGTAGAAGAGCGCTTCCTCAAGCAAAAGAAGATCAAAACAATCATCATCGGCCATGAGCACCCTGCTATCAGATTAGAGGATGGCCCGAGAACAGAGAAGTTCAAGTGCTTTCTCAAAGGAAAGTGGAAAAGATATAATCTCATTGTCTTGCCTGCTTTTACACCAGTGCAGGAAGGCTCTGATGTCCTGCAAGAGAATCATCTAAGCCCTTTTGTGGAGGATATTGATCAGTTCAAAGCATTTATCGTCGGCGATAAAGTGTATGATTTCGGAAAGATAAAGAATTTACGGTGAGGTATACATCTTAGAGAGGATGTCTGCTTTGGTGATGACACCCACAAGTCTGCCTTTTCTCGACACCAGCACCATAGGTATGTAACGGATAAGTTGAGTCAACATGCCCATAGGGGTGTCATGGCTGACAACCGGAGGAGGACTTTCCATGATGTCCTCCACTCCGTTCCCTTTATGCCCAAGAAATGAATCAAGGATTGTTGACTCAGTGATCATCCCTACAGCCTTATGCTGCGTAATGACCGGCAGCTGGGAAAAACCATGCTTCCTCATCTTGGTGATAGCATCTTTGACAGGTGCAGTAGGGGAGACGGAAATGACGCTTTTGCTCATCAGTTCATCTGCCTTATGCTCCTTCTTTTCGCTCACATCATTCAATGCATCGATGATCTTCATGGCATTAGAATACGTCGGATCCAATTTACCGGATTCTACCTTTGCGATAAGGCTCTGGCTCACCTGGGCATGCTTCGCAAGCTGGAACTGTGTCATACCTACTTTCTTCCTGATATCCTTTATCTGCTTGATAGTAAAGACCATGTCTAAGAATAATCTGTCCTAGTTTTTATTACTTTTGGAATAAGCAGTCGCGCCTTTAGCTAATGCCATTGCAACAAGGACTGCAATCAAAAGATAATCAATTTGCTTCTCCACCAGAATCCTGTAGAGCAAGGCAATCACCAAAGCAGTCACACCGACATAGCTGGCAGTAGCTTCCATGATATATTGCTTTTTCTTCTCCTCCGGAGTAAGATTCCGATAGACTTGTACCATCACGATCAAAGTATCAAAGATAAAGACAGCCAGGATGATGCCTGCAATGAGAGTTTTGGTCTCATCCTGCACAGGGAGATTCAGTGCACCGATGAACAGAAAGACAGCTATGAAAATATAGGCCCATCCCTCCCACATCTTAGGATAAAGGCCCCATCCGAGTATGCGGGGCTTGAACCATTCCTTTTTTGCTATCATATCCTCATCCAAGGTGTTCAACTATATAATAATTTGCAATATTCGTATCAGAATATTAGGAACAAAAAGCTATTTAAAGCTCTATTTTTAGGAGTGTCAGATGGAGGGTTTACTATGGCAAAAATAACATACTTTACATCAGAAATCTTTCGAATAAGAGGTACAAATGCTTTTTAACAATGAGATAGTACTTTCTTTTAGAATTCCACTTGCCCAGAAGTGTATATCTATGGCAAATAAAATTCCTTTGATGAAAAAGAAAGAACTTTTACCATATATTAGAAGCAATTTCGAGAGGATTTCTCAAAGAGAGATTGCTCGGAGATTAAAGATAGGCAAAACTACAGTAAATAGGTGGTCTCGCGAAGAAGGACTAATACATAAAAACCATACTGCAAATGAACGGTTCTTTGATTCATTTAATGAGCATTCAACATATATCCTAGGTCTGATTATGGCAGATGGCAATATTTCATGGAATGAAAATAAAAGTTATTGGGCCATGACATTAACTGCGGCTTCAAAGGATAGATCACATCTGGAGAAAATTAGGGGTATCCTATCAAGTTCAAAACCTTTAATTTATTCACCTAAAACGAACTCATATCGCTTAATTGTGAATAGTAAATATTTATGCAAAAGATTAATGAACTTAGGAATACTGCCTAGAAAAACACTCACTGCAAGGTTCCCAAACATACCAAACAATCAATTAAGGCATTTCATTAGGGGTGTGATCGATGGTGATGGCAATGTTAGATACGTTCAGAGAAAAAGGAGCCCCTACTTTGAAATAACTATCGCATCTGGTTCAATAGACTTTTGCGAAGATTTCAGAAAAGTCATACTTCACAAAATTGGAATAAATGCAAATATTAGAAAAGTTGGTAAGAATGTATATGTTCTCCAATATTCCTGCTCTCGAGGAAAAAAATTAGCGCAATATGTATATGATGGTGCTACAATTTTCCTAGAGAGGAAGCAGAAAATTTATGATATTCATATAGGAGGTAAAACAAAATGACTAAAATAAGTTACTTTACATCGGAGAGCGTGACGGAAGGCCACCCCGATAAAATAGCCGATCAAGTGTCAGACGCGATCCTTGATGAGATGCTCAAGCAGGATCCAGAATCACGGTGTGCAGCAGAGTGTTTGACAACAACAGGTTCGGTCCATGTTGCTGGAGAAGCACGGACAAAAGCATA
>JAAOYF010000011.1 GCA_018221205.1 Candidatus Woesearchaeota archaeon | reverse complement strand
GTAGCCGCGTAAAAATATTTCTAAGAAGTCGACCTAAAGGTCGGGGAATTAAACCCCTGTGCTCGCTACGCTCGCATTAAAAAACTGTTGTCCATAACCTTTATATATATTCTCTACTTGTTTTTTTACATGACCAAGAACCTTTCTCGATACGCATTCTATGCGATGCTTGCCATAGTCGTCATCCTCACTTTTCTCATCGTGAAACCATTCATCAGCACGATCTTAGCAAGCTTTGTGGTTGCGTATCTCTTCTATCCTCTGCACAAATTTCTGCGGAAATATATCAAAAAGGAATTCATTTCTGCCCTCATCGTCTCTGCGGCGATCGTGGTATTGTTCGTCATACCTATCTTCTTTATCACCAACACCATAGCTGAGGAGGCAACAACCAACTATATCTTCATCAAGCAGATTCTTGCGACCGGAAACATCGGAGGAGAGGATTGCGGAAATGCCCTCTTGTGTAATCTGTCTGGTTTCATCGAGAAATATGTCACTGATACCCAAGTCAAGAATCTTCTCACCAATTTCACCAAGCGGATAACCGATTTCTTCATCAACATAGCAAGCGACTTCATCTTTTCCATACCTATATTTTTCCTGCATTTCTTCATCATGATCTTCATCGTCTTCTATCTGCTTCAGGAAGGCGAATCCCTGATGTATAAAGTGAAACATCTGCTTCCGCTCAAAAAGATACATAGCAAGAACATCATCGGCCAGCTTAAGGATGTCACGTATGCTGTCATCTACGGCCAACTTCTGATAAGTGCCGGACAAGGACTGCTAGGAGGGATAGCATTTGCGATCTTTGGTGTTACCTCTCCGATATTGTGGGGAATAGCCATGTTCTTCTTTGCTTTGGTCCCTTTTATGGGGACTCCTATCATCTGGGTCCCTGCTGTCATCATCAAGGCATTGACGAATCATCCTGGTCAGGCAATAGGCCTCTTGATTGCGGGCCTTATCATCAGCACCGCAGACAATTTTGTGAGGCCGAAAATTGTTGCAGACAAGGCAAAAGTACATCCTGTCTTCATACTCCTAGGTGTTATAGGGGGCATCATCCTCTTCGGGCCTATCGGTATCATCATCGGGCCGGTTGTCCTTTCCATCTCCATGGTGTTCTTGAAGATCTACGAGGAAGAAATTGAAGCTCAGGGTTAAGCACCTCAAGACCGAAACAGGGGGTCCGTTGGTCGCTATCATCAACGAGAAGGATGCAGAGGTCCTTGACTTGCATGCTGCTGATCGTATCAAGATATTCTATAATGGACAGATCGAGACTGCTGTCATCGACATTACCGAATCGCTTATCCCGAAAGGATTCATCGGTGTGTATGATGAGGTCCTTGCGTCCCTAAAGCTGAAGAATAAGGATGTGGTGAGGATACGGCTGGCTAAAAAACCGCTTTCTATCGATTATATCAAGAAGAAACTGGATGGTGAGCATCTCACGAAAAAGGAGATTGACCAGCTGGTGTGGGACATTGTCCATAATAAATTAAGCCAGGTCGAGCTGACCTTCTTTGTTGCGGGAAGCTACTGCAATCCGAATACGCTGGAAGAGACTCTGCTTTTGACAAAAGCGATGGTGAAGGAAGGAGATAGGCTTCATATCGACAGCAAGATTGTCATCGATAAGCATTCAATCGGAGGCATACCTGGCAACAGGACGACCATGATCCTTGTCCCTATCATGGCAGCAGCAGGATATGTCATGCCAAAAACGAGTAGTAGGGCGATCACCAGTCCAGCCGGGACTGCAGATACGATGGAAGTTCTTGCTGATGTTGTCTTTCCCCTTCCAAAGATGAAGAAGATCATCAAGAAAGCAAAAGGATGCATTGTCTGGGGAGGCGCTTTACGATTAGCGCCTGCAGACGATAAGATCATCAGTGTGGAAAAGCCTTTGATGATAGATGCGGAAAGCCAGTTGTTAGCTTCTATCCTTGCTAAAAAGAATTCGGTAAGCAGTTCTCATGTCATCATTGATATCCCTATAGGTCCAAATACTAAAATAACCAATACGAAGAAAGCTTCGCATCTGAAAAGGAAATTCTTACAAATCGGTACACGGCTAGGCATGAAGATCAAAGTTGTGTTGACTGACGGCAGGCAGCCTATAGGCAATGGATTAGGACCGGCATTGGAAGCGAGAGATGTGCTGAAAGTACTCAAACAACGTCCTGATAGGCCCCTTGATCTTGAAAGGAAATGTATCACGATGGCAGCAGATTTCTTCAAATTAATAGGCAGGAAGAATGGAAGGGCATTGGCAAAACAGATCCTTTCTTCAGGAAAAGCGTATGAAAAGATGAAAGAGATCATCAAGTTGCAGGGCGGTAATCCTAATATCAAGACTGAAGAGATTCCTTTAGCGCCTTTTGAATATGATGTCATTGCTCAGAAATCAGGAAGAATACGGGCAATAGATAATCTCCTTATTGCGAAGCTTGCCCGTATTGCTGGCGCCCCCCAGACCAAAGGTGCAGGCATCTATCTATACAAGCATATTGGCGATACTGTTCGCAAAGGCAAAAGACTGTTTACGGTCTATGCAGGAAGCAAAAGCAAGATTGATTATGTCAAACAAGTTGTCGATGAGATGGATATCATCGATTATTGAAAATTTCGCACTGAAGTAAATGATTATAAACCCAGCGAAATTTTGTTATTGAGGTGGAACAATGCCAAGACCAGGAAGCACTATTCCAAAAGCACCGATCGCTAAGATAATGCAGAAAACAGGCGCGAAAAGAGTAGCTGATGGGGCAGTCGAGGAATTAGTCGAATACCTGATCAATTATGGGACCAAGACAAGCGAGAGAGCCATCAAGATTGCGAAGCACTCTGGACGGAAGACTGTCCAAGGAAAGGATATTAAGATTGCAGTGAAGTAGATACTTTTTTATATGGTTCAGAGGTTCTTTAGAGGTCTGGGCCAGTAGTTAAACCTGGTATAACACCCTTTTTAAGTCAAATTTCTTTCGGTTATTGTTCGATTAGACATATATAGAAGTCCTTGTTACAAAAAAGAGAACACGCAAAACAGCTAAATAATGATTTTCGGCAAAGCCTAAAATCAATTATGCTGTTTTGCTCATTGTTCTCTTTTTAAGAGCTCCAAAGTTTCAAAACACGAAAACTTTGGAGGTGGAATTATGAATAAAATATCAGTTGAGAAATTACAAAAGATAAAATATCTGTCGAGAAGAGGATTTTCAAAAAGAACAATCTGCCGAGACTTAAAAATCTCTAAAAACACGGCCATAAAGTACTTGGGCGTCGATCCATCATACAAAAAATCCCCCACAAAATTTCAAATATCTTATACCAAACAAACAGGTGAAATAATGGGAATTTTTGCTGGAGACGGGAGCCAATATTTTTATCCAAAGAATTATCAATATACTATCAATGTTCATGTCGGCAAAGTTAATAATGATTATTTATTGTATGTGAAACAATTATTCGAAAAACATTTTCAAAGAAAATTTCACATCAGTGAAGATGCACACACCTTTCGAGTTAGAACATATTCAAAAGCTTTATTTGAATACTTTTCTCATTTCTTAGATTATGATTCCACATCTAAACACTCTACAGTTAAATTAAAGATAATGGATGTATCCAAATCATTCAAAAGGGGGTTTGTTAAAGGATTATTTGATACAGATGGAAGCATATTATATAAGAAAAAAGAGAACAGAATCCGCATTAGCTTCAATACAACTAGCGAAGGTCTAGCTAGACAGGTAAAAACCATACTCGTTGATTTTGGATACTCCTATAGTTATTATTCTCAACAACACAAAAAATGGAAGAAGCGATATTGTTTTCAACTTCATCAAGAAAGCGTCACAAGGTTTTTAAAGGATATCCGACCTTTCAAAGCAGAACGTTTGGGCTGGTAGTTAAATCTGGTATAACGCGCCGCTGGCAAGAATAGGAGGTTTGTCTCCATTCCCAATTGCGGTGAGGCTCCGGGTTCAAATCCCGGCCAGTCCACTCATTATTCTTGTGACCACAAGTAGTGAAACATTAATTCTCCCGAAATTTGATCAAATTCCAAAGAATCTCATTCACTGGCGTTTTTATTCCAATTTCTTTCCCATACTCAACAACTTTTCCATTCAAGAAATCTATCTCAGTCTTTCTTCCTAATTCCAAGTCTTGCAGCATCGAAGCCCGATGTTTGCCTACTTTTTTCAATACTTGATCCAAAAAACCGACCATTTCTTTATGATCTTTCCAATTGAGCTTGATATTCTTCTTCTCTGCAACCAAAAACACTTCTTTGATGATATCATTGACGATCTTCCAGGCATATTCATTGCGTAATTTGCCATATTCCACACCAAACAAAGCGCTTGTCGAGTTCAAGGCGCAGTTATACATCAATTTAGTCCAGATATGGTGCTTGATGTTATCCACTGCATCTGTCTCAATACCTACATCAGTGAAGACCTCTGCGATTTTCTTTATTCGTTCGGTCATCTTTCCATCCATCTCGCCGATCTTCATATGATCTCCCACTGCAGTTACTTTGACCTCTCCTGGCTTGACAATCTCAAACCCCATCATAGCTATTCCTCCCAAGACTTTGTCTTCACCATGAATCTCTTGTAAAACTTCTTCATTTCCAACACCATTTTGTAAACTAAGAATAGCAGTTTTGCCGACAGCAGGCTTCATCTGCTCTGCTGCTTGCTTTGTATCCTGAGATTTCGTCGTCAGGATAATCAGTTCTTGTTCTTCTTTGGGAACAGAAGATTCAGCCCGAATATTTTTGACAGTGAATTCACCAAGAACGCCGCTTACTTTCAATCCGTTCTTTCGGATAGGTTCCATATACTTTTCTCTACCCACTAGAATGATATCATGCTCTTTAGCTAAAAATCCGCCGATAGCTGTGCCGAACGCACCCGCACCCATAATGAGGATCTTCATGAAAGCATGGATTCGCGAATATTTATATAGCTATTCCTATTCTACAAACATATGAAGGAAGCACTCCTGGTTATTGACGTGCAAAAGGATTTCTGCGCAGAAGAAGGATTATCAGCGAAGAAAGGCCTGGACGTTTCGAATTATCCAAAAGTTCTCAAGAACATACAGGCAGTGGTTGACAAAGCAAGAAAGCGAGACATTCCAATTATTTTCATAAAATCAATCTACGGAAAGAAGCATTGGCCGAAGAATGTCTATGAAAGATATAAGAGAGATGGAACAGAAGAATTATGTTCAGAAGACAGTCCAGGATCAGAGCTCATGTTCGATCCAAAAGATAACAAAATTATGATCAAGCATCTCTATGACGGATTCTCCAATCCAGAATTAGAAAAATATCTGAAAGATAATAACATTGAAAAATTATTTTTTGCAGGATTCTACGCTGATGGCTGCGTCGATACAACCATGAGATCAGCATTCATGAAAGGTTTCTACATAACAGCAATCAAAGACGCTATCGGCATATTCAAGAAAGCAACATTCGACGAGTACAAATACTGGTATAATGCCGAGATCATAAACACAGAAGAATTCTAAAACGCCAACGCCCGGATTTGAACCGGGATATCCTTGCGGAAACCAGCTTTCCAAGCTGGCGCAATACCAGGTTATGCGACGTTGGCATGAACGAAGTGAATGTCTAGACGCGACCAAAAATCGACAAAGATTTTTGAGTATGCGACGTTGGCATGAAGGTTGGAACAGTTATTTTCTTTATAAGCTTAACGTTCCGTATTTCTTCTATTTCCTCTATTTAACCTAGCCTATGAGCAGTACAGTAGACTAAAGATACTATAAGAAATACCTTCCATATCTTAATGCGAGCGTAGCGAGCACAGGGGTTTAATTCCCCGACCTTTAGGTCGACTTCTTAGAAATACTTTTACGCGGCTACGC
>JAAOYF010000055.1 GCA_018221205.1 Candidatus Woesearchaeota archaeon | reverse complement strand
TATCTCTAATCTTGGATAGTAAGGATTCTCTCTATGTTGCCTACTTAGTACGACACAACCATCAGTATCAAATAACCCCCTCATTAAAGAACAAAATAGCTTGTCTGAATTAATGCAAACCGGAATGCGTAAGTAATTATATTTCTTTCCGACCGGTATCTGTAAAGAACGAAGTGTTCTGAAGATTTCCTTATCACTGAATTTAATGTAAACAACATTTACATTATTTCTGAAATGGATTTTAATCTCCTTGTTGAAAATGTCTTTAAAGAGTTTTGCAGTAATAGTAGTATGGTATTCGCAATCATCAGTCTTGTGTCCGCAAATATAGATAAGCCTTTGTCTTGCAGTTCTGCAAAGACATCCATCCCCTAACATAATACCAATCAGCTCAGCCAATTTTTCATCTGTTGATAAATTCATTTCAAAACACCTCCAAAGATCTCCATTGCTGGATCTTTGGAGCAACGAAAAAGAGGACATTGAGCGAACCTGCCTAAGTGATTTCTGGTTAAACCGGAAATCACAATTTAGCAGGTGAGCGTGTCCTCTTTTTCAGAACAGGCTACTGTTTTTAAATCCCACGTGAGAAGAATTTTTGTCCAGTGCAATTTCCGAAATAATTTCGAAAGACCTCTTTAACTTCTCCTCTTGTATCGCCAGAAGATAAACCCTATACTGACAATAGTGACGATGATGATAAATCCGATAAGGCTGGATTTGATCGTAGTGATATCATCAGATGGAAACAAGTATGTTCCTACAACTTCATCATTCTCAGAATAGATCTCGATAGAGGTCATCTCATCAAAATGAGGGATTGATAATGCAAAATTCATGTCCTCGAGGACAATTTTCCCCCCTTTCAATTCGCCGGTCTCATCGGTTCCCTCTGCTATGAGCTCATTAGGTACTTTAAACCGGAATTCATGGATCACTCCTTCATCCGAAAGCACCCTCAGCATATAGCCTGGATCGGGTTGGATCCGTCTATCCGGAGTAAAGCCATATTTCTTCGTGAAATTAAGCACCTTCACTTCACCATGATCATAATGCAGTTTAAAGACGACAACTTCTTGGGTTGCTGCAAGAGCTCCACCTAACAGAACAACTGCCATCATGAGATAAACAGCTTGTCTAATCATAGTGCAGCAACCTCTTCAGCAACTCTCGTTCATTCACCGGCCCAAAGGTAGGGCTGCTCAACGAACGCATGAGCGATTCTTCTGTCGGCCTGAAATACCTGCTTAGAGAGCAGCCTTGATAGCAGCTGCTTCCATTGATGGTCTGCCACGCATCGCAGGGGCTGGAATCACAATTAGGGTATTTACTCACATCAAAATTAGAGAGGGTGTAGTAGTTATCATCGACATATTCATCAGCCAGATCGCCGAAAGTATGGCCGAATTCATGCACCAGAACAAAAGGCTTATCAGCAGTATTTATCTTTGCGATCTTGCCGATAGCAGAACTTCGCACCGGCTTGATGAATTCAGCTATCTTGGATCTTGCTACTAAAAGGAAGATATAATCATTCGGACAATTTGACGCCGACTTCAAGAGCTGATATTGGTCGCAGGCAATATAGCCAGAGATATCGCAGCTGATATTTGTATCATCCACGCGATAGAAATTGAACTTCTCTATATAATCGGAAAAAGGCTTAAACTCCAAGAGGATGTTATTCATATAGCGGTTGACCTCCTCATTGAATTCATCAGTATCTTTGAATGCATACCCTAAAAATACAATATCGATCTTTCCCTCATTCGGACCATGCTCCAGGACAGATACACATTGGACATCCTCGACATCTGCAGAGGCATCCACAACTGTCTGCTGCTGGGAAGTTTCCAGAACAAGATCTATCCGGTTATTGATGATCTTTGCGCATAAAGGATTCTTTCGAAGAACCATATTCTCCACTCTCCCAGGGATATAGCTCCCACCAGAGAGCAAAAACAGATTATTCACCTCATCATCAGCGAATAAGCTGGTGATCGCAGGATTCCTCAGATTATCAAATGATTGATTGGAGTCGAAGAAACAGATCTGATGGACAGAAGAGGGAACAGCGAAAGAAGCATTCATTCTCGTTCCTTTAGAACGGGTGCTCTGCTGCAATACTCTTGTGGCGATGCTCTTCTGCAGATTGACGATCTGGATATCATCCTGCTGAGAAGCCAATTCCTGGAATGAAGAGAGAGAAAAGATGATCAGCACAACAAGACCGATGGCGATGATGATATACGTGATGGTCTTTGCCTGCCCTCTTTTTTTCATAATGGTCTAAAGAGAAAATGGTTATATAAAATTATTGGATAGAGCCGACAACACTCCGCAGCATATGGTCCTCAACCTTGATATCATAGAATTTTTTCAAGGGCAGTTTTTTCTTGATGCCCACGGAAAGAGGGTAGCTTCCGATCTGCCTGCCGAACGTCGTATTGCCGTCATGCACCTCTGTCCGGATTCCCTTCAGGATTGATCCTTTCGGCACCAATCTCCTCAGCATCGGAAAATCGATCTTCTGCCTTATCTCATTCCGCCATTTCCAATAATATCTTTTATTCTTGCGCAGATATTTATTCCCGCACCGCTCATAAAGTTTTGTTCCAGGAAAGACAGCAACCTGCCTGATGTTGATCCTTCTCACCAATAGTCCGTCATCATAGATCTTTTTCAGCCATTTCATATTCTCTTCCTGGCTCTGCTTGCTCTCTGCTTCTAATCCGAAGAGGATATTGATGCCTGGTAAATATTTTGGCATGCCGTTCTTCCCCATCTCTCTTCCAAGCTCATTGACTCTTTTGATGGCTTCAAAAGACGTCTCAGCATCGCAGGCAAGATTATTCGCTTCGATGATTGCAGGATCAAAACTCTCCACGCCAAAAGCAGCGATATTTCCAGGTGTGCAATGCTTCACTATTGCCTCTGTGATCCTATCTCCTCGTGAAGAAAGAACCATGCTCGGAATCACATTATCGATATGCAATGTTCGGATATCCTTGATCTCCTCCCTTATCCTTTCCAAAAGTTTATCAGGTCCAGGATAGGTATAGAAACAAGCTTGCTTGCCGAGGCGAAAATCAACAACTCCATTCTCATGCATTGCCTTCATTTCCAAGATGATATCCTCTTTCCGTCGGAACATCAGTCTGCTTTTCAACGGTTCAGTGCAGAAATTACATCCTTTGCTCGAACACCCTCTTCCTGTCTCCAATTCAATGATACGATAATCAGGAATCTGTTTGACAAGTTCTGCACCGCTGACAGCATAGCCAGCGACTTTCGCAAAAGGAAAGTTATAATTTCGAACTTCATCAAACTTCTGCAGGTCTGCCTTCTCGAAAAACTTGCCTCCTTCCAGAGAAGTGCCATAGAGTGCAGGCCCAGTAAGAACTTTTTTGCATTTGATATCTTTCACGAGCCGAAGAACCTCATGTAAAATTCCAGGTAAAGCAGAAAGGTATTTTCCTGGTGCATGCACTCCGACAATGATGATTAATTCATTGGTCTCAGACAATATCTTGCTGATATGGGGATAATTCTTCGTGAGATTATAGGTCTTGATATCGGTCTGGGCTTTCTCCTTGATCTTGCCCTGATAGAAGATATGCAGCCGGAGATCATCGATGGTCAGGTAATTAATGGTCTCATGCTCTTCCTTCAGATAGCCATACAGATATCTTGGATACGTTCCCAGATAAGGAGGAACCCCCAAACCAGCAGGCTCATCCGTATAGCAATCAAGTATAGTAATGGCCATAGTGCCAGAATAGCTAGGCGTATTAAAAAGATTATGCAAAAACTTAATAAATGCCAATGCTCTCATGAGAAGAATGGGGAAATTCAGGAATCTTGATAAGTTCGATCTGAAAAAGATTATGAATCTTCCTGACATGATAACCTTTCTCAATCTGCTTTCAGGACTGCTCGCCATCTACTTTATCGTCCAGAGAGAATTCCAGATGGCTGCTATCCTGCTCATTGTTGCCGTATTCATGGATTTCATGGATGGAAAGGTCGCTTCCCTCTTGAAACAGAAGACAGAATTCGGCAAGCAGATAGATTCACTGGCTGATATGTCAAGTTTTGGCATAGCGACGGCTTTTTTTGGATTTTCATACGCAGCAGTTGACCTCTTTCTGGGCATCGCTTTGATATTCTTCATAACCTGCGGAATGATCCGTCTGGCAAGATATAATATCATCAACCTGAGAGAAGGGTTCATCGGCATGCCGATAACCTTGAATGGCCTCATCATCCCGCTCATATTCTTCTTCAGTCTGCCGACAATATTCTACCCTTATCTTTTCATTCTCCTCGGCGCATTGATGATCAGTCCATTTACCATAAGGAGGGTAGTATGACTGTGATGCAGATTATCCTGGAGAGCATGTACTTCCTTGTTCCTGCCTATTTCGCCAATATGGCGCCTGTCCTGGCACAGAAAGCGAGATTGTTGAAGCAGCTTGACTATCCGTTAGACCACAAGCTGAAGCAGAGAGGAAAAAGATTGATGGGAGATCATAAGACCTACCGAGGATTATTCATCGGCGTCATAACGGGAATTTTTCTTGCCTTTGTCCAGCAGTCAC
Organism: Candidatus Woesearchaeota archaeon; assembly: GCA_018221205.1. Lineage (GTDB taxonomy): Archaea > Nanobdellota > Nanobdellia > Woesearchaeales > WJIZ01 > JAAOYF01. The sequence continues at coordinate 5,434 of JAAOYF010000055.1, read as the reverse complement.
TCTTGAATGTGTCTTGGTTTAACTCCATCAGCGTCATCGATTACTCCAGGCCTGTCCTATTAGGGACGCTCATGGGTCTGGGAGCGATGATCGGTGATGCCGTAGCTAGTTATTTCAAAAGGATGCTGGGAATAAAACCGGGAGATAAGTGGATACCTTTTGATCAGCTCGATTTCGTCGCAGGGGCGTTAATCTTTGTGGCCCCCCTCTATTATGCACTGTTCAGCTGGCAATTTCTCTTCACAGCGCTGCTTGCAAGTTTTATGCTCCATGTCACAGTGAATCATCTCGCATTCTATCTGAAAATCAGAAAAGAAAAATGGTAGACCTAAAAGAGCTCAAGAATCTGCCGAATATCCTCTCGATAGTAAGGATGGTTCTCGCGCCGATCTTCATGATTCTCGTCTTCATGCAACGCTATCGGGATGCATTTATTGTCATCTTCATAGCAGCGCTCACTGATCTGATCGACGGCCAGATAGCGAGAAGATGGAAGATCCAGACGAAATTAGGGAAGATACTCGATCCTGCAGCAGATAAGGTACTCATCGTGTTTGCAGTCATTGCCTTGTTGGTGAAATTCAATTTTCCCCTTTGGGTTGCGTTGATCATCATCTCTCGCGACCTTATCCTCTTAATAGGCGGTTCTGTGTTCTTGTATCGATACAGAAAAGAAGAGCTGACTCCGAATCTGTTAGGGAAGACAACTACATTCATCCAGATGACGACTCTGGTGGTGTTCGTGCTCAACGTCAATCCTGCATTAAAGACTATCTTGATTCTCCTCACTGCATTCTTCACCGCAATCTCTGCCTTGATCTATTTCGCACAAGGCTATAGGTTGCTCTTCCACAAGGCAAGAGGCCCTCTGAAGATCAACATTCCAAATCAGATAACTATATTGAGGATTCTGCTCATTCCCCTTTTCATCCTTTTCCTCCTGAGCGATATCACGTGGAGAGAATATGTCGCAGCAGGCTCTTTCATACTTTTGGCGCTTTCAGACGCCCTAGACGGCTATTTGGCAAGAAAGAGGAAAGAGGTAACAAATTTCGGTAAACTGATCGATCCTCTCGCTGACAAGCTTCTGGTCTCTTCTGCTTTGGTGTTTCTCATCGGCAAAGGCATCGACGCCTGGATGGCATATACGATAATTGCCAGGGAGTTTGCCATCACTGGAATCAGGATGGTCGCCGCGACCAGACAAGAGGTGATCGCTGCTAAGCTCTCCGGAAAGATCAAGACCGTCGTCCAGATCATCGCTATAGTGGCAGTTATCATCCATTTCCCATATGCATGGCATTTCATGCTGGTTGCTGTCGTCATAACGATCTATTCTGGAATAGAATATCTCTGGGCATCTAGAAGAACGTTCAAAGAACTAGGCTGAACAAGTACGTGGTCAGTATAGACAGTGCATAAGGAAGAAGCTTGAAGAAGCTTTTTGACTTCTCTTTGAGGTTGATGAGATAAGCTCCCACTACAAGCCCATACGCAAACATGATGATAGGAAAAAGGGTGTTGTATGCAGTCGAGGAGAAAAACACGATGAGGAAAGAATAATGGAGATAGCCAAGATAGGCGAAATGTCTCCGCATGTAGTAATAGGCAACTCCTACGATGATCGAGACGATGATCATAAGAGGGGATCTCTCACTTACGATCATGGCTAAGATGATCGAGAAGAAAAAGAGGATGTAATGGATTGAATGAAAATACTTCATGCCTGGTTTCTTCTCTTCCGGCGCAAGTACCATGAGGAAAGAGCCCACGATCAGGCCAAGGTAGGCGATTGCCGAGATAATGAATTCCTGCATGCTTTTTTCTCAAAGAATGAGTTATTTAAAGTTATCTTTTTCTATTGAAGAGATCTCATCCACCCTTCGATGATGCCGTTCTTCTTGGCTTGTCTCGGTAGTCAAAAAAACATCAACGATCTTTTTCACATCTTCTAACGAAGTGGTCCTTCCACCAAGGCAAAGCACATTCGCATTGTTATGTTCACGAGCCATCTTCGCTGTATGCACATCATGGCATAAAGCAGCCCTAATGCCTTTGAACTTGTTTGCTGCCATGCTCATGCCGATCCCAGTTCCGCAAAGCAATATTCCTGTATTGCCTGTCTCCTGCACTCTCTTCGCTAATTTAGCAGCATATTCGGGGTAATCGACAGAAAGGTCACTTCCCGTTCCCACATCTTCGACAGCATGACCATTATCAGAAAGATGCCTCTTCAATTCCTCTTTCACCTTGAAGGCGCCGTGGTCACAACCTATGATGATGTCCATAATGAAATCAAATAGCATTCTATTTTTAAATATTTGGATACGCAAATATTATAAAAGCATACTTCCTTACTTTTCTGATGATAATCGGCTTTACAGGCACCATAGCAGCAGGAAAGACAACAGCTGCCAGATTTCTAGAGGGCTTCGAGCATTTCACCTATTCAGATATCCTAAGGATTGAGGCGAAGAAACGCAATATCGAGGCCACAAGAGAGAATCTGCAGATGCTCGGCAACAAGGTGAAAGAGGAGAGCGATAATAACGGCATCCTCTCAAAGATGATTGTTGAGAACGCGACAAAAGTGAACATTGCCGCGGACGGCATCCGGACAGTAGACGAAATAAACGAGCTAAAGCAATTTCCCGATGCATATATCATTGCCATAGATGCCTCACAGAAGACAAGATATGAACGATTAAAGGCCCGAAAACGTCCTGGAGATCCAGAAAGCTTTGAAAAATTCAAGGAGATCGATGATCATGAGAACCAAGGCAAGACCCCTGGACAGGATATCAACAATGCCATGAAGCACGCTGACTTTCTTATCAAGAACAATGGATCGATTGATAAGTTGAAAAAAAAGGTTGAAGAAATAATGAAAAAGATCACTGGGTGAACATCGCTTCTGTTTTCTTCCTTTCACTATACAGTTCAGCAAGTTCCGGATATACTTTCCTCTTATCAGTAAGCTGCAATTTAAGATATTCTCTCATGAGTTCGACATAGATCTGTTTCGCACTCTCAAGATGCAGTCTCATCATCTCTTCCCTGGCATCCGCTATCCTTTCCATTATGTGCTCAGCTTCTCCATAGACTGCCCCTTGACCGGCAAGATGTTCCTGTTTTAACACTAAATCTCGAGGTTTATAGGTGAGATGGTCTTCTTTGATACGCTGGATGGCTCGTTGGACTTCTGCATGCCGATGCAGTATCTCTTCTTGTATTCGTTGTTGTTCTGTACTGATCTGATCATGCAATGCTACCTGCTCATCCTGGATTTTTGATTTGATGCCTTGTATCTTCTGTTTCTCCACATCAGATAAAGGCTCCTTCTTTATGAAATCAGTGATGCGGAAGATCTCTTCCTCGATCTTCTGCTGCTCTTTCGTCCCTCTTCTCTTTTCCCATGCCATCTCATGATCGTGCCTTTTTTTCTCCTGGGCTTGGGCCATCCTCAAAGCATGGTCGACCTCTCTGCCCATGTCCAGAGTAGGTTCTTCAACAAATGGTTTTTCTATCTTTGGTGGCTCTGGCATCGGCGGTTCTGGCAGCTCTGATAGTCTTCCTTCTTTCGCAAGCTGCTCCTGCCGACGCTGATCCTGAAGTTCTGTAAAATTCTCCCTGCTCATCCCTAAAAGCTTCTCTCTGCTCGACTTCTCCTGCTGTACACGTAACATATCTTCCTGCACTTTCCTATGTCTAGTAAGAACTTTTTCTCTAGCATGTGATTCCTTTTGTTTAGCAAGCTCTTTCTTCCTGAATTCCTTCTCTTGCTTTCGCTGGTCTTTCAGCTGCTGCCCTTCCATATGCACTGCATGATCCCCTGCTTCCATCTGCTGCAATCTATCTAGTTTCTCCAGCTCTTTTTTACGATGGTGTGAAAGCCATGTCCTCTCCTCAGCTTTCCGGACAGTATCAGCAAGCCTATGCCGCTTATGCTGCTGTTCAGTCTCCATGCTTTCGAGTTCTCTCCCAAGATCAAACTTCTCCTGTTTTTTCAATTCCTTCTGCTGTCGCTTCTCTTCACTCTGCTTTTGGAGCAGAAGGTTCTCGCGCTCATTGATCTTATTCTTGAGGACTTTGAGTCTCTGCTTCCCCTCCTTATGTTCTTCCTTCCGTATCTTATGGGCCATCTTCCTTTCAAGTTTCACTTCAGACTCCTCAAATTTGCTGAGCTCTGTTTTCGAGAGTATCCCTGGTGGAGGAGGAGGCAGCACAGAAGATCTTTTCTTAGATAGTATCAATCCACTTTTAGGTAAGGGTATTTTAGGGGTAGGAACCTTCGGCTTGCCGAAAAAGAATTTCTTCTGCGGTGCAATCTCTTTCGGTTTGGGTATGGGTAGTTCTTTCTTGACAGATGGGCTTTTTGGAGGATGAATCTTGGGCTTGCCGAAGAGAGTGAACTTTTTCGGCTCAGCTATCTCTCGTTTAGGTTTCGGCACTGGCAATTCCTTCTTAAACAGTTTTGGCTCTTTCTGGATATCTTCCAGCAATCGTTTCAGCTCGTCCCCTGGCTTCTCCATCTTCGAGACTTTTGGCTTGCCGAATAAAGTGAATCCGTGCTTCTGTGATTTTGGTAACGGAGGTGATTCTTTCTCAGGCTTGATCTCCTTTGGTTTGATTTTGGACAGGGGAGGCAAAGGCTCTTTCTTTTTGAAGAGGGAGAATTTTTCCTTCGGCTTCTCGATTTTCGGCAGAGACAGTTTCTCCTTCTTAGATGGTGGAGTTTTAGGCATAGGTAGCAATTCTGGCTGTATCTTCTGAGCAGGTTTCTTCGGAGGCTCAGGCATTTTCTCTTTTTTCTTGAAGAGTGTGAATCTCTTGATTTCCTTTTTAGGGGGTGATATCTTTGTCCTCAACGGCTCTATATCTATCTCTTTCTTAGGTAGAGGGAGTAAAAGTTTCAGCTCTGGCAGTTTTTCTTTCTTCCTGAACAGCGAAAACTTTGGCTTGATGGCCTTTTCAGAGGGTTCCGGCAGTTTCTTGGACAAAAGAGGTTTGGCAACAGGTTTCTCTAATTCTTTCTCGAGATCCTTGGCCCCAGGAATGTCAAGCATCGGTTCTTTCTCCTCTATCTCTCTCAGGAGCTTCGACAGTTCATCCTCTTTCGGCTTGCCGAAAAGGAATTTCTTAGGCCTTGGTTTTAGCGTCTTCTCAAGTGTACCTATCTCTTTCGATAATAGTTCCTTCTCTGCTTTCTTGTCTGGCTTCGGGATTTCCGGCTTTCCGAAGAAGAAAAGTTTCTTTGCTTTCAGTTCCTTTGCCTTCAGAGGTTTAGGAACCTTTTTCTTGAATAAAGTGAACGTAGGCTTGATTTCTTTTTTAGGCGGCGATAGTTTAGCCAACGGCTCTATCTTGACTTCTTTTTTAGGTAAAGGCGGTAAAGATTTTGGCTCAGGTAGTTTCTCTTTTTTCTTGAATAGAG
>JAAOYF010000054.1 GCA_018221205.1 Candidatus Woesearchaeota archaeon | reverse complement strand
CTTGGAATAGCCTTAATCAAGTATAAATCAGCTTGTTTCTTATGCTATCTTGTATATACTAGTAGATAAATTTATATACTATAACTTGAATAAGGCTAAAGTAAGTACAAAATGTCTAATCAGATCAGGATAACAGTGAGTGATGAGATAGATAAACTTCTCGAACAATTAGCCAAAAAACTAGGCAAGAAGAAGTCGATGCTTGCACGAGAATTGATGGAGCAGCGGCTGTATGATATAGAAGTCATCCAAAAGGGGATACGGGAATTATGGGAAAAGCGCAAGTAAGCCTATTTATCATACTAGGAATAGTGATTCTGGGAGCTGTCGGAATGTTCTTCTATTTCAGGGGAGAGGTCATCAAGGGTGATATCTTACCTGCAGTCACTGATATTGTTGAGGAATTGCCCAGTGAGTTCCTGCCTGTGCAGCCTTTTGTGGAGAGATGCCTGGAGGATACAGCAACTAATGGTCTGCATATCATGGGCCAGAGAGGAGGGTATATCTATACAGAAGCATTGCATCCAGGAGGGGTGGCTACTGAGGGTGATTCAGTGGCATTTTCAAGGGATTCAGAGATGATCATCCCTTATTGGCACTATCTTGCATCTGAGAATGAATGTACAGGAGAATGTGAGTTCTCGAGCAAGATGCTTGAATTACGAGGAGAGAATTCTGTTGAGGAGCAATTAGAGCGTTATGTCGATGAGCATCTTAAAGAATGCATCGCAGGATTCGGAGGCATTGAGGAATTGGGTTTTATTGTTGATGAACTGAAAGAGCCTACCTCCACTGTCACGATCGCTGAACGGAATGTGATTATTGAATTGGATTATCCTTTGGAAGTCTCCAGAGGGGAAAATAGATTTGATATAGAAAGATTTTTTGTCACACTTGATCTTGATCTACGTAAAGTCTATGAGATGGCTACCTATCTCACTGAACTGCAGCAGGAATTCAGGTTCTTGGAAAGGGCAACCACCAATCTTATTGTCGGCTTCTCAGGAGTCGACAAAGAAAAGCTTCCTCCTATGTCTGATACGACGTTTGAATTCGGCAGTTCAGTGCGATGGAACAAAAGATCGGTGAAGAGGAGTGTTCAGAGCGTGGTGATGGGATATATCCCTCTCTTACGGGTTGTGGACAGCCTGAACTGGCGGGAGATCGATACAGGAAGATACTTTGCAGATAAAATATTCAATAGGGGCATGAGCATGCCTAATAATATCTCTATCCATGATGTGAACGTGAACTTCAACTATCTTGATTTCTGGGACATGTATTTTGATCTTAACTGCAGGGGAGATATCTGCGAGCCAGAGGCGATGTTCACTGACTTACTTCCTATCGGCCTGCAACGGTATAATTTTGTCTATGATGTCAGCTATCCTGTCATGGTCGAATTGGAAGATCCAGCTGCTTTCAATGATCAAGGATATACGTTCAACTTCATGCTGGAGGCAAATGTACGCAATAATGAACCTATGCCTGCCTTATTCACTCCGATCGTCTTATTGGATGCGGTTCCGGAATCCTTGCTCTGTGATGGGAATAAACGGAACTCAGGAGAGGTCATCATCGAGACGTATGATTCTCTGACCGACAATGCTCTTGATGATGTCCAGGTCTATTATACCTGCATCGATAGCTGCTATATCGGTGAGACAGAAGAGGGAAGACTTGAAAGCAGCTTCCCTGTCTGCTTAGGCGGAAGTGTTCTCCTGAAGAAAGAAGGCTACGAGGATCATTTCTTCACCTATGACAGCTCCAAAGAGAGAAGCGATAGGTTTGTTGTCAAGATGAACCCTATCAAGGAATTGACTGTCGAAGTGAAGAAGAAACTGGTGAAGAAGCAAGGCGATGAATGGGTATATGACGGTCAGATAAGTGATCTTGCAGAAGATGAACTTGCGTTTGTCAGCTTAAGCAAGGATAATGACTTTGATCTTGCTGAGATCACTTTTGATAAGAATGAAAAGATCACTGTTGCAGAGGGCACTTATGAGATCAGCATAGACCTCATCAAAGAGAAAGGGTTTGTCATTCCTGAGCATAACGAGAACATCGCCGGCGAGAGCATCAAGGTGGATGAATTCTCGACCAACAGCCTGCCTATCG
>JAAOYF010000053.1 GCA_018221205.1 Candidatus Woesearchaeota archaeon | reverse complement strand
AAGTTATGACGCACGTATCTTTTTCGAAGGCAAAGAAATAATCGACATAACTGAATTGGCGAGGAATTGGGAATGAAGAGAATCATTTGCTATACTGTTCTTTTGCTTTTGTTAGCTGGAGCAGTACAAGCAGAGTATCTTGAGTTTAGAGAAAGTGAAGATTACCTAAGATATGATGGTAAATCATGGTATACTGGTGATGGACGGTCATACGAAAAACAAAGCTGGACTTTTGATGAAGGACTTGCTCAGGTTTATGCACATTCAGATGATCTGGGTATTTTTAATTGGGATGATGTTATTGAGTATCGCGCTTCCTCGGAGAGCAATGCTAAATTTGAAAAAATTCCCCATATGAGGGGAGATATTGGTGAGATTGATGATGTAGAGGATTATGCAACGTTTGTTAACTGGGTGAAAACTGAACTCAATAAACAAAAAACAGGCGAGTCCTATGATTTTAGCAAGCCTTCTGGAACTATTGAAGTCAAATATGAAGGAAATCCGCTCACAGGCACGGGAATTGAATATTTTAAGTATGAGGATGGAAAATGGCATAAATTCGATAAAACAGATGAAGAAGAACCGTGGAAGGAACAGACATGGAGTTACTCTGATGGATTAGCTAAAATTTATCGAGAAGCTGATGATTTAAGTGATGATGATGAAGTATTATATCGTAACAATGATGACGACGATTGGAAAGGATTTGATTTTCATGGAGATAATAATGAACTTGATTCAAGTGAAGATTTTGCCATTTTTATTGATTCTGTCGGTAATACCCTAAAAGACCAGAAAACATTAGTTTCACCACCAACTTACGATGACCTAGGAAGGAGGACATATACCATCCAAAAAACGTATGCAGATGATGGTGAACTTGAAGAAGATGCTTTCACTGCATATATTGATGATCCCACCAAAGCTTCTGGCAGACGATCACTGCGCTATCATGTCGATGATGAAGTTTGGAAGGATAGTGAGGGATCTGAATATAAATTATCGGATGATAAGCAAACAGTTTCTCTTGTGAAACAAGGAACAGGCGGTCAACAATCATCAGCTCTTGATACTGCAAGACAGAATGCTTATGAAAAGCAAATTGCCGATCTCAAAGCAGAAGCACTGGAATTATATGCAGAAAACAAGATCGAAGAGGCAGAACAAAAAGAGAAAGAATTAGCCGAAGCACAAGAGAAGTATACTGAAATAAAAAAAGAGGAACCAACGCAACCTATCCAAACAACAGCAGATGGCTCACTCGAGCAAGCAAAATTGAGGGCGTATGAAAGCCAGATTATTAAACTTGAGAATGATGCAATCAGACTCTATAATGAAGGTAAGTTTGAACAAGCAAAAATAGCTGAAGATAAGCTAAAAGAAGTTAAAAAGGAATATGAATCGGAGAAACAAAAGCTCCAAATTGCAGTTCCCACAAAAAAGGAAGATTTCTCTGTTACCTTGCCAGGAGGGGCGTCTTATTCTATCGTAGAAACCGATGAAAAATCATTGCGGGAGGACATTAAGAAAGAATATGAACGGAGCCTTATAGCACAAGGATTTAGTTCACAACAGAGAGCAGTTCTCATTGAGAGATATATGAAACAAGTTCAAATCACCCCAAAAGGAGCAGTAGGACAGCCAGTTGATCAAAGTAATGTGAAAAGGGATGAAGTCACTGGCACTGTCATCTATAACGGAAAAATTGTGCCGGTGGATGAAAATGATTATCCGGCTTTCGTCGCTGCATCAGACCTTATTCGTCGAGAATACCTGACTAATCAGGAAAAGAATCCTTCTATCTCACCAGATGGCAGGAGTATATCCTATACCAAAACGAGCACATCAGAGGGTATCAAAACCACAGAGACAGAGACATTCACTGAAGTAAATGGAAAACTGTCTCCTGTCAGCAAGGTAAAGGAAGAAGAGAGTGGAGAATATACTTTAATCACAGAATATAAGAATAATAAAGTTGTGAAGAGGACATTGATGCATGGAACAAATCCTATTGACTTGCACGGGAATACGAAGGTGAAATTCAAGTCTACTAAAGACGGTCCAATATTAACGTATAATGGGAGAGAGATCGAACCGCATGAGAATTCTGAAGCAGGTGCTGAATGGTTCAAGTTTACAGACGGCAAGCCAGGGATGCTTCGATTCATCGGCGACATCATTATTGAGCAGGATGAGACAGGCACAACGACCATCAGCAAAGAAGGAAGCAAGGAAAAGACCATATTGGATTCTGAACAATCTCAACGGATAATCGGCAATGGGGATTTCAGCGCTGATTTTGGAAGGAATCTGCCTCAGATGCTTACTGTTGCGGAATTGAATCGGATGGATAGAAGAGATCTCACACGTGTTGATGACACATTGATTACAGACGGGGCTGAAATAAGTCTCGATGGAAATCAAATAGTTGTCACTGAGGGAACCCGTGCAGCGGATGGCGAGTTTGAGCATTTTGATGCAATAACTACGTATAATAAAGATGATAAAGGCAATCTGCATATTGATCAAATAGAACTTTTGGAGGATGATATCATTGTTTTCTCCATGAAAAGTACAACTGAATCTGGCAATCCTGCTTTTGAAATTGTAGGAGAGAATATTGCTGGCACGTATGTCAGAGAGACAAAAGACAATATCGTCATGTATTGCATGAATCCTTGTTTCAACGTTGAAGATGGGAAATTTTATGACAAACAGAGCGATGGATCATATAAGGAATGCGAAGATTGTGAGGAACAAGAGAAAAACCTAGGGAAAATTCTAGAAAAACATAGAGTTGCATCAGGCGGACCCAATAATAGGGAGCAGACTGCTATCACTACCTTCAATATCTTAGAAAGTGCGCAGACAGGGATAGGGAAACTATTGAGCCTGTTCATGAGTGATGAGGATCTGGCTGAATGGCGGCAGGGTGTGGATGATTTCTTCTGTTCAACGGTCTTATTCGGCGGGACTGACTGCTGGGTGAGTGAGATTTGCTCAGGATGGACTGATAAGGTGGGCAGCAGCACTTTGCTCATCGATCATCCTGGAGGGGTTACGGTGCCTATTGCGCATATCGAAGGAGAGGTGCAGGAAGCGATATACTTTAATGATTCCCAACAGCAGGCTGATTATATCTATAAATTCAGCTACGGTGTGAGGAATCCTACAGACAGCGGCCGCACCATAGAATTCAATGTCATTTTACGTGGAGATGAGACTGTCCAGATGTATGATGAGAACTATATCATCAATGAAGGGGAGACGTTCTCGAAATCAGGAACTGATCCAGTAGTGCAGGACAGCACAACATTCTATCATGAGATCTGCTTAGTGTTCCCTAGCGGAGTGGCTAATCATAATGGCGATACTGTTACGGAACTGTGCAATGATATCGTGCCTGCTACGCCGAGGGCAGATGATGTGAGGAGAATACCTGGCAGGGCAAGCAGTGCTGATCCTGCCTCGGTCGCAGATGACCAGGATGAGGTGGATTTCTGATGAATATCGTACAGAAAGCATTCAAGAGATTTGAGAAGGATTATTGGAAGATCTTCTTCGTTGATCTGATGGCATTCGTGCTCATCTTCCTGCTCTATGCAGGGTTCTGGAAGCTTTTCTACTCTAAGATCCAGAGCATCCAGATTCCCGATACTATCTTTCAGCTGACAGAATCCGAGATCGATCAATTATTGCCTGCTTTACAGCACTCGTTCACCTACTTCATCGTCCTCATCGTGGTCTTCATCATCGTCGGCATCATTGTCTGGAGCATCTTGAGGGCATTGGTATGGAGACTGAGTTTCCATAGGAAAGGGAGCATGAAATACGGCCATAATGCGATGTACCTAGGATTATTGTGGTACGCTCTTGTCGGAATGGGCTTTGTCATCATTTCAACACTTAAACAACAGTTTATTATATGGGCCTTGGGCATCTATGTCCTGCTTGTGGTGTATCTCTCTATGATGGTGTTCATGCATTATGCGATTACTGGAAAGATCAATTTTCTGCCTTCATTGAAAGCAGCATTTACGAGATGGGACTTTTTCCTTGCTTTTGTCATTGTGTTCCTTGCCTACGTATTCTTGAGTTCTGCCCTTACACTCTTCATCAATATCCATCTAGTTATCGGAGGCATCATCAGCATAATCATCTATCTCCTATACTTTGCATATGTGAGATTTTTATTCGTCGAAATCCAAAAAAGAGGTTGATTGCAATCAAGAAAGCACAGGTGAGCGTATTTATCATATTAGGATTGATCGTCCTGTTTTCAGTAGTGCTCTTTCTCTATTTCAAGTCTACTTTCATGATAACAGAGCCGGATGTATTGACTGAGAAACTGCATCCTGTCCAAAGATTTGTCGAAAGCTGCGCTGAGCAGTCTTTGGATGACGCCCTGAGCATCATAAGCCAGCAAGGAGGTTTCATCGACATTCCGACTGCCATTGACCTGAATCCGAGCAGATACGTGAATCCGGACGGACTAGGGATAATCAAAATGCCTTTCTGGTTCTATAAAGGCAAACGATACAGTCCCAGCATAGATTCGGTCCAACAGGAAATAAAAGAATATGTCGAAGAACATACTCATGAGTGCATCAATGGATTCCTTGTCTTTAAGGAGGAATATACGATTGTGGAGCTTGACGATATGACTGTAGATGCTTTCCTGAACAGAGATGATGTCACTGTTGTCTTAGATTATCCTATCAGGGTGAGCTATAAGGCGAACAATTCACATGCTCTCCTGGAAGACTTCAGGGCGAAGCGAGATGTCAGGCTGAGGAAGATAATAGAAACAGGAAACAAGCTCCTGGATGTTGAGCTCAACACCTTCTGGCTCGAGAACTTCACCATCAATCTTATGGCCACCAACCAGGATGTCCCGTTCACTGATATGCTTTTTAGATGTGGAGAACTGAGCTGGAGAGTGAGTGATGTGAAAGAGGAAGTGGAGGAGATGCTCACGGTCAATCTGCCCCGAGTCAGGATAAAAGGCACTGATCATGTTCCGTTCCAGAGGCCTTTGAAGGATTATGAGAAACTTCTCGAATATACTATGGATGATATTGCCGACAGGAATTTCCCAGAGAATGCTCCGATCGATGCGTTTGAATACTTAAGGATGTACTGGGACATCAATGTAGAAGAGCCGACCTTGTCAATAGGCCTGCAGACCGTCCCCAAGATAGGCATTGAGCTTATCGCCCGGCCCCATGATAACGGCATATTAAAATCCAATCTGATTGAAGGCCAGAAGGAATACATGCGATTCCTCTGCATCAACGTCTATCATTTCCTCTATGACGTCAACTATCCTGTCAAAGTAACCCTGAGAGATGGGTTTGCCTATGGGGGAAACGGCTATACGTTCACTTTTGTTCTTCCGGTCACGATAAAGAACAATGAGCCCTTCAAAGAGAACTATGGACTGGAGCTTTTCACTTCCAACACCTTTGACAGAGGATTCTGCGATCAGACAGGAGAGGAGATCTATGATATCAGGGTATACGGCAAGGAAGACGGATTATATAATATCGAATTAAACGATGTCAACGTAAGTTTACAATGTTTTAAATATAATTGTGATTTGGGAAGAACAATCCCTGACAATGGCGCATACCGATTGCGGACAACCCTACCGGAAGGCTGTGCCAATCCATTCATCACTGCTGAAAAAGCAGGATATCTGCCTGCAAAAGCACAGCTGACTGAGAACATGCTTGAGTTGGATATCACTAAACTCAAGAACGTGGACTTTAGATCAGTCTATCGCCGTTACAACAGCGATGGAGATAGCATCGGACCAGCAGAAGAGCTTGAAGATGACATGCAGGTGACGATCGAGATAGCACAGGGAGATTATTATCAGTATAAGACCTATCCATCAGAGGATAATATGATCAATCTTATCGATGGAGATGCTGAATATGACCTCAACATCATCTTGACCCAAGGGGATGAGATTGTCGGCGGATATAACGGGAAATGGAGCGCTTCTGGAGGCGATGTTGTCATCGCTGAGAGTGTTGTGTTCCCTGTGTTGAAATATGTCCCTGTACCGCTTAAGAAAGAAGAGAAGCTGAAGATGATCGGCTATATATTTGAAGGAGAGTATGTTTCACAATTGAAACCAAGCCTAGAATGAACAAGCAACGAATAGCTGGTTTTATGATTTTCCTAATATTCTTCATGCCTATCGTCAATGCTGTCAGCCTGAATAATCTCACTATCGTTGCCGGAACAGTAACTGCTGATGTCAACTGGGAGACCGACGAAGCGGCAACAGCGAAGATAGAATATGGATTAGATATAAACTATGGCCTGGAAGAAAGTTCCAATCTTCTTGAGACAAGACATTCTTTTGATATCGAAGGCTTAGGGGAGAGCACTCAGTATTTCTATGCTGTTGAAAGCTGCACTTCTGCAGAAGATTGTGCTACAGAAGCAGGACAGTTTGTCACGAAAAGCAGCGATCCTTTCTTGGAAGTGTCCATCCCGGAGTTTTTCAGCAGCAACAGGATAGACTTGACCGGAAAGACAGTTCCGCTGTCAAAAGTCCAGGTGTACATCAACGGAGAATTGAAACGTTCATTGAATACTGATCCGACAGGGGTATTTGAATTCTCAGGAGTAGGCCTGCCAAGCGCGATAACCCTCATCAGAGTGGTCTCGATAGATCCAGACGGTCTGGAGACTTTTGTTGAACAAAGTGTCACGATAGATTCTACTCCTCCAAGACTTGAAGTAAAGGGACTTGACAAATATTCCCATGAGGAACGTATCCTCATTCAAGGAACAGTGGATGAAGAGGTTCTTTTAGAGATATTGCTGAAACAAGGAGAAGAAGAGAAAGAAGGGCCTCCTCAAGTCGAGGACTTGAAGGTGCTGAGAACAGAAGAGAATCTTATAGAGTTAGAGTGGAACAGGCTTGATGATATCTATCAATATGTCATCTACAGAGACGGAAAGGCGCTGACGACGATCAATGATAACCAGTTCATCGATCCTGGGGTGAACAAAGCAACAAGATACACTTATGAGATAGCTGCGTTTGATGCTGACTGCACTAAAAGCGATAAATCCAGCCCTGTCAGCGTGACCACCCCTGATACAGGAAGGGAGCTTGATGATAATTTTGATGCGTTGGCTGATTTCTGCGTTGTCGAAGAAGAGTCTTCACAGAGCGCAACTCTCGAGGGAAATTTTTCTGAGTCTATCGAGCTGTTCAAGGGAAAGAACATCATTACGATCACTGCTACTGATAAAGCAGGCAATACTGCCAGCAAAGAATTGGAGACGACTGTCGATACAGAGATCCCTATCATCTTAGAGACAAATCTTGATCAGATCAACCCGAGCTATCATACTGATGTGACGATCAGAGGAAAAGTAAGCAAACAGCCAGGCCAGATAGTTACGGTCTATGTCACGGTGAATGGCAAGGAATATTCTAAGGAGGTAGATGAGGAAGGAAATTTCGCTGTCCAGGTCAAGCTGGAGAGAAAACTTAGATATGATATTAATGAAGAAGTGGATTATGATCCTGAGAGGAGAGACAGCAATCTCCGTGTAGGCTATGGCGAGGAGTTCGGCACTGCATGGTATAACAGCATCGAGATCATCGCCAAGACAGAATCTGGCCTGGAGTCAGAGCCTTTAGAAATAGCAGATGGACTGATCCTTGCGACGTGCGGCTACGGAAGCTGGTGGAGCATTGATGTCGGAGAGGCGACTCCAGAAGTATTGACTCCAAGGCTGATGTTGGAGGGGCAGGCGCAGATCGGCATCCCTGTCAACTCTATCGAATGGCAAGGCGGTTCAAGAAACGGCAGCATCAACTATGTTGATGTAACAGACAGGATCCAATTGAGCGATGCAGATAAAAGTGATTATGATTTTGATTGGATACAGAGCGTAGAATATACTCCTAGCAGGGATGGCAAGATGGGCTATGTCCTGATCAAATTGCGGAAATTAGATGGATTTTTCGATGAAGGCATGACCACTTTAGAGATGGAGAACAACCTTTCTGACCATAGGAAAGGTGATTGTTTAGTACCTGGATTAGGATGCTTGAAGATTCCTTTAGTGATGGACATTGATTTTGCCTATTCAGATGCTTCTGGCTCTGCATATACTGCTTTTGAAAGAAGCGAGATCGAATTGACGAAGCAGAGGCAATGCTGGAATATTGAACTTACTATTGACAGAAGGCTGCCTTCTGACAAGATCCCTGAAGGATTCTTACGGAGCTCGATTGATTTCTTGAATGAGACCATCAATGGCATCGATTCCTTATTGAAGCCATTGAATGCAGTCAAACAAGCCCTCTTTTACACTTGTGCTGGTTCAATTCTTGTTGATTTTGCGCTGGCGTTCCAAGAGAGCTTCAGCTGTGAGTTCTCTTCTACATTGAGTGCGTTCGGTGAAGGAGGGTGGAACCCTTACTTTGCAGAGACAGGACAGTGTGAGGAAGAATACATTGATGATGCTGATAAACAATCATCATGCCAGCAATGTGAGGATGCTATCAGGAGCAAGAAGGAGTTCCAAGACACGATGAAATGGGTGTGCGATAGGATATTCTGTCCATCTGCTCCAACATTCATGAAATATGCCCGAGATATCAGCAAGAGTACACCTCTGACAGCTGCACAAGCTGCCAAGGAAGAGAAAGTGGTGAGTGACTGCGCGTATGGCCCGGAATATAATAGTTATATCCAGTATACTGGAGACAATTCAGGCATCAAGAAGGTCTATGCTGATTATGTTGAGGCAAAAGAAGATGAAGAGAATAAGTGTGGAGATCTGCATGCCCCTTCTAATGATTGCTGCGCTTTTGAATATATGGAAGAATGGGACCCTAGCTGCTTGATCATGGATGAACTGAAAGAGAGCAAATGCGCTGCATTAGAGGATAAGAAAGGAGCGCAGGAAGGGACCTTGTCTATCGAGGATGATGATTGCGGTACAGGAAGACGATTATGGAATTCGGTTGCGGGCTTTTGCGAGCCTGACGGCACCGCACCTACAGAAGTTGTTCCTGCGCATGATACGTTCAAAGACAAGCCTGAAAAGAATGAATCAGAGAGATCATATAGGGCTGGGGAGAGCTCTACTGAGGTATGGTTCAGATTTTTGCCTCAGAAATTCACTGGCAGCTCTACTGGCGGGGACGATACAGGTAGCGTGTATAGTGCCCAGATCGGTATCATCACGAGCGAGATAAAAAGTGCAGAGACAGATTTCAATCCACTCAAAGCTTCTCGTGTCTCTACTTCACGAGTATTCAAACCTTTTACTCAGCATGGCTACTTTGATATTGATACGAGTTCGATAGATCCTGAAAGCAGGAATTACCAGAAAGAATATGAAAGAGATTTCATGACGAAATATGTCACTGCCACGAAATCTTCTCAAGTGAGGGCAAAACAAGTGTATCATGATCTTCAACAGACTCTTGGTGTGTCAGATAAAGAATATATCGTGGATCCTACTTCTGGATTATTACGCAGTTTCCAATGCGGCTGCTTCCCCGGGATCACTTCATACTTGAGCCTATGGAAAAGAGTGATGGAGGCTATACGGATATGCTTTGAGACTGTACTCTATACAGGAGACGGAAGTGCAGGCATGTGCAAAGCAGTTCTTTCTGTGTATGTCTGCGATTTGATCTATGAATTGGTATCATGCTTCACGAAAAAATTCGGCACGGGCTATGAACGGTCAGAGGGCAAGATAGGAAATTTCTTCGGTGCGCTGACCTCTGCTGGAGGCAAAATATCGAATGATATCAGCGATAGATACGGCAGCTCGACGATGTATAAGGCGTTGTTTGCTGAACGGAAACTCGTACATAATGTCTGCTTATGGGCCTTTACCGGAACATGGGATTTAGATGTCACTGCACTTTTAGAGGAAGATGTCTCTATCGATGTCAATACAGTCGCGGCTGCTTATCCTTGTGAAAGAAGATTTGTGAGTTTCAATCCTACGACATCACCCCCTGGCTTGACTACCTATAATTATCATCTTGGATTGGGCATGGTGGCTGGCTCTGAGATGAACTATCGCGTCACTTTGGTATGCTCAGATGATTACAGCTGTGACACTGCTACTGGAGAATGCGATTGCGTGAAGATCGGCAGGCAAGAGAGAAGTGTCTCGATGGGCTCTGGACGGGCTGCCCGAGGACAGGTGATCGAAGAAGAGCTTTGGCAGGATATCAGAGATGCACCCTGGAGATATGACAAGATGGTCGTCAGCTGGATAAGCGATGATTCAGATAAGAATGGGCAGACAGAGTGCAGCATCGATGATAGAGGAGGAAAGCCTCCTGCTTTCTGTGACTTAGATGTGGCAGAAGGCATGTTCAGGTGCGATCTTGGCTATGAGGATGAGAATTATATCAGGTTCTTCAATGAACCGCAGTCGGCAAAGGACGTGTTTACAGGAGAGGATACTATCAATGTCAAGATGAAGATTGTGCAGAGACAGCCTGCAGACGTCGAAAAGGATTCTTCAAAAGAATTCAATCCTTATACTAAATTACTGGTCATGAAAACGTATAATCATCATGGTGTATTGCTGGAGGAATCAGAAGCCTATCCTTTCAATGGGAATGGTGTGCATGAGATCGATGATCTGCCTGGCTACAGGATGAAGAAGAGCGATTTTGAGCAGGTAAAAAGCACATTTGAGTACAGCAAGCAATATATCCAGCTTGTTGAGCTGAAAGATGATAATCCTGGATTGGAACATCCTGATTTCTATATCTCGTTCGAGGATAAAGGAGTGTTCACCCTTTATACTAATCTAACGAACAAAACGAATCAGATCGGCACAGGCACATTGCCTTCAGATAAGATATTGTATCTTGAAAATGGTAGATTACGTATGGTCTTCAAGGCTGTGCCTCCGAAAGGGACAGCAATCCATATCATCTATAAATCAACCACCCCTGAAGTATGCACTTCTGATTTGAAAAGGTGGAAGATGGACTTAACGTTCTATGATAAAGAGAGCGAAACATCTGATAAGTCAGGCCAGATCTCTACTTATCTTGGACAGCAGCAGAAAAAACTCATCGATATCCCTGTGAGATGCAAAGCACCAGGGGAGTTAGATGACTGCTGGCCAGGTGAAGTGACAAAGGCCTGTCTGTGTGGTACGGTGAAATGTGAGCCGACTAAGGACAAGGAAGTCTCTTGTGTACGCGATGGTGTGAACAGGGTATGTAAAGTTGAAGATGCCGAATAATCTTCTTGAGACTTTGAACGTAGTCAAAAAAAACAGGCTTTTATTTAGCGTGACGAGTATTGTAGATTTTCTTTACATTGTTGTCTTCTTCATTGTGTATTTTATCATCATGTTCAATGTGTTCAATCTTCTTTTGAGATTATCTGGCCTTATGCAGAGCATCGAAGCCCCTAGTCTGGACATCCTTGATTCTCAAAGACCTATATTCTCGAAGAGCGCTGATTTCTTAGCATTGTCTTCACAGCTTTTTGAGTTTTTATATTTTCTTGCGGTCGTGATGTTCGTCTTGTGGATCATTTTTCAGGGTGTAAATTTCTTTCTCGCTTCCCGCACTGCTCGGAAAGTGAGATTCTGGCCGTACATCGGCAAGTTTTCATTGTTTAGCTTATTTTTCTATATCTTTGTCGTGCTCAGCTTTCTGCTCACTGTCTATCTCTCGATGGTCAATTCTGTTGTCCCGGTCATCACCCAAGGCATCATCACCTTTGTTGTCTTTGTCTTACTGATTATCATCTCTTATTTCTGGTTCATCTCTCTTGTTGCGATACAGAAGAACAAGATCATACCTGCATTCCTCAAGACCTTCAGTGTAGGTTTCAGAGAATTCAAGAAGATCATCAAGACCTATCTCCTCAGCTTTATGCTGCTGCTTGCCGGGCTATTGATCTTGGCTGGTGTCTTTAAGATAAATATGATGGCTTTTTATTTTACTGCAGTATTCGGATTTGTGCCTTTGATAAGCCTTTTACGGCTGTTTTTCATCAACAATATAGAAAGATTATTCTGAAGACTCTTCTTGCACTTCCTCTTCTTCGTCATCCTCTTCATCGGGCTTCTTCTCAGTCTCTGGTATGTAATCAGGGTCTTCGCTATCCTGATATTCAGGCTGGTTTTCGGCATATTCCTTCTGCTCATCGATGAGGCTATCAAATAAGGTCTCAAGCTGCTCCAATGAAAGATTCTCGACTGATTCTCCATCTACCAGATTATGCACCATCGCATCCAGATCCCTGTTACCATAAAGTTCATGCACCATCTGTATACGGGCAGAGGCGATCTTCTTGATATCCCTATAGATTCTTGTCATCTCTATCCTTTTTGTCTCGCCGATCTTTCCAGCAGACTTCACCTGCTTCAATTGATGGTCTGCGAATTCTGTCAAGAGAGTCTCGAGATTCATCTCTCCTTCGACACCCCCGGGCAGGCCAAACAGATGGGAGAATTCGTGCATCATGACGTATAATTTTGCTGTTTCAGTATCTACTCCATAGTTTTTTGCGATTGATTTTGTCGCATCTGTAAAATATCTGCTCTTGAAAAATACTGAGAAGTCTTCTCCTAACGGCAACACACCTGCGACTGCAGCTTCTGGCAAGAATCCCGAGCTGAATGCTTCTATGGAAAAGCCTTTTGAGTAGCCTTCTTTTTCTGCGAATTTCATCAGTTCTTGATATGCATCTTGATAGACTGTATCAATCGCTGAAAAGGGACCTGCTTCGAACTGATCGTTCATGAATCTGGCTATAGTGGATTTTGTGTTTGACGCTCTTTGGAAGCCATCTCCTACTTCAGTTATCGGTAGAGAGACATACGCATTGCTGGCAGTACCGAATCCAGGCAAGAAATATCCCCTCGGCAGATCAGTATCCCTCAGTTCGATAAGGCCTCTTGATCTTTTTCTCGGCACAGGAGAGTTAGGACTAGGCAAATTGCTCCATTCTGCTACAGCTTTAGCACTATAGTCAGTCGGCAGCCCATCATAGAGCCTACTGGCGAAATGTACCATTTTATCACTAAACAGTGGTTAAATCTTTATAAAGGTTTCGATAGAATATGCTTGCACATAAATTAAGCTTTGCGCTTTATGGCATAGAAAGCGAAAGCATACATAATATCTGCGATCTAACCCATAGCATTTATGTTTGGTGGGCTATTCTTGAGTCATATGGGGACTACAAGCTATGTCCATAGGCTAGCCACATTACTTCATGGTGCAGATACTCTTGTTGGAGGAGACAATAAAAGTGACGATGGTGGAGACCACGTTATTGCAGATGGTTGGCCACTACGTATGGATATTCCTGATGTATATGATGATCCTATGGCTGTTCGGCTTAGAGCTGCGGGAGGTGTTAATCTTGAGGAAATGTCTCCAACCGAAGTTATTGATTATGTTGATCGTCACAGACTAGAAGCATTAGCAGTTGAGCTCAGAACGGAAGCAGATCAATTTTCTGAAACAAGAAGAGGTGTTAATCTAAGAAAGATTGAAACATTAGATATAGTACTTCGACATGCATTAAGTCAAGTGGATGAGGCAAGAGAAGCACCATCATTTGATGAGAAATATCAAAAAACTAATTTTCGTGAGCCATTTTTGGAACCACCAACTAAGGAAAGAGAACAACTTGTTCAAGCACTTGGAAACGTGGGAGTTATTGTAGGAGATAGAGATCTTGGAGAAACTTACAGGGCATGGCATAATGCAAATCTTCTTCCAGGAGATCAAGTAAAGCAAACTGCAGATGACTTTTTCACCTTACTTCTTGCAGACTGGAGAGCAAATGTGTTCGAAAGAATGGATTTTGGTATCCCTGGTCTTGATGCACATCTTGCTGATGTTGCATTTGATGGGGCAGAATTTAGGACTGTAAATGATGTACCATATACAGGATTCAGCCTATACATGGGTGGAGAGAATCCAGATGGATCGCCTAAGCTTGCTTCAGTATTTGAATACAATACAGATATAGCAAAAACAAGGGAAGATTTCTTTCATTTAGTATCGCATGAACTTGTGGGCCATTATGTACAGGGTGCAGTTTTTGATTTAATGAGAAGAGCAGGAAAACTTCCTTCAGAGATGGGTATGAATATGATGGCATCCAATGACTGTCTCCAAAAGGAGGGTTGGGCAGAACAAGTATTAGAACTTATGTATGGAAGTCATGAAGCTGCGATGGAGCATTACAGAGAAACAATGGGTGAAGATTTTGTTAATCGGTTAGAAGTCACTGTTGCAGCGCAAAGATTACATTCAGCAGCAAAACATATGGCAGTAATCAGGAGAAGAAGAGATGGTTATACGAGCGAGCAGGTAGTAGCAGAAGCTCGAGAATTATATGCACAATCTGATTCTGATGCAGCTAAAGTAGATAGATGGTCCAAACATCCTCTTTTTGGAGATATGTACCTTTCAGCATATCTTATCGGAACAGAGAGCATGGGAGCTGCTATTCGCAGAATCGGAAGGATTGCAACAGCAAGGATAGGTTTAGGATTGGAAGGTCCGATAGACCATGAATCATTTCAGTACTTGGCTGCAGAAGTTGCCAGAGAGAAGCAATAGGCTCAAATTTCGCACTT
>JAAOYF010000052.1 GCA_018221205.1 Candidatus Woesearchaeota archaeon | reverse complement strand
GTGCCCTGATCAACCCCATGAGGATATCATAAGCATGTTCGATGAAATAGTTTGCATTCTCATCACTCAGTTTGATTTTATCTTGCATCTCAGCTAAGAACTTCTTTCTTTTCTTTGCTTCTTGCGTTAAAGAATCAGCTCTGGCCAGATCAGGAGTTCTCTTGATGACTTCTCTCATCTTGATGAATTCTTCGAATGTCTTCAATACCCTCATAACAATCCCTTGATCACGATTCCGTTGATGATATTCTGCCTCAGGTTTGCATGCACACTCTTGATATCATGGTAAAACTGGAGATTGATGGTACGCTCAAGCAGTTTTTCAAATCTCTCCAGCCTGATATCTTTTTTCTTCCCTATGATAGCAATATCAATGTCAGATTTGACTGTATCTTCACCGAAAGAATAGCTCCCGAAGAGGATGATGGCACAGCCTGGAAAATGCCCTTCTAATTGATCTGCTAATCCGCTTTCATAGATCAGTCTCAAGTTTTCTGTTCTTTTGATCATGCTTGCCTTTTCCATGTCCAGTTCAATAGTGGTCATCACTTTTGTTTTTGTTCTCTTGATGAGACCAATTCCTTTCACTGCCTTGGCCACAGCTGTAGGAGAGACATCAAGCGATTGTGCAATCTCTCGTTGATTCAATGCCTTTCCATGCTTGATGCAGAGCAGCCTTACGATCTGGTTCTGCAATCTTGTAAACTTAAGTTTATACATATCCATTTTAGTTCATGGATATAAACTAAAGTTTATAAGTCTTTTGATAATTTGGGGAAGAGAGTATTCTTTACAAACCTTCACTCTTCAATTCCAGAAATATTACGAGAACAAGGGAGTAGTAAGCCCATCAAACTATTAAGCCACAAGAACTAATTAAATCTACTTAGAATTTTCAAGCCAATTGTCAGGAACATTAGCTTTTACTTTTATTCCGTTGATGATGATTATTTCTTCTTTCATTTGCAAAAGCAGTACCTATTGGGACTGTTGAACGTGCACCTCAAGGTACACTGCCCTAACAGGTTTTACCTGCTAAATACTGGTTATAGAACTCGTTATATAAACTTTTCGAGAGGATAGCGGAAATCTTACGGAATAATTCTATCCAAAGCAGCCTTAGCCCTTTCTAAAGAATCAGCTTTGATGAGAATTCTACCATTCCTAAAGATAGTCAGGTTCTCATAGAAGAAATACTCTCCCTTTTTCCCTAGTTTATCTCTTAAAGTATCATAATCAATATCCTTGAAGAACACATATAAGTCACTGCATTGATGCTGTATCGAGGTGATCTCTTTCTTCCCATCCAGATACTCATAATCACCCTTGCAAGCCTTGCAGTCTGCTCTCTTCTTGGTCTTAAGAGCAGTCTCCCCTTTATCCAGGTTGAAATGGATCAGTTTTTGCTCAAAATCTCCCTTCAGGATGCTATCCACCACCCTGACCTGCAGTTTAGCTATCTTTTTGATAGCCTCTAACTCCACCCCAGCAGTATCACACGTATCCAGACTCCGGGAATCCGGAAACACACACCCAAAACAAGCATCACCCTGCCTAATCCCCATCACAAACCCATGATTTCTGATTACACCACTATACACCCAGCCTTTCCCCGTCTTCCTACAATAATCATTGATCAAATACCTCGTATATAAGTTATCAGTACAATCCAAAATCAACTCCGCCTCGTCTAAAATATCGATATTTTTGTGGTTTAGGTCAGCAACAATGCTCTTGTAAGGCTTAACTCGTTCCATGGCCTTGGCTTTTTCCTTCCCCACATCTTCTTTCCTATAATTCTGCCTCTCAAGATTCTTCTCCTCAACCACATCCCTATCTATGAGAATGAGTTCTCCCTTAATTAACTCGGCCACCTGGCTGCCTAACGCCCCTAAGCCGACAATCGCCATCTTCATACGCATCATTACCAAATCTCCTCTTAAAAGGGTTTTGGTGATACTTCCAAGGCCACCTAGGACAGTCTTTCAATAACGGAAGACCTGTGGGAAAATTTATAAGCCAGAGAATGTTCAACTAGTATAAGGGGTACAATGATGATAAGATGAAGGAACTAGCAGATGAATTAAGAAAGCAAATGGAAGAAGGGGAGAAATTAGGTGAAGAAGTAAAAAAGAGTTTGAAGCGTATTGGGTTTAGAATATGAAAATTAAAAGATTAAGTATTAATTATTTTCGTCATATGAAAGAAGTGAATATTGAATTTGGAGATTACATTACACTTATTACCGGCTTAAATGGTACTGGCAAGTCAAGCATCTTAGGCCTTGCAGGGCATATCTTCAGCTTCAGAGAAAATGCACAGAAATTGGATCATAAAACGTTGGACAATAAACCATATGAAGCAGAATATTCTGAGTTATTTCATTTTTGCCCCATATATGATCTTGATAAAAATTATCAATAC
>JAAOYF010000051.1 GCA_018221205.1 Candidatus Woesearchaeota archaeon | reverse complement strand
TTCAAGTACATAGTAAATCAAGAACAACACCACGCAGAAGCTTAAGCGGATACCCCGACTTTCAAGTCGGGGAGGAGGTCATCCATATTCATGCCTACAACAACCAAAACCAATCCGATGATGAGCAAAGGAGTGAATTCTATATCCCATCCCAAAAGATAATCAAGGGCATTGACGATAATCATAAAGAAACCAGCTCCAGCCATGACATATCCCTTTTTGCCTTTCATGGTGAAAATATGCATTGCCCAGCGAAAACTATCCTTTTTGTAAGCAGTATACCGATAGTAAATGAAGTAAGATAATAAATAAAACAGTGTACTGAATCCTCAAAACCGTGGAGGTCTGTGTTTCTGAAAACAGTCTCTGCAATATACTGGTTTGCCTTCTGTTGGTTTAAAAGGGACTTCACATTCGCTATTGCATTCTGCACAAGTCGCTTTATGCATTTCCCTCGGACCTCGGTTAAAACCGCCGCCTCTATTGAAGCCACCGCCTCCACCAAAGCCACCATCACGGTCGCCTCCTCTACTGGAGCCGTCACGGCTGCCTCTTTTGTTGGAACTGCCACCACGACTTCCACGTCTGTCATTTTGTCTCATTTCTTTTGCTCCTCGTTAATTTATATGAATGATGCGTCGGCCGGGACTTTCGCAACAGTACGCCCATCTGTTACTCGGGGGCTTGAGCGAAGCGAAACCCCCATTGCGTGTTAACCGAGCGTAACCAGTTATTCGAACCCGGATCAAAGGCTGTCTGCATGTAGACCCAGTGGATCCACGTGTGGAAGGCCTCTATCCTAACCATTAGACTACCGACGCACTAGACTGAAGTTTCTCATCTGCTTTTTAAAGTTAACGAGAAATTGCAGATTTGAAGGTCTTCTCAACGATTTTCATGCATCTGTTAAGCTCATGCTCTTTGACTGTCTTCAGGGCATTCTTGCCGTATGTCTTGAGCAGGGACCGATTTTTAACCATCTTCAGGATAGCCTTAGTCATGCTCTTTTCATCATAAGGCTCTGCCAAAAAGCCGTTGAAATGATCTTTCACCAGGTCAGGTATGGCATATTTCCTTACTCCTATGACTGGCAGTCCGGATGCCATCGCTTCTAGGATGACAATACCTTGAGTTTCCATCGGGCTGGCCGTGACAAAAGCGTCTGACTCCTGGTAAAGATGCTTGAGTTTCTTGTTGTCCACCCTTCCATGGAAGGTGATGTACTGGAGAAGTTTCCTCTCTTCCGTCATCTTCTTCAGGGAATCAAGCGCAGGCCCTCCACCAACAACATGCAGATGTATGTTCTTCTCAGTCTTGACGCAGATCTCCACAGCCTTGACGATCGTATCGATGTTCTTCTCAAAGGATATCCTGCCGACATGCAATAACAATAACCCTTTCCTTTTTGGATAGCTCTTCTTAGGCGTGAAGCTCTTTAGATCTATCCCATTTGATAGGAATACTGCAGGTGGTTTCACTTTTCTTTCCTGGAGCAATTTTACAATGGCCTTTGAAGGGGCAGCGACCATATCACATCTGTTGTACACCTTTAAAGAGCTCCACCAACCAAATTCTTTGAGGATGCTCTTCTCTTTCTTGAGGAAAGCAGAGGTATTCGGCTGTCTGCCGAGCAGCTTATTGATGCCCAGAAGATTCATGGGCGAGACATAGATCATCTGCTCCGAGACAAGAGTATGGTAGGTGCCTAAAACAGGGATGCCCAATTTTCGCGCAGCTTGGATTCCAGCCACCCCTATAGAACCAGGCGTGTTGATATGGATAAGGTCTGGTTTGAATGCACGGAGCCCTTTCATAAGCGTAGAGAATCTGAAGAGGACGATCTTCACCTCTTTATACGTAGGCAGTGAAACAGAGAACAGCCGTATCAGCTTTGCATAAGGCACATCCGGATCCGCTTTGCTATACTGAGGACAGACGATAAGTACTTTATGTCCATGCTTGTTGAGGTAGTCTGCTGCATGCTGAATAAAAGTAACGATACCGTCGATCTTCGGATAGAATGTGTCGCTAAAGATGGCTATTCTCATTCGATTATGCCCAAGATAGTTTTACCTGATTTTACTCTATCCCCATGAGAGACCTGGACCTTCACATTGGAAGGCACAAATAAGGAAGTCATGCTCCCGAACTTGATCATGCCGATCCTATCGCCGCCATTCACACTGTCTCCGATATTGATCCACTGTACTATACGCCTTCCTATGATACCTGCTATCTGCGTAACTTCAACATCGATGCTCCCTTTCAAGAGCATGGAATTCCGTTCATTCACTTCAGGGCTCTTTTTGAACACCACAGGGAATTTCTTTCCTTTTTCATAGGCAGCCGAAGTGAGCTTTCCCTGGATCGGACTCCTGTTCACATGCACATCCAGCAATGAGAGCCTGATGAGGATCTCTTTTCCTTTTCCTAAAATAGGATGGATGATTTTCTTCACCTTGATTATCTTGCCGTCTGCAGGAGACAGGACAAAGGCCCCATCTTTAGGACTTATCCTATTGGGATCTCTGAAGAAGTAGAGTATAAATGCAGCGACAAGGAACAATGCACCTCCAAGATACGCATGCATCTGGTACAGGCCGAATCCGATAGCACCAACAAGGACACTATAGAATATCCCATCCCATACGATAGGAACTTTCTTATCCCCCTTAACCATGTTCTTACTATACGCTCTCAGTTTTTAAATCTTTCCTACCTAAGAATCAGATCTTTAGGCTCACCACTTTGCTCATGCCATGCTCGTCCATCGAGACTCCATAGAGCGTGTCAGCTTCCGAGATAATGCCATCATTATGGGTGATCAGTATGTATTGGGCATGCTCGCAATACTCCTGTATCAATTTGGATAGTTTCTCTGAATTATGCTTGTCGAGAGCAGCATCGACCTCATCCAGGATATAGAAGCTGGCAGGATCATGCTCCTGGATAGCGAAGATAAAGGCCAAAGCAGTCATAGTCTTTTCTCCACCAGATAATGAGCGGATATCCAAGAAGCGCTGTCCGGTTATTTTGACTTTTATCCTGACACCCTCAGCAAAAGGATCCTCTTTATTTTCTAACTCAAGAGAAGCCTCCCCTTTCTTAGAGAGCGAGGAAAATATCTTCTGGAACTCCTTGTTGATAGAATCATAGGTCTTCATAAATAAATCCTTTTTCTTTCCCTCAATCTCATTCATCAATTCTTCGACATCCGCTTTCTCCTGGGCCAGGGTATCCTTTTTGGTGGTCAGTCTGTTATATTCCTTCTCGATCTCTTCATAGATTTCCAGAGCCCGCATATTGACCGTGCCGATCTGCTCCTTCATCTTCTCGAATCTCGAGATCTGATACTTGAGCTGCTCATCATTCTTCTCCATATCCAGGGCAACCCCTTCATATTGGGAAAACTCTTCTTTCAATCCAGACATTTCAGCGCTTAATTCAGCATTCTTGATGGAGAGGGTGTTATTTTTGATCTCAACTTCCCGTGATTTCTCCTGTATCCTGGATATTTCATGCTCTTTCTTGGTGATATCATCATTGACAACAGACCGTTTCGAGAATAACTCCTTGAATTTCGTGTAAAACTCTTTTGCTTCTTTCTCTCTTTCCTTCAGGATCTTGTCTTCCTTGTTCAGTTTCGTCCTGAGATCCTCCATCTCCAAAACGAACTGCTTCCGGTCTTTCTCGATCTGCTTCACGATAGTGTTCGTTTTTTCAATCTCTGGCTGGAAGATATCTTTATGTTGGATATCGATGTTCTTGATCTCACCATTAAGGGTTGCGATCTCCTGGCTCAATTCCCGTATCTTCTCTTCATACGTAGAAAGCTCCGCTAATAAGGTAGGACTGCGTAATTGAGAGATCTCACTCCGTAATTTCTGCTTCTCAGTTTTGATGCTGGCCAATCCCTTATTCTTCTCAGCGATAGTATCTTGGATCTTGTTGATATCATCTTCCAATTGTTTGTTTTGCTGCTCTAGATCCTCCTCTTTCTTCCGTGATAAGGCAAGATCTCCTCCTTCAAGGTGCAATGCTTTCTCATTCTTGATGATATCTCCTTCCAATTCCCCTTTCTTAGTGCGCAATCCGGTTATCTTCTCATCGATATCTGCTCTCCGGGACTGGAAACTAGAAAGGTTATTCTCATTGCTGGCAACAGTCCTCTCATGATCCTCGATCTCCTTATCGACTTCCGCTACTGAAAAGCCCATTCCTTTACGCTTCTTATCCCGATAACCACCAACCATTCTTCCAGAAATATCAGCTAGATCTCCATCCAGGCTGACATATCTTGCTTTGCCTATGCCCAATCTTCGAGCAACATCGAGAGTATCCACAACAAGGACATCTCCGAAGACATAAGAAAAGATATCTTTAAACTTAGCATCATAACTCACAAGTTCAGCAGCTAATCCATGCACCCCATCAGCATCCTTCAATTTTTTCAGATTGTCACTGCTCTTTTTCGCCTTGATCTTATTCAATGGTAAAAAAGTAGCTACTCCCAATCTATTCTTCCGCAGATAATTGATCTGGTCAGCCGCTATCTTATCATTCTCCACAACAACGCTTTTCATGCGAGACCCAGCTGCTACTTCAAGAGCCAATGAGAATTTCGCGCTGACCTTGCCCAGATCAGCAACTGTTCCATATACTCCCTGTTCTTTGTTATTCAAGACTGCCTTGACAGCATTGTCTCCGAGAGAGAATTCTTTGATGGTGGTCTGCTTTGAGCGTAATTTTGCCAGTTTTTCATGCGCCTGCTCTACTCTTTCCCGGGCATCTCTGACCTTTGCTCCAAGATTGCTGTCTTCATCAAGCAATTTGTTCAACTCTAATGTTGTCTGCTTGAATTCTTCCCTTTTTTTCTTGAGATCATCAAGCTGTTTCTTATGTTCTTTCTCAATTTCAGAGACTTTATCGATTGCAGCTTTGATCGTGCCCAATTCATGCTCGACTTTATCTTTCTCTCTGAAAAAATGATGCTGCTTTTCTCTTTGGACATTGATGTCCTTGGCCAACTCTTCACTCTGCTCATCAATCTCATCTATTCTTTTCTCGATCTCACCAGCAACCTCGATATTATGTTTCTCCTTGAATTGTGCTACTTTCTCTTTCAGCTCTTCCTGCTGCTTCCCCTTCTCTTTCCGGGAAGAATCAAATTTCTCCTTATCCTTCTCAAGGCTGGCTATCTTCTCTTTGATTTCATTTAGGCCTTTTTCAAGGTCCTTTTCGCGCTGATCCAGTTTTATTATCTCGCTGGCAAGGGTATCGACCCGTGAGCCCTTCTTCGTCATCTCGATCTTTAGCTCCTCTATTTCTCTGTTCAGATTGACCTGGTCTGTTTCCCCTTTCTGCTCAATCTCTTTGGTGATCTTCTCGATCTCAGCTTTAAGGTTCACAATATCCTGCTTGAATGTCTCGACTTTCTTCAGGCTGCCCTCAATAGAAGAGGAATGCTTTCCCATCCTCTCTTTTACCTCATTAAGGTCTTTCTCTTTCTTGTCCATGTTCAGCTTGATCAGGCTGGCCTTATACTTCCTGATATTCTCTGTCATATCCTTGAATTTAAGCGCTTGATCCCGGTCTTTCTTCAATTCTTTCAGGTACGTCTTCCGCTCAGAAAGGATGATCTCAGCTTCTTTCAGCCGTTCCTCGACTTTACTCAGTTGGCCGATGGCTTTATGCTTCTTCTCCTCATAGACCGAAATGCCGGAGATCTCCTCGATCAGCAACCTGCGATCATTGGCAGACATCTCACAGAATCTGACAATATCTCCCTGAAGGATGATATTATATCCATCCGGATCTATCTTCGCTATCCCCATCAGATCGACAATCTGCTGCCTCGTTCTCGTTTGGTCATTGATCTTGTAGATGCTCTGTCCGTTATCCTTGATTATCCTGGTTACTTTCACTTCCGTCTCTTCGGTCGGAAAGGTCTTCTGCTTATTGTCGAAGAAGATGCTCACTTCCCCCCTTTTCGAAGGCTTCTTGGCTTTCCCGCCATTATAGATCAGGTTGGCAGATTTCTCAGCCCGCAGTGATTTAGAGCTTGTTTTACCCAGGACAAAGCAGAGTGCATCGAGAATATTGCTCTTCCCAGAGCCATTAGGACCAAGAACGCAGTTGAACCTGGATCCAAACTCAAGATCAGTATATTTAGCAAAGCTCTTGAATCCATGCAACACTAATCTGTTTATGCGTGTCATCTTTTTTTCTTGATTACGATATGCTCCTTCTCGGTATCTAAGATGATCGTGATAGAATCACCCTCTTTTAAGTTTAACGAATCAACAATAGGCTGAGGGATCTTCACCCTATGCTCTTTCTGCAGAACTTTATCATTGAATACAATCTCTTTCATAGTACTTTTAAAAGTCTTATAAAAGTACGTAGAAAGTCTTATCATATATAAAGATTTCGCTAGAACTCTCCCAATCTCTTCTGCTGTTTCCCTTCAACAACATTCTGATAGCTCTTCCACGTTTTCCTAAAAATATCAGGAAAATCTTTGTAATGTTTAGCTAGAAAGCCCTGCGTCAAAGGATCGCTTGGATACCCAGACCCAAAATTCATCTTAATTTTAGCTTTGATCTTTTCGATCTCCCTGTCCCGGGTCACTTTGGCTAGTATAGAGGCAGCAGAAGCAACAGCATAGGTTGCATCAGCACCATGCTCAACAACAAGCTTCATCTTCTTCTTCAGTTTAGCTTCAATATACTTAGTATACTGCCCTATATTATTAGAAGGACAGTCAATGTAGGCCAGATCCGGCTTCAATTCATTCAGGATAAGGATGCTTTGATCAGCCTCAAGCCAATTGAGGTTAGAAGTCTTGCTCTTCAAGCTATCATCGATCTCCTGAGGAGAAACAATAGTGATTTTGTACTTATCAACAACTTTGATGATCTCATCATAAAGCCTTTCACGTTGCAGCCCAGTTAATTCTTTAGAATCCTTCACTCCAAGCTTCCGAAGCTTATCATCATCCTCAATAAGGACTCCAGCCATGACAAGTGGACCAATAACAGGGCCGCGTCCTGCTTCGTCAATACCGACTATCATAAATCAATAAAAAGAGAAGTGGTTATTAAATGTTATGATGCGTCTTCAATACATTCTTTTTTCGCATCTGCTGGAAGGCCCTCACATAAGGATGGATTCTTCATATTCTCTGCTATGAAAGCTATGCAATCATATTCTCTTTCTGGCTCATCAATTTTCTTACAGATCGAAACTTCACTTTTAAGGACGGCAACCTGGCCGAGACAATTATCCTGGCCATCATAATCATCTTTCATACGAAGGCATAACGAAAAATCCTGCTGTTTTGCTGCCATCTGCATCCAGCAGAAATTCTTGAAACTGTTTCCCTCACAGATGGTTTCATCATTCTTCTTTAAGGCAATAGATGTCCTACACCTATCTGCAAGAGATTCTTGCCCGATACTATTACAGATGGTTTCATCGTTCTTCTTTACAGCAATTTGATTGAAACAATCGTTTCTACTATGGCTTGCACTTGGGTGGATTTGTTCACATATATCCACAGATTCCTTGGCGATCCCCACATCATGATAACAACTATATTTGTCTGAATCTGTTTCTAACTCATGGCAAGTATGCATTTTTTTCTGATTCACTGCAATGTCTGTGATACAATTTCTTACTCGGCTTCCTTCTAACTCCTTACACAGCTTGATGTCTTCTTTTGCTACTGCTACACCCTGTTTGCACTCCTGAGCATTCTTATCTTGCTCAACGAGATTATCACATATTTTCAGGTCTTTCAAGCCAGCAGCAACTTTCACATAACAATTATCCCTTCTTCTTACAGTATCCCGGGCATCTCGCTCATCTTCGATTTCTTCACATAAAGCAGGATCTTTCTTATCAATAGCTTCCTGCGCTTTCAAGTCAACCTCAACATCAAAGATATCCATTAGTTCACACCCTGAAAGAATAAGCATCGAAGCGAGAAAAACAACAATTCCCCTCATTCGAAAAAGAAAGATTAAGATATTAAAAAATCTTTTCATACAAAAAAAGATAGTGGGGAGTGGATTTGAACTTTGTCTATACGGGTAAATTTAAATACAATTCCATCTTTCTCATTAGATAGAAAAAATGGAATTGAGAATTTACCCTCTAAGCAACAAAGATAAACAAAGAGGAATCATTCTACCATCTACATTATCAACTAAGCTGGCCTATTTCATCGGAATTTTAATCGGTGATGGGAATATCCAGTACCGTCCTTACAAGAATGAGTATTCAATAAAATGTGTAGGGAATCCAAAAGACGAAATGCAGTTTTATGATGAAATTTTGAATCCAATTGTTAAAGATCTTTTTGGCATTTCACCAAATATGAGATATCATGATAATTCGACTACTTATGGTTTCCGTTTATATTCAAAATCTTTATACATTTTCCTCACGAACACACTTAACCTATGGGAAGGTAAAAAGGGGTTGAATCTTCACATTCCTCATATATTTATTGAAAACAAAAGATTCACGAAATCTGTAGTAAAGGGAATTTTTGATACTGATGGGTGCATTTCATTTAAGAAGAAGTATAGAAAAGTGCCATATTATCCTGTTATTACCCTTTCATCCAAAAGTAAAATGCTTATTATGCAAGTTTCGGTTCTCCTCAAAAAATGGGGTTTTTCTATTGTTGAAATTTACGATTACAATGTTAAGGATAAACGTATAGAGAGAGGGTTCACGACGATTAATCGAATTGAATTAAATGGCCAAAAAAACTTGCAGCAATGGCTCGATCTTATAGGGTTTGATTCGCCAAAGCACCTTAATAAAATCAAGAAATGGAGAGGATAATAGCGGGGAGTGGATTTGAATTCAGCAGCAGCCTCTCCATCTGCTTCCACTGACCTGAGGGTTATGAGCCCTCCGGGCACTCCTGGCTGCCCTACCCCGCTATGATGAAAGAAAGTAAATGGCTATTTATAAGCATTTCCTATCCGAGCAACGGCTTGAAGAACTCTTTTACCTTAGTGGTCTCATAGAATGCAAAGATATTCCCTTCCTCTTTATGTACGAGTGTAGAGACAGGATGCTCCAGCTCAGCGCTGATATCTAATTTATTATACACAGAAGATATCGAACAATTCCTCAATGTAGCTTTCTTCCCTTCGATAAGCTCAGTGGTACAGCCTTCTGCTTTCAGCTCCTTGATGAAATACTCCTCGCTTTCAAGTTCAATGACAGCTTCATTTCCTGTCATCACAATATGACATCCCGTAACTCCACTAACGCTGCACGTCCCTAAGATGAAACTTCTTTCCACCCCTTCCTGGAAAAGCAGCACCGAACTGAACAGCACCACCACAAAGACAATCAACGAAGTGATGATGATCCGAGATCTTGCATTATTATCAGGATTCATCTTAGAGATATCTTTCTGCAGTTCGTTTTGCCCTGGAATGTCCATAATCAATACCAAGAAGGGGTCCTATATAATTCTTACGAGAAAAGTATATAAAAAACCTTCTTTAGACAGGTTTATGAAGTATATATTATGGTATCTCCTTGCCGGAACCAGGGGAGGGATGACAAGAGTTAACCTGCTCAGATCTCTGGAAGAAAAGCCGAAGAATGCGCATCAATTAGCAAAATCACTCAAATTAGACTATAAGACCATACAGCACCATCTGAAGATTCTGGAGAAGAACAATCTCCTCCACATCGTGAAGAAAGGATCTTACGGGGATGTCTACTTCTTGGCACCAGAAATAGAACCCTTCTTGAAAGAGATTTGGGAGAAAATTGGGAGATAATCTGGCGTAACTATTAATACTCCTTCTGCCACAGAAGATGAATGACTCAAGGAGGTGAAACTATGAAGGTACCAGTAATTTTAGTATTGACAGCATTGATGATATCTGCTTTCGCAGCTGCTGTTGAGAAGACCGATGGATTTGTCTGCCCAGTATTCAATAAAGACTCAGAAGCAGGCGAGAAGAATCCTAATGCAGTGCAGATCGCAGATAACGATTTCACAATAATCGGTCCAGAGGTGAGCGTCCCAGTACATGCCACAAACGGCAATGGCGCCGGCTCTCCAGCAGGGGAACATTCCTCACCCCAGGACTCTGATTATACTGCAATTTGGAGCGGTTAATTTTTTTTATTTTTTCCGATAAATAAATAAAGGATTGAAAGTTAAGATGGAACATGGTAAATCTTTCCACTATCGTGACCGGCATAAACATACTGTTGGTAGTGTCATTGCTCATCGTCTATGTGAAGAACTTCAAGAAGGTAAAATCTCTCTTTACCCTTGGATTGATCCTGTTTGCTCTCCTGTTCCTCATCCAGAACATCTTCTCCTTCTATTTCGCCGTAACCAGTATGATGTTATATGCAGAGGGCATATCCAATTATGTGATGATTTTCAGCCTTTTACAGACAGCAGCATTCATCATCCTCAACATCATAACATGGAGATGATATGGCCACAATAACCATCGTTGCAGCATTTCTCGCAGGCATTGTCTCATTTCTTAGTCCTTGCGTCCTGCCGTTGATTCCAGCCTTTCTCGCTTATCTCTCAGGGACATCAGTTGGAAAAAACCGCATGAAGATATTCATCAATACCGTCATGTATGTATTGGGCTTTTCTCTGGTCTTCAGCATTTTAGGAGTATTGCTCAATACAGTCTTGGTAAATGTCTCTTATACAGTCCAGACATGGCTTTCACGAATAGCTGGAATCATTATCATAGCATTTGGATTATTCCTGACAGGCCTTCTTAAGCTGCCGTTCCTAGAAAAAGAGCGCAAATTAAGAATTAGGATGCAGCCCTCCTACCTCACTTCATTCTTATTCGGAGTGGCTTTTGCTGTAGGCTGGACTCCTTGTGTGGGGGCTGTCTTAGGATCAGTTCTGGCTTTGGCAGCTTCCCAGCCAGGCTCAAGCTTCCTCTTATTACTGTCATATTCACTAGGATTAGGCATTCCTTTCCTCTTGATAGGTATCTTCACTGCACAAAGCTTGAAATGGATTCAGAAATATGCGAAATTCCTCAAATATTTCCAGATTGTCTTTGGAGTGATTCTCGTATTAATCGGAATTCTGATATTTACAGAAAGTCTTAATCTCATAGCAAATTTTGGTATATTAAACACTATATTATTAAAATAAAAAGAATAATAAAATTATTTCTTAACAGCACCGTAGATCATGTACAGTGCACTCAATCCCATTAAGATATAGACTATCTGCACTAATACTGGCACTGTGCCAAGAATGACTTCTACCAAATTCCAATTAAACGCTCCTACTAGGCCCCAATTCAGACTGCCAATAAGGACAAGCCATAGGGCAATTGTTCCAACAACGCTTTTATCTGCCATAATGTCACCTCTTTTTGTCACTCTAGAGTTTAACATATATAAATCTTTCCAATTGTTCTCGTCGAGGAAAATTCCTTTATAAATAAACTAAATGTACATTATATACCAAATTATTATATACTCAGGATTTTTTCAAAAATACAGTCAAAACTTCTTGTTTTGGGAGCTGATATGATGGCAGTAAAGAAAGGAGATAAGGTAAAAGTCAATTATACGGGTACATTGGATGATGGCACAGTCTTTGACAGTTCTGAGAAGCATGGCCAGCCCTTGGAATTTGAAGTAGGCTCTAAACAAGTCATTCCAGGCTTTGATGATGCTCTTATAGGCATGGAGATAGGCCAGGAGAAAGAAATTTCCATAAAGCCAGAACAGGCATATGGTCAGCCCAATCCTCAATTAGTGACAGAAGTGCCAAAGGATAAGCTTCCTCAAGACAAAGAGCTCAAGCCAGGCATGATGCTTCTCGTTACCTTGCCAAACGGAGCACAGACACCAGCAAAGATCGTGGAAGTGC
This sequence comes from Candidatus Woesearchaeota archaeon, assembly GCA_018221205.1. Taxonomy (GTDB): domain Archaea; phylum Nanobdellota; class Nanobdellia; order Woesearchaeales; family WJIZ01; genus JAAOYF01. Next base: position 3,492 of record JAAOYF010000051.1, on the reverse strand, counting down.
TTGATACAGGGGTGAAGCTCGATCTTAATCATCCACTAACAGGAAAGGCGCTTAATTTCAAGATCAAGCTCGAGAGCATTTCTTAGAAAATTGCCCTCAATTAGAGGTGTCAAAAGATTTAAAAACCGCTAGTCAATCCTATAAATTCAATCATATATAATCGAGACTATAGATGGGGGATGCCTAAATGCAGAACAAGGAGATTTTCAATGTTTTTTTCCGCGAAAAGCCCGCGATGATGCTTGTCCACTTAAAGAATTCTGATATGGATGTCTATGCGTCCTCATTAGCAAAAAGGATCGACTGTACGTACTCTCATGTGGTCAAGATTCTCCAGGAGATGGAGAAGGCTAGTTTAATCAACTTCGAGAAGACCGGCAGATTGAAGCTGCTCACTCTCACCAAAAAAGGAGAGGAAGTGGCTGAGAAGATAGACATGATAAGGCTTAGGCTGTAATTTCTTCTTCGACGCTTTTTTCTTCTAATAGTCGGCTTGCCAGCCTAATGAATTCTTCTTCGCTTTCTCTTGGAATGAATGCTCCAGCAGCTTGTTTATGCCCCCCGCTTTGACCCTTTCCTAGTTTCTTGATAAGCGCTTTAAGGGTGGCTTGAGCATCAATGGTCTTGCTTCTCATGCTCACCTTTGTTTTCTCCTCAACATGGGACAACCCAATGATCGTGCCTTTTTCTTCCTTCAGCATCGAGGCCAATGTCCCGATCAACGCCCCCATGATCTTATCCTGCGCATTGATGATGACAAAGCCCTCTTTATCGATGATTCTCTTTCCTTTCCTGTTGGCCTTGAACCACTCGCGAGCCTTCAGAATCTCCTGCCTGTACTCAAATAAGCAGCCGACAGCTTTCTCCCTCAATCCACCTAAGCAGGCAGCTATCCCCAAAGAAGGCTTGTTCATCTTTCCACAGGCATTCAGGATCGTAACAAACTCTCTCAGATCCTTATAATGATCATCATCTTTTCTGGAGTAGATGTTCCATAGGACTTCTTTGTTGTCCACTGAAAGCGCCTCCTGTAATTTGGTGACATCTTCTTCATTCAGCTCATTCACTTTCTTCTCTGGACTGATGCCTAATTTTTCCACAAAAATCTCTGCTTCTTCCCTGCTCTCAAAAAACGAGCTGAACTCCAACGCTTTCAGCAAAGGCCTCGAGCCGCCGTAGAGCCTGATACCTTTTTTCACTTCCACATCTGATTCTTTAAGGATGGTTTCATGATAAGGTGAAAAAGGTTCTTGAAGATCCCCCAATGCTCCCACTAGCGCGATGTGAGCCATCTCTGTTATATCAGTAAGTTCTTTGCAGAACAGATAACATAAGCTTGAAGCGCTGAGTTCAGTGCCGCCATCAAGGCCGAATAAGTGAGGATTGACATGGATAATCTCCTGAGCTTTGCTGCTCGGGACATGATGATCCAGGACAAAGACATCCTTGCCAGCAAATAATTCCTCAATATCAGCTATGCTCCCAGAGCCAAGGTCCAGAAAGACAAAAGTAGAATACTCTTCCTTGGCCAATTGAGTAAGCACACCTTTATCCAAACCAGGGACAATGCTCACAATGAATTCCTTCCCAAGTTTCTGCAGCATCCTTACAAATATTGAAGCAGCACTGATGCCGTCAGCATCATAATGGCTGATCACTCTGATCCTGTCCTTCTCTTTAAGCTGCTCAGCAGCTTTTTTTAGAAGTTCTTTCATGTGCCGAACCTTCTCTTCCTCTTCCTATACATCTCAAGTGCCCTTTCCATATCTCTTTCGCTGAACTCTGGCCACAATTTTGGTATGAATATCCATTCGGAGTAGGCACTTTGCCACATCAGGAAATTGCTCGTCCTCTTTTCACCGCCAGGCCTGATGATCAGGTCTGGCTCATCTTGCATATAGAGGTGCTTGGCAATAGTCTCTTCATCTATCTTCTTTATCTTCTTCTTTATGATCTTCTTTACAGAATCGACAATCTCCTGCCTGCCGCCATATCCCATGGCAAAGGTGACAGTGTAGTGAGTATGCTTCTTCGTCTTTCTCATCAACCGTCTCATCAGCTCTTGCATATCTTTAGGAAACAATTCCAATCGTCCGATGAAATTCAGTCTTATATCATTGATCCGAGGGCTGTCTTCAAGTTTCGCGAAATGTTTCCGGATAAGCTTAAACAGCTCCTTTTTCTCTTTTGCGCTCCGGTCGAAATTCTCCATAGAGAAGCAGTAGAGAGTGAGCTGGCTTATAGGCAGATGCTTGCATTTCCTGATGAGCTCGCTCAGATTTCTTGCGCCATAATGATGGCCCATCCACGGCTTCATCTTTTCTCTTTCAGCATACCTTCTATTCCCATCTAGGATGATGCCGACATGAAACCTGTCCCCCATAAGCCAAAACACTCATAAGAGCTTTAAATAGTTTGTGAAATCAAAACCATTAAATAATTCTCTGTCAGAAAATCTTTCATGCTCATTCCTATCTTAATCCTCATATTCTTTCTCGCAGTAGCAGCTGTCATCTTTTATCTCTGGCGAAAGAAAAAGAGAGAAGGCTCATTGGTTGATGGCCTGGAAGTGGAAGAGGCTGATGAAGAGAGGAAAGAGCACGATAGTGCTCTGAAGATACATGAAGAAGCATTAGAACCTGAGCCAAAGATGGTGCTTCCAAAGTCAGCCACAGAAACGGTGCTTCCAAAACCAGCTCCAAAAAAGGCCCCTCCAAAACCTCAAAAAAAGCCAGCACCAAAGAAAAGGCAAGACCTTTCCAGCCTAAAGAGCATGGCCAAGAGACCGAGGACATTTAAAAAAAGAAGGCTCAAGCAACCCATCTCCCAATTGAGGGTCATGGCCAAAAAGCCGAAAGATGCCGCCTTGAAGAGTTTGATGGCAAAAAAGAGAACAAAGACAGACTCATTGAAAGAGCTTGCAGAACTCCCTTCAGAAGAGCAGAAGCTCATGGGCAAGCTGAAAAGGATCAAAAAGACTAAATCTTCTCGAAAAAGGAAATGAATATTTCCTGAGGGACCTTTAACCCAGTTTCTAAGAGGATCTTAGCAAGTTTTATTCCCTTCTCCCGTTCATCCTCCTCAAAGGAGCGGAAGCTCAGAACTTTACGCAAAGTATGTTTGCAGAGAAATCCTTCATTCATCTCTATAACAAGTTTCTTTTCCTTTCCTTTGTCGATAAATCTTTTCTGATTCAGATCAAAAATAAGAGTATCCTTCTTCAACAACATACCTTCCTCACTAAAACCCCGAAGAAGAAGCTCATATCTGATAAGATCTTTCAACATACCTTCTTTCGTATTCTTATACTCTTCAGGCTTTTTTCCAACAAAAGAAAAGAAATCAGAATCTTTGACCTTATCAAATCGAACAACCTTGCCAAGATACTTGCTTACTTTCTGTCTCGCAGCCTTCTTTCTCTTCTTCCAGGTGTTCTCAACAAGGTAAGCATACTCCTTTCCCTTGATTTTTTTCACTCTGACAAAGCCCATC
>JAAOYF010000010.1 GCA_018221205.1 Candidatus Woesearchaeota archaeon | reverse complement strand
AGAGGATGCTGAGGAAGCTCCTGCTGAAGAGACCGAAGAGCCAGCTGAAGAAGCTGAAACTGAGGACAAAGCAGAGGATGCTGCAAAAGAGGAGAAATCCGAAGAGCCAGCTGAAGACGAAAAAACAGACGCATGAGACTGTTTGTAGCGATACTTTTTTCTCATTCTTTTTTTCTTTCTCTTCAACAGAAACTTGATTCTACTCTACGGTTTGCTCATGATTTTCATCTAACTCTGAAGTTTTTAGGGGAAGTAGCTGATTCTCAGTTGGAAGATATCAAAGAAAGGCTTGGAACAATAGCATTCAAACCGTTCTCTCTTCATGCTTCTCATATCGGCAGCTTTCCTCATGTTGTCTGGGTGGGATTTGATGAATGTGAAGAGCTTAAACAGCTGCAGGGAGAGATTGAGAAGGCTTTAGAGGATATTTTCCCTAGAGAAAAAAGGGATTTCAAGGCTCATGTCACATTAGCTCGATCTAAAGAAGAGATAAAAGTTGGTTTTGATGTTGAGAAAGAAGAATTTAAGGTTGATTCTTTTATTCTGTATAAGAGTACATTGACTCCTGAAGGGCCTGTGTATGAGAAACTAGCTTCTTTTCCATTGGTATAGGGTTAGATTATTCATAGGGTAATATCGATCCTGCTATGAATACAGAACGAGAATCCTCTACACCATCTTTCAGGAACCTGATCTTAGCATCTGTTCTGAAATCAGAGGGAGGGCAGTCAAAATAAGATTCTGTTATTTTTTCACATTGAAATGTAATTTCTAACCAATCGTCCGTGATGATGGTTGGATGTTCAAATTCTTCTACTGAAATCAACTTTCCATTAATGCAGTTTCTAGATGTTTCAACATTTTGAATCTGAATATCTCCAATTTCGTTTCTGACGACAATAGTTACTTTTCCATCGTCATAGATCAGTGCTTTATCCATACAGGCAAAATCATCAGAGCCGTCACATCTATCGGGAATAAAAACATCAGAATTCCAGGAAATGCAGTAAACCTTCGATATAAAGATGAAAAGAGTTAAAACAATCAACCAGAACCACCATTTAGCAAATAACTTCATAGGTCCATCTTCAGCGTTGGACTTTAATAACTTTTCCATAACAAATACCTTTAAAAAGGGGTGAATATCTCTTTTCTTTAATACCGACGATAACGTTGATACTTGATGCGTTATCAAGGCCCTGCTGAGGTCATAAAAATGCGGGGAGAGGAAAAAAATGGCAGAAGAAGGATTTTTAATCGCACAAGAAGAATATTTGAAGAGTGGTATCCATATCGGTACTAAATTCAAGACAAAATACATGGCTGATTTTATTTACAAAACACGTCCTGATGGACTTTCTGTTCTCAATCTACAGAAAATCGATGAACGTATCAAGCTTGCAGCAAATCTGCTTGCTCAATTCGAGCCTGAAGACATCTTGATCTCATCCAGAAGAGAGAATTCGTGGAAGCCTGTCAAGATGTTCGGAAAGGTAACTGGCTGCAAGACCTTTGCAGGCAGATATCTGCCTGGGGTATTGACCAATCCTGAATTGAAGAGATATGTCGAGGCAAAGATCGTCTTTGTCACTGATTCCTGGCCTGACCGAAACGCTATCCAGGATGCGATGAAGATCGGCATCCCTGTCATTGCCCTTTGTGATACCAACAACCAGAGCAATTTCATCGATCTCGTTATACCTTGCAACAACAAGGGAAAGAAAAGCCTCGGATTGTTCTTTTGGCTGCTTGCACGAGAATATCTGCGCAAGATAGGAAAACTGAAGCCGAAAGAAGATCTTAAAGAGAGTGTCGACGATTTTACGGAGGAATAATTTTCTTTCATGAATTACACTGAAAAATTTATAAAATTATACGTATACTCATAGGTATGAGACGGCATCTTGGGTGCTTGTGGCGTTAATTCTTGGCTCGGGTGAGGAACGTGTACCATTGGAAGATAGGGTTACAAAGCCCAATGGAGATTAGGTTTACTCTTTTATGAAGGCAGAGATTACCTAGAAGCATTTACTCACTTAGAAAAAGCTGCACGAGCAGGCCATCTTGAAGCTCAATATTTGGTTGGAGAAATGTACAGAGAAGGTTTGGGAGTTACGCAAGATTCTAACAGGGAGAAGTACTGGAATACAGAAGCAGCTAAAAATAATCCGAATTTCTTTGTAAAGAATAATGCTCATCAAAGATAGCGGGTGGAATATATACCTCATTGGTGTTTTGTAAGTTGCATTAATAAAATATTTCTAAGTAATCCTAGCTGCACGAAGGCAATGCTCCGCAACATTTATTAACCCCTCTCATCAAAAAAGGGAATAATGGTTTGGGTACTTTTGGCTATGGCTGCTGCATTTATATTTGCAGTTGTTGATGTCCAGGATAAGTTTATTATCGGAAAGGAACTCAAGGATCCTGTCTTGGCTCCTGCTGTTACTGGCATCTATACTTTCCTCCTCTTAGGGATTATTTCTGTTATATTAGGGGGCATTTTTTTACCTTTAGTTGTCATCGGTACTGCAGTTCTCGCTGGCATTATTTACCGTTTGGCTATTCTGATTTATTTTTTCGCCATTAAAAGAGGAGAAGTCTCACGAGTTATTCCGGTGCTGGCTACAGAATCATTATTTGTCCTTCTGTTTGCTCTCCTTTTCCTGGGTGAATCTTATACTACAGCGATATATGTGGGGATAGTGTTAATCGCAATGAGTGCCTTTCTCATCTCTATGGAAAAAGCTTCATTCAAGGTACACTTCAACACTGCGTTTTATTTTGCCCTGTTTACTGCAATCCTCTTTGCTCTTCGTACCGTCATAATCAAGTTCGTGACCTTTCAGGGCAACATATGGTCGATTATATTCTGGATTAGTGTTGGGCAGGGAATAGTTGGTGTCGTGTTATTTGCTTTTCATCATCCTCATCTTCTCCAGAAAGCTAAAAGGGGGGTTAAGCATTTGCTGCTAGGCACAACTTTGAATGTCGTGGGCTTTGTCTTTTTTACCTTTGCTCTCACTGCTGGTCCTGCTGCGTTGGTTGCAGCAATTGGAAGGCTTGATTTATTATTTGTTTTTCTCATAACGTTATTATTAAGCTTATTTTTTCCTAAGATCATAAAGGAGAAATTCTCCAAACCTGTTCTGATTCAGAAATTCATTGCTGTATCAATGCTTGTTATAGGAGTGATTTTGATAATATAACGTCTAAATTAACTTTTTCAAATCCTCTATGGCATGTCTTAATTCTTTTTTTTCATAGAGGACTTTGTAGATTTGGCTCGTTAGAGGCAGATTAAGGTTATTTTTTTCTGCATATTCATGCACAGCTTTGCAGGTCCATATGCCTTCAGCGACCATACCGTGCATCTCTTTCTTTATCGCGTCAAAATCCATGCCTTTGGCAACTAAGGCACCTGCTTTTCGGTTTCGGGAGTGTGTTGATGTGCATGTAGCGACCAGATCCCCTACTCCTGCCAGGCCGTAGCAGGTCTTTTCATTCGCTCCAAAATTTCTTCCTAATTCGACCATCTCTCTCAGGCCAAGCGTTATGATGGAGCCGTTTGCGTTATCTCCCAATCCTAATGCTGCTATCACTCCGGTTGCGATTGCTGTTATATTCTTCACTGCAGCACAGATCTCTACTCCAATAACATCATCATGAGAATAGACCTTGAAATGGTCTGCCTCGAAGAGTCTCTTTAGATGTTCTAAATCAGCATCTTTTGAAGCGATGACTGTCGCTGTCGGGATCTTCCTTGCGACTTCCTCGGCATGATTAGGACCTGATAAGACCGCAATCTTCGCGTCTGGAAGCTCTTCTTTCAGAACCTCTGACATACGCTTGAAGGTATGGATCTCAAGTCCTTTTGCCACGTTCACTATAGTTGCTGTTTTTATCTTATCGCTTATCTTCTTGATGTTCTCTCTTAAAAATTGTGCAGGAATCGCTGTTATGATTATATCTGCAACTGCTTCTTCTATATTGGCTGTTGCTTTGATATTCTTTGCAAGCCTTATCTCGGGAAGGAAAAGTATGTTCTTGTTTTCATTGTTTATGAAATCGACTACTTCCTTCTCGCGGGCCCAGAGCATTATCTGCTCATCTGGATTATTCTCTGCAAGCACATTCGCCAACGTTGTGCCCCATGTTCCTGCGCCTATTACTGATATCATCTGTGTGGATATTCTTGCTTTGATAATCTTGCAATCTCTTTCATTATGATGTTAGTCACCTTTCTCAGCACTTTCTTGTCACTTCCCTTGCCATAGTACTGTGTAAAATAGAGCGGCTTCCCTATATTTAAATCTGCTTTTCCTCTTCGAGGAAAGCGCTTTTTCTTCGGAAGAATCCTAAAAGTGTTGGTTATTCCCATGGGGATGACCGGAACATGCGCTGCCAATGCCAATCTTGCCACACCTGTCTTGGCTTTGTTCATCTTACCATCTAATGTTCTCGTACCTTCAGGGTAGATCATGATGAGGTCTCCCTTCTTCAGATGTTTGACTGCTTTTGACAATCCTGTTTTTCCACCTGCTTTCCTATCTAGAGGTATTGCTCTCAGATATTTATGCCATAACCATTGGTGTGGGGAATCAAAATGTTCTTGCTTAGCGAGGAAATGAAGAACTTTGTTTGTGTGAGGAACGACTTTTGTGCCGATGACAAAATGATCCAGATAAGAAGCGTGATTTGCTGCCAAAAGCGCTCCTTTTTTCTTGGGAACATTCTCTATACCCGTACATTTTCCCATCCATGGGCTCAACAATGCGGAAATGATGATGCGTGCTATCGGATAGACCATTTTAGTAGCTCTGATCGATGAGTTTTGCAATCTCTTTCATGATTTTAGTAGTCACTCTTTCGAGTGTTTTATAATCTTTCTTCTTTTCTTTGAAATAGAGAGGTTTGCCGATTTTTACCGTGCATCTCTTGAAACGAGGGAAAAATCTTCCTGGAGGCAGGATATCAAAAGAGCCTTTTATCCCGATCGGCACTACTGGGACACCTGCTTCTAACGCTAGCTGAGCGACGCCTATCTTAGCTTTTTGCAGTTTCCCGTCCTTGCTCCTTGTCCCTTCTGGAAAAATGCCGATAAGTTTTCCTTCTTTCAAGCCTTTTTTCGCGAATGCGAATGCTTTTTTGTTGGTCGCTTTCCTCTTCCTTGCATCCTTCACATACTTTCTCACAGCAAGGGGGATGCAATTATAGTGGAGGAGGTAGCTCCTCAGGAAAGGATATTTATGATACAATGAGTTGACAAATATGACTACTTTCTTTTTGAGATAGGAAAAGCTCAAGAGGGGAATGACAAAATCATCTATATAGGATGCGTGATTTGCGGCGAAGATAAACGGGCCTTCAGGAAGATTCTTTATCCCTTCAATCTTCTTTATATAGAGACTCGTAAAAAAGATGATTGTGTGGCGTGCGATTGCGTGTACCATTGGTAAGATTGCTCTTGAAAACTATATAAATGTCACTATTTCCAGAGAAAGTAATATATACGCTTCTCGATTCAATACCCTCATGAAACCGACCATACATAAGGCGACTGAAGAAGATAGGGAGAAAGTCAAAGATTGGGGGATCTGGGAGAAAGAGGAAAGTGAATTCCCTTGGGAATACAGCCAGGAAGAGCATTGCCTGCTTCTAGAGGGAGATGTCGATGTGACGAATGAAGAAGGAGAAGTATCTCATTTTGAGAAAGGCGATTATGTGGTTTTTCCTAAAGGAATGAAATGCACCTGGAAGATCAACAAAAAAGTGAGAAAGCATTACCTCTTCAAATGATCATTATAGATTTTCAATGCATTTTCTTTTACTTCTTCTAAAGGAAGGTTTCCGTCGATATAGATGACTTTCGAGCCGAATCTTTCAAAGACCTGCTTGAGCCATTCTGATTCAAACCGTTCTTCAATCTTTCTCTGGAAAAAGAGGCTGTCGAAGATGCCTTTTCTTCCTTTAATTCGCTTGGAGATGACGTCTGCATCTGCCTTGACGATGATGAGGAAATTTGGGGCGTTCTTAATTGCCAATCTGTTGCCGGAGATGTTCATGATATCCCTCAGAGAGAGTTTTTCCATCTGCACTGGCTGATAGACCAATGATGAGGCAATCCCTCTTTCCTGGATGATGGTCTTTCCTGCTTTCAACGCAGGTATGATGAAACGGTTATAGAGAATCTCTCTGTCTAACGCAAACCCATGGGCAGTGGTTAATGCAGAATATTTTCTTTCTCCTGCTAAAATCTCTTCTCTTAAGGCTGCGCCGGCATAGACATGAGTTGGCTCGGCAGAAAGAATGACTTCTTGGTTTATCTCTTCAATCTTCGGGAATCTTCTATGATCTTGTGTATATTTATCAAGGTCAAAGACATGTTCATGCTGATCCTGAAAAACGCGCATGACCTCTCCTTTCCCGGAGCCGTCGATGCCATCCACGATGATGAATGTGCCTTTCATAGGTTGAGAGATATTTTAGGCTATATAATAGTAATGAAAAATTAAAAACTCAATCCTCCATCTACTCCTAACGTTATTCCTGTTATGTACTTAGCGTCGTCTGAGCAGAGGAATTTCACTGCATTGGCGACATCTTCCGGCTCTCCGGTCGTCTTCATGGGGATTAACTCAAGAATATTTGCCAGCATCTGCAAGGGGATCTTATCGGTCATTGCTGACTTGATGAAACCTGGAGCGACGGCGTTGACGGTTATCTTATTCTTTCCTAATTCTTTTGCCAATGATTTGGTGAAGCCGATGACGCCTGCTTTTGTCGCTGAGTAATTGGTCTGGCCGAAATTGCCTGCCGTACCAGCTATCGATGAGATATTGACTATCCTTCCTCCTTCTGGGATCAATTCCATGACATTATGAGTCACATTATAGAGGGAATTGAGATTGACGCTGATAACTGGATACCATTCTTCTTTAGTCATCTTCTTTAGCGTTCTATCCTTTGTTATTCCTGCATTATTGATGAGGATGTCGAGCTTCTCGAACTTCTTCTTTATCTCTTCTGCCAGTTTCTTGCAGGAATCGAAATCTGAGACATCTCCTGGGAGGAATTCTGATTTCACTCCAAGCTTTGTTAATTCCTCGACGGTCTTCTCTGCTTCTTCCTTCATCTGAGGGATATCATTGATGATGATATTTACTCCTTCTTTTGCTAATGTAAGGGCCATCTCCTTTCCCAAACCTCGAGCTGAACCTGTAATAAGTGCGTTTTTTCCTTTCATTTTTTTACCTCCTAAAAAAATGAATTTCAAAAATTTTTAATTTTTGAATTTTCATTTTAGCCTCCAATCTTTTTCAGAATATGAGTAGCAATAATGGCTCCTGCTCCTCCGATGTTCTGGCACAGTCCGATCTTTGCACCAGTGACCTGCCTATCTCCTGCCTGATTCCTCAGCTGCTGCGTTATCTCAACCATCTGGGCAACCCCTGTCGCTGAAATAGGATGACCTTTTGCTTTCAGGCCACCTGATGTATTTACGGGAAGCTTACCGTCGAGATTGAAATAGCCTGCTTCGATCTTCTTATATGCTGTTCCGGGCTTGGCAAAACCTAAATCTTCATATGCGATCAATTCAACACTGGTGAAGGCATCATGGACCTCTGCAATATTGATGTCTTCGGGAGTGAGCTTTGCCTGCCCATAGGCATTCTTTGAGGCTATCTTCGTCGCATCCCAAGAAGTATTATCTGCCCTCTCAAAAGAAGGGAGGAAATCATTGCACATGTCTGAGCCTGCGATCTCAATATCTGTCTTGTCCTTTGTCAGGACAAGGGCTGCTGCTCCGTCGACGCTGATGGAACAGTCGTATAATCGTAGGGGGGAGCATACCATAGGAGCGTTCTTTATCGTCTCCAAAGATACTTTCTTACCGAAGAACTTGGCCTTTGGATTGAGGAAACCATTATGGTGGTTCTTATGTGCGATAAGAGCGAGATGATCATGGGTTGTCTCGGGATATTTGAACATGTATTCCTGTGCGACTGCTGCATTCTGGGCAGGAAAATTAAGGCCTTCTGGCTGCTCGTAAAAAGGCTCGGCTGCCATCATGAATTCATCTGTTATGGTCGAGGATTTCATAGTCATGAGCTTTTCAGCACCCACCACCAAGACCTTGTCATAGCCGAGCTGATTTGCGAACCACACTGCATTTCCTCCTCCGGCGCAGGCAGCAGGCACCCTGATGATCGGCTTGTTGGTCTTGAACATCGATGAAAGCATCGAAGCAAAATGCCGTTGCTTCTCAATCGAGGAGAAGAACTCCAAAGAAGAGCAGATGACTGCGTCTATGTCCTTGAATTTCGTATCTGCGTCTTTCAAGGCATCTTGGGTAGCCTGATAAGCGAGCTGGTGTGAGAACTTATCAGATGTCCCGAATTTCGTCATGCCTGTTCCTTTGATATACATCTTAACCTTTCTTGAGCAATTTTGATCCTATCGGCTGCTTGATGTCTTTCCTGAGAGCATCCAGCTCATTGCCGACGAATTCAATCTTGTTATAATCGTATTCTCCCATTCCGAGTTTTCCTGCCATCTGGACATAAGGAAGTTTTCTCAGACAGAACACTTCCTGGACAGCTGTATCATGGACGACTGGGTTGCGGGCTGCGAAGATCAAACCGTAAAAACCTGGTTCGCCGTGCTGTGCAGGACCGTTTCCTTGTGTGCCTATGGAAGCATCACCTATAGTGAGGAATTTTGGAAAGATGTTCAGGAGAGCTGCCAATGCCAATGCAGCTTTCTGGGGATCTTTCGCAAGATCATCGAATGTCTCTTTTGCCAGGAACCTTGTCAGGTTCTCAAACGCACCGTCCATTCCGAGCACCATATCGGTCTTGATGACCGGAACGTTGATGAGCAGATCAAAATCATCCACTATCTTTGAGACCTTGAACGTAAATTCCCTTTGCTTCTTCTCTTCAAATTCAGTCTCGGCTATGTCAATGAACTCTATATCATGTTTTTTCATAAGCTCTGCCAGTCCTGATTTTGCCACTGCTTTTTCAGTGGGAACAAAGAAGCTCTGCTCTGCTATGGCTATCTTTGCAGCGCCTTTTTCCTTCAAAATCTGTATCAATGCATCCAATACTTTAGGATTTGTCGAGAGGCCGAGATAAGGATAGGCTGGAATGCTGAGATTCGGTTTGAGCAGCACTTTTTTCCCTTTTGCATCGATATCTCCTATCAATTCCAATGCTTCCTTGACAGCCTCATAGAAATCATACTTTATTTTAATTGAGGAGATCGCTCTTTCAGAGTCATTCGGCTTATCCTCATACGTATCTCCAACCCCGTACTTCTTCATGGTCTTCTTAGGCATCTTGTTGCCATGCTCGTCCTGAAGAAGAAGGACATTATAGGGCACAATAGGGTGCAACGGATTAGGAATATGCACTTCAGTTATTCCGATGACCTTATGCTTTGTTCCGATGATCTTTTTCACCTGCTTATCGCAGTATAAGCATGTCTCAATAGGGTGGATCCATGTCAGATCGCATGCTTCACATTTCCAACGAATTGTCTTTACCATTTTTGTAGGATATGGCACGTTGTCGTGCCTCCTGCACCTCCAATATTATGCGCTAAACCGTATTTAGGATTCGTCACCTGCCTGTCTCCGCATCTCCCTCGCAGCTGATCGGCTATCTCGACTATCTGTGCCATCCCTGTCGGTGAGATAGGATGACCGCGCGCCTTAAGGCCGCCGGATGTGTTTATAGGCACTTTTCCGTCGAGATTCGGATGGCCGTCCCGGATAAAGTTTTTTCCTTCTCCTTTCTTGCAGAAACCCAGATCTTCATAGGCAAGGAGTTCAACAATCGAAAAGGCGTCATGCAATTCCGCGACATTGATGTCAGATGGATTTAAGTCAGCCTGCTGGAACGCTTCCTTCCCTGATTTCACTGTCCCTGTCCAGGTCGTGAGCTCATCTCTTTCAAAGGGAGCAAGATAATCTGCTGCCAATGAAGAGCCTTTCACTTTGATGTCTGATCTATCATTTGAGATTATTGCTGCTGCTGCGCCGTTGACGCTGATGGAACAGTCATATAATGTAAAAGGAGAACAGATTATTGGCGCGTTCTTAATGGTGTCCAGGGAGATATTCTTCCTGTAGAAGCGTGCTTTCGGATTGAGACTGCCATGATGATGGTTCTTGTAGGAGATCAGCGCAAGATCGTCATGGGTGGTGCCGAATTTTAGCATGTGTGCCTGCGCGACCATTGCATTGACTGCAGGAAAGATCAAACCCTCATCCTGCTCGTGGAAATTATCGCTTGCATGCATGATCTCTTTTGTTATCATCTGAGTAGAGGTAGAAGCTATCTTTTCGACAGCGATAACCAAGATATTATTGTACTTCAGCTTCAGTGCAGACCACATCGCTGCTCCTCCGCCGCCACAGACTGCAGGAATCCTGACTATAGGGAGTTTTCTTTTCAAGATGGAAGCGAGCATAGGAGTCAGATCGCGCTGCCGTTCCGGTGATAGTTTGGTATCGGCATTAGAAAGGACAATCGCATCAATGTCGTTTGGAGACATGCTGGAGCCTTTCAATGCCTGCACGATGGCCTCTCTTGCGAGGTCTGGAGCTGAGATATCCTCTATCCCAAACTTAGTCATACCTACTCCATGGATGTATCTCTGCATGATCATGATTGGGAGCGGAATTGCTTTCGATCGACCATAGCCAGCATCAGGGTTGCTTCAGCCACTTTCTGCCCATCCACCATGGCCTTACTGGTCAGCAACGCACCTCGGTTATCCATGCCCTGCATCTCTGCCTCATAGGTGAGGACTGCAGGGGGAAAGGTCGGCTTAGAAAATTTCGCATCTTTTATCTTGTATGCGAGAATCTCTTTTTCCTGATGATTCTCGACATTATAGCGCATCAATAATGTTGCTGCTTGGCCCATGCCTTCCACCATAAGCGCTCCGGGCATTATAGGGAAGCCGGCGAAATGTCCTTTCAAGTAGTCTTCATCGCCAGTTATCTCTTTTGTTGCTACGATCTTCTTCTTTTCAAGCTCGGTCACTTTATCAATCATGAGAAAGTGCTCATTATAAGGAATGATCTTCATTATCGCTTCCTTATCCAATTGTCCATCTTTTTTGAGTTTTTCTATTTCGTCCATAGGTATCACTCTCCGGAATAACTCATGTTAATTTATATAGCTTTCGATGCCTAAATATGGGTGATTTAAGGCCTGAAAGAGCTATTTTTGAGCAAATATAGACTTTATAAACTGTTTTTGGAAACGTTTAAAAAGCAAAATAGAGCTTCTAGTCAATATGAAAAAGAAGACTGCAAAGTTCATCAATAATGCACTGAAGCCTTTAGAAAAGGGTTATATGGGCCTTAAGAAAGGTGTCAGGGGCCTGAGAAAGAAAGTGCCGGATGTATTCCATGAGCTTGAAAGCTTCCTGAAGAACCATCTGATCAGTTTTGAAACGAGCAGGAAGCTGCAAGAAGATCCTGGCTTCAGTAAATTGACTGAGGTCATCACTTCTGAAATTGCAAGTAAATTGCCCCATATGAGCGAGGATAAGCTGAAGCAGATTGTCAGGGAAAAGGACTCTGCGGGCTTTCTGGATATCCTGACCAAGGGTCTTGCTTTGGGTGAGATGAAGGATTATACCAAAATCAAGAAAGGAAGACTGTTCAAGAGAATCTTGGTTGCGAACAGGGGAGAGATCGCTTTGAGAGTCATCAGAGCTTGTCGTGAGCTGAGCATCGAATCTGTCCAGGTGTATACAAAGCAGGATGAGAAAAGTCTAGGGGTGAAATTTGCAAATCGGGCGATCAAGTTAGGGAATAAGGCATCTGATTATCTCAATATGAACAAGATCATCAAAGTAGCCAAGAAATGTAAAGTGGATGCAGTGCATCCGGGTTATGGTTTTTTGGCTGAGAACGCTGAATTTGCGAAGCTGTGCAAAAAGAACGGCATCAAATTCATCGGGCCTTCCTCTAAGGCTATTGAAGCGATGGGAGATAAGATCAATGCCAAACAATTGATCAGTCAGGCAGGGGTTCCTGTCCTTGAAGGAACTGGACACTCTATCCTGGATGTCGAGGAAGGGAAACAAGTTGCCAGCCATATCGGCTTTCCAATCATCATCAAAGCAGCTGCTGGGGGAGGAGGCAAAGGCATGAGGATTGTCCATAACAGAGAAAGCTTCGAGGAGAATTTCATATCGTGCCAGACAGAAGCTCATAGTGCATTCGGCAACAACGATGTCTTTATCGAGAAGTATATTGAAGATCCTAAGCATATCGAGTTCCAGATCTTGGCCGATAGAAAAGGAAATATCATCCATCTGGGTGAGAGAGATTGTTCTATCCAGAGACGGCATCAAAAATTGATCGAGGAAGCTCCCAGTCCTGCACTGACTCCTGAGATGAGAGAGAAGATGGGGAGGGCAGCGTTGAAAGTTGTCTCTTCAATCAACTATGAGGGAGCTGGTACGGTCGAGTTTCTCATCGATAAACAAGGAACTTTCTATTTCATGGAGATGAATACTCGAATCCAAGTCGAGCATGGTATAACTGAGATGATAACCGGCATCGACCTGGTGAAAGAGCAGATTAAAATAGCGGCAGGAGCTGAGCTTGCCTTCAAACAGGAAGATATCAAGATGGATGGGTGGGCCATTGAATGCCGTATAAATACGGAATGTGTCCATGATGGGTTCTGTCCTGAAACAGGAACGATCGTGAATTATCTTCCTCCAGGAGGTCCGGGCATCCGAGTGTGTTCTGGTTCGCATGCCGGGCAAGTTGTGAGTCCTCATTATGATTCTCTTTTGGCTAAATTGATGTGCGGCGGCAAGACACGAGCAGAAGCTATCGAGAGGATGAAAAGGGCATTAGAAGAATTCATCATCGAGGGAGTGGATACTACCATCCCATTCCATAAGGTTGTCTTGAACACTGATGCGTTCCAGAAGGGGACCATAACCACCTCTTTCATCGAGAAGAATCAGATCATGGAGAGGATCCGGAAGGAATTCAAGAAGAAGAAAACATTGTCAAAAGATGAAAAAGCAATCATCATCTCGACTGCTGTAACAGAGTATATGAAGAAAAAAAATCGTTTCAATGACAAGAACAGCATGTGGGTGCATACTGCCAGACAAGAAGCCATCTTCCATGAATGATGTTCCATATCCATACTTTTCCAGAGGTTGATTCTACGAATGAGGTTGCTAAGAAGTATCCTGCCAATAATGTGATCGTCGCTGAGGAACAGATCCGTGGCAGAGGACGTTTCGGAAGGAAATGGGTCTCTTCGAAAGGTGGATTGTGGTTCAGCCTGGTGTTGGAACCTGGGAAGAGATTGTTTGAGTATACTTTTATCGGAGCATTGGCTGTTCTCGAGAGTATTGGTACGGGAGAAACGAAATGGCCTAATGATATTCTCGTTGAGGGAAAGAAGATCTGCGGAATCCTTTCAGAGGTTGAGTTTTCTGGGAATGAAGCAGAGAAAGTTGTTGTGGGCATTGGGCTGAATGTGAACAATGAGCTTTCTGACATAACAAAGATTGCTGTTTCACTGAAAGAAGTGACGGGGAAAGAAAGCGACCTGAATGAGTTATTAGGGAAAATTCTTAAGAGATATGAAGAGTTGCTGACATTGGATCATTCTGATATACTGCGAATGTTCAAAGAGAAATGCGGCATGCTCGGCAAGAACGTTACGGTAAAATCATTGGATAAGACTATCTCTGGAGAGGCTGTTGATATCAATGATGAAGGCCATTTGGTTGTACAGACTGAAGAAGGGCCTTTAGTTGTGCAAGAAGGGGATGTCACTCTTCTCTAATTCTGTTCTTTAAACAGCCGGAAGATTTAAAAACTGATAAATACCTGTTTTTCCTATGGGGGTATTGACAAACATTCCAATATTAGGTAGATTAATAGACCTAGCCTATACTATGCTTCTGGTCATCCTCATATCGGCAATCATCGGCCTGATCCTTGCTTTTCCAGTCATGTGGCTGTGGAACTTTGTGTTCGGAGCGCTCTATAAGATAAGTGTTCTTCAAGCATGGGCATTGAATGTTCTCGCAGGTATTCTTTTTGGCCGTGCTGGAAACGGTAAGAAATAGCTCTCTAGTACAATAATTCTTATAAATTGTAACTGATTTAGATAATTCATGTTATTTAAGCCAGAAGATCCAAAACCTGGGCTGACTTTAGAGGAGCAGGTCGGAGTTGTAAGCGCGAAAGCAAAAGATATTTCGATTATTGCTGGAAAAGCAGCGTACACTCCCATTGCCTTGATTGTAATAACACTCATGTATAGTGCAGCAAGTGAGGGAAGCAAACCCGATACAATATGGGATGCATATGAACAAATACTGGATCTTATTTGGAATGAACCTGGTAAAGAATTAAAAAGTCATTATGTCAATCTAAGTGGACAGAGCTTGATTAGATATTAATATCTTATTCAATAATTAATAATATATCGCCTTTGTTGACTTTATCGTTCTTTTTAACATTGATTTTCTTTATCTTTCCGGCTATCGGTGCTTTGATCTGGTTCTCCATCTTCATGGCAACCAAAGAACATAATTTCTGGCCTTTCTTTACCTTATCTCCTTGCTTAATATCGATGGAGAAGATAACTCCAGGCAGATGGGCCCTTATTGAGCCGCCTGCAGAGGAATCTGAGGATTCTTCTAGGTCGAAATCTTTCTGTTCATTCTTCAGACCTGTCTCGACGGTGTAGACCTTACCATCTAAATGCACTTTCAGAGAATTTCCTTCTTCTTCTATCTTGACAACTTGCTCTTTGCCGTCGATATTGACTTTTATTTCTTCCATCTTAGAGAGGGATGTTAGCGTGTTTCTTCGGAGGAAGCTTTTCTCTCTTTGTAATCAAAGACTCTAGAACATCAATGAGGGTTTTTCTCGTGTCTTGCATGTCGATGATCATATCTACCTTGCCTTGCCTTGCAGCAATGTATGGATTGAGGAATTTCTCCTCGTATTCTTCGATAAGCTTCTTTCTTAATTTTGCCGGATTCTTTTCCTTGGCAAGCTCTTTCCGATTGAGGATATTGACAGCGCCTTCAGCGCCCATGACTGCGATCTCAGCAGTGGGCCAGGCAATGACCTTGTCGAAGCCCATGTCTTTTGAAACCAGGGCAATATATGCTCCACCATAGGCTTTTCTCATGACTAAAGAAATCTTAGGAACCGTGGCTTCGGAATAGGCAAACAGGATCTTTGCACCATGTCTTATGATGCCGCCATGTTCCTGCTCTACTCCGGGCAGATATCCAGTCACGTCGACGAGATTGATCAAAGGAATATTGAAACTGTCACAGAAACGTACGAATCTTGCGATCTTATCAGATGAATTGATGTCTAAACAGCCTGCCAATACCTGAGGTTGGTTTGCGACAATGCCGACGACATTATTGTTCAATCGTGCAAATCCTACGACTGCATTCTGTGCATATTTCTCATGTACTTGATAGAAGCTTTTCTTATCGACAATCTCATCTATGACTCCTATGACATCATAGACCTGCATAGAATCTTCTGGTATGATCTCGAGAAGTTTAGGTACTTTCCTGTCTGGGTTGTCCTTCGTATCCAAGACTGGAGATGATTCTAGATTGTTCTGAGGAAGATAAGAAGCCAGCTTCTTTATCTTCAGGAGACATTGCTTCTCATTATCTGCGTAGAAGTGAGCTACTCCTGATTGCTCATTATGGACAGATGCTCCTCCTAATTTATCAAAGGAAATTTCCTCTCCTGTCACTGTCTTGATGACTTGCGGACCGGTGATGAACATGTTGGAGGTCTTATTGACCATCATGATGAAATCGGTAAGAGCTGGAGAATAGACTGCGATGCCTGCACAAGGCCCCATGATAGCTGAAATCTGAGGGATGACTCCAGAAGCTCTTGTGTTAGTTCGAAAGATCTCTCCTCCTCCATCTAATCCAGAAACACCTTCCTGGATCCTAGCGCCGCCTGAATCCAGCAAACCTATGACTGGGCACCCTAGCTTAAGGGCATGTTTCATGATCTTGGCGACTTTTCTTGTATGGCCTTCGCCCATAGATCCTCCTATAAAAGTGAAATCCTGCGCATAGATGCAGACTTTTTTTCCATCTATCCTTCCTATGCCTGTCACGACACCGTCTCTCGGCTGTCTCTTATCTTTCAAAGAAGGTTCTTTTGATTCGACGAATTCATCATACTCGATAAATGAGCCTTTGTCCATAAGAAAATCAAGCCTTTCCCAAACAGTCATCTTGCCTTTAGAGTGCTGGAACTTAATCCTGTCTTTAGACAATTCATGGGATTTCTTTATTTCCTGATAGTCTTTCAGCTGTTTCTTCTTACTCATATTAGGCAGAAAAATGCATTTTGCTTTATATATGTTGCTATTGCCTTATTCGACAATTATACCTTCATTTATGATGCCGAAATCCAGCTCTTTTCCCTCTGGAATCGATCTATGGATCATCAATGTTGCTTTGCGCTTTGTGTTGATCTTGGTGAGTTTCATAAGGCATTTTGAGTGGTATTTCAGAATATCTCCACCGACCATCTTCACGTTATTTCTTTGCTGGAAATCTGAATAGACCTGGTTGGTTATCAGTATGGGAATATTATGCTTTCTCGCTATTTCGGTAAGATAAGAGATCTGCCAGATGAGCTTGTTGTTTGTTGATTTGAATTCCTCTTTCTTTGCCAATTCAAGACGGTAGAAGATTGTCAGGGTGTCGACAACAATAAGGCCTATCTTCTCATTGATGAGAGATTTCAGCTTTTCTAATGCCTTATTCTGGCCGTCAAAACTTGTTGGCTTGAGGAGCATGATATACTTCAAGATGTCCTGGAACTCCTCTCCTGCCAGCTGCTTGAAGCGCTCTATGGAAAAGCCGCCTTCAGAATCGATGTAGATGACTTTCTTCTTTTTTCTAGCCTGATTCAACGAGGCGAGCATGCATAACGTCGTCTTGCCGGAGCCTGAGGGTCCATATATGGTGGTGAGGACATCCTTTTCATAGCCTCCTTCGAGGAAATCATCTATGATGTCTGAGCCAGAAGGTATCTTGAAATCCATGGATTATGGAAAGAGAAGTTGCTATAAAAAATTATGCTTCGAGGTTTCCTTTCTTCGAGAGCATATACCATCGCATCGGCCTGTTGAAGATGACCTTGATGATGCCTACATTGACATAATACGTGACGATGAGCCCGACACTAAAGGAGGCGCCTACCATGGCCAGGAACTTCCTCAGATTATGATCCTTCGCCAGGGCAAAGATACTGGTTATGATGATGCCTGAAGTGAGTAGGATATTCCTGCCCATCTCTGAGAAGAATCTCGCGAAATCCACCGGAGCCGGTGGATGGGTAACGAAGCTCAGGAATCCTGTAGCGAAGAGCATCAGCAATACAAAGGAGAATAGATAGCCAGAGCAGAAGAATGTTATGTGCAGCTTCTGCTTGAGCGTCACTTTCGTGCTGGTCATGAGCGATCTGAAGTGTTCCCTGAACGCTGTGATGACGCCGTAGGCCCACCTCATCTGCTGCTTGTAGAGATCCTTTGCCTTATGGGGCACCTCTCCTGCGCATTCCAGCTCGTCAAGATAGACAATCTTCTTTCCTTTCTTGTGTAAGCGTAATGAGAATTCAATATCTTCTGTGAGAGAACCTGTCTGCCAGTTCCCTGATTCAATAAGGTCCTTTTTCCTGACTGCTTCTGCGGAACCGCAGAGGAATGATATCTCTGATCTCTTATTGATAAAAGGAAGACACACCCTGTGGAAGACGCTCATGATCGTCGAGCCGAGGATGGAGACAAGGTTCTTGTTCTTCTCCATGAATTTCCATCGTGCCTGGACGCCTGCTATCTCTGGATCGTCGATGAAAGGATTGACAATCCTTCTCAAAAAATCCTTTTCAGGAGCAAAATCAGAATCGAATAAGACCAAAATAGATCCTTTTGAACGTGTGAGCATGTGATTTAAATTTCCTGCCTTATAGCCTTTGTTGCTTCCTCTTCTCGTCACCTTCACTTGGCTGTGCTGTGCAGCAAACTCATCAATCTTTTGAGAAACTTCTGGATTGTTGGAATCATCTCCGATGATTATTTCGTACTTGCCTTTAGGATAGTCGAAGGCGAGGCATTTCTTTGCACATCTTAAAGCTGCTAATTCATTGTATGTAGGAATCTGTATCGTGACGAAGGGTGCTTTTTCTTTCTGGAATCTCTTCTCTTTCTGTTTAGGATTCTTGAACATGATAAAGAGTGACATGACGAAATATGCTGTAGAGACAATAACTGCCAGGAAAAGGAAAACATAGAACAGTTTGTCAAAGATCACATGAAGAAAATCCAGGAAAGGGCGCCCAAATTGTGCATAGCTCCGGAATACTGACCTTCCGATCTCAGTGTAAAACTGTACAATATCTGCTATATCCATCGAGTCACCTTATGAAATACCTCTTTTTTCCGTAACTATGCGTTAGGAGGCTGAGTGTAATCATGATATTTAAAACTATCGTATAGGGGAAGTAAAAAAACAGTGCAAAGAGGTTTTTCACGCTTAGATTATCCTTAAACATCTTTATAGAGGCTATTATCAGAATTGCGGAGATTAAACCGGACAACACGCCAAAAACAGAATAGAAATTGATGCCCCAGACTGGAATCTTATAGAGTACGTAGAACGGACCAGCTAAGCTGAACCATCTGAATAAATAACCGAAGAGAGCTGAAAATGATTGAGTGTTATAAGGCAGCCAGTAGTTCACCTGATAGAGTATCAATGGCAATGAGATGAGGGCGTAGATCGACCACCAGAACTGATTGATGTAGAGAAAAGCTATCGAAGGATTTCTCTTGGAGATATTCTTGTTTTTTATGAGTGCCTGTAAGACGCCCATCCACCACCTTTTCCTTTGATTGTAGAGTGCCTTGAGTGTCTCAGGCACTATTGTCAGGCAGTGGGCATTATGGACATGCAATGTCCTATGGCCGGCCTTATGGATCTCTAAGGCGATATCCATATCTTCTGATAACGTATCTGTCTTGAAATAGCCTATCTTCTCTATGACTGATTTTCTATAACAGGCTAGTGCACCGAAGAACCAGATACCGTTCTTGAAGACCTGAGTAAAACTTCTTCGTATGAGATTATTATAATGATACTCTATGTTCTGGAATATGGCCCAGATAGTATTTGTGTTCTGCACTTTGCTCGTTCCAGTTGTTGCTCCTATGGTCTCATCTAAGAGGGGCCTGACCATCAGTGTTATGCAGTCCTTCTCTAATATGGAGTCTGCATCTATTGTCAGGAGGAAATCATGCTTTGCGTGTTTTGTTGCAAGGTTCATGGCCTCTGACTTCCCTTTATGGTCTTGCTTCAGAAGAGTGATATCATATTTTGAAGCAATCTCCCTTGTTTTGTCTGTAGATCCGTCATCAATGACAAGGACTTCCATCTTTTCTTTCGGATAGCCTGATCCGAACACTGAATCGAGGCATTTTTTGATGTTCTTCTCCTCATTGTAGGCTGGAATCATTATCGTGACAGCGGGCTGGAAGTCTTCCTGGACCGTCTTTTTGAATAAAGAGATAAGATACACCACAAAGACAAAGAGCAGAAAACTAAAGAGAACTAAGAAGAATACGCCTCCTATCGTCATGATGATGTTGTCCATAGCAGTCTCTTTATAGTCGATATGGTCTTGAGTTCATTTTTAAAGATTGTGGTCAGGCGAGAATCTCTGGAAAGAAGAAATAGACAAAGCCTCCGATGAGCGTAAGAACGGTCGCGACAATACCGACTGTTATGCCTGTAAGGGCCATCCACTTTCCTTTCTGCTTAGTCTTCTTCATCTCCTTCAAAGCGACAAAGCCGAAAACAGCAGCCAGGGTGTTGGTGAAGAAGTTCAGCATAGGCATCCAGAAGAAAAATGCGAGAATGAATGATAACTTTGCGAATGTGTTCGTGCCCATTCTATTTGAGACAAGGAGGAGATATATAAAACTTACTTTGAGAAGGTTTTTATATTTTGATAGAATCTGAATCGTGATGCAATTCAACTCGATACACTTCTTGATCTTTTTTCCGATAATCGTGCTGCTGTATTTCAACCTGAAGCATAAATACCGGTGGATCCTGCTCTTGCTCGGCAGCTATTATTTCTACATGAGCTGGAAGCCTGAATATATCATCTTGATCATGATCTCTACGTTGATAGATTATATCGCCGGGTTGCGGATGAGTTCAGCGTCGAAGAAAGCTGTCAAAAAGGCGTATCTTGTCCTGAGCCTATCCGTCAATCTCGGATTATTATTTGCGTTCAAATATTTCAATTTCTTCAGCGAGGAAGCAAGGCAGTTCCTCGCGCAGTTCTCTTTTCAGTTCAATCCTCTGACACTGCAAGTGCTGCTTCCTATCGGCATCTCATTCTATACGTTCCAGACACTCAGCTATACTATTGATGTCTACAGGGGAAAAATCAGGCCTGAGAGGCATCTTGGGATATTTGCTGTCTATGTCTCTTACTTTCCGCAGCTTGTCGCCGGTCCTATTGAGCGTGCGAAAAATCTCTTACCCCAGTTTTATGAGAAGCATTCCTTTGATTACACGCGTATTGTCCGAGGGCTGCAGCTGATGCTATGGGGATTCTTCAAGAAGATCGTCATCGCTGACAATCTTGCATTATTTGTCAATCATGTATATGGAGATGTCGGTGGTTTTAATGGGCTGCAGCTGATCCTTGCTACTGTCTTCTTTGGATTCCAGATCTATTGTGATTTCTCTGGGTATAGCGACATAGCTATCGGTGCTGCTCAAGTCATGGGCTTCCGGCTGATGGATAATTTCAAGAGGCCTTACTCTGCTGTTTCCATCAGGGATTTCTGGAAGAGATGGCATATCTCTCTGACAAGCTGGTTCAAGGATTATTTCTATATCCCTTTGGGAGGAAATAAAGTGAGTGTTCCTCGCTGGTATGTGAATATCTTATTGGTTTTTCTGGTGAGTGGGTTGTGGCACGGTGCCAACTGGACATTTCTGGTGTGGGGAGGTCTGCATGGGTTTTTCCTGGTGTTTGCTCTGGTGACAAAGGGAATAAGGGAGAGATTTGTGCAGAAGACTGGATTGGTCAAGGTGCCTTTTGTGCACCATATGGTCAGAGTGGTTGTTACCTTTAGTTTAGTCACCTTTGGTTGGATCTTCTTCAGAGCAGAGTCTATCAGTCAAGCGTGGTATATCGTGACGCATCTCTTCTCTGATTGGAGTTTGGTGGGAATAACGCTTGGACAGGGTGTTTTTGATTTTTGGGTTGCAATCTTCGCTATTGTTTTCTTAGAGATAGTGCATCTTATGCAAAGTCATCAGGGCATGAGGCAGTTCATGTCTGAAAAGCCTGCCTGGATGAGGTGGGCTGTCATCTATTTCATCATCTTAGCCATCATATTATTCGGAGAGTTCGGTCGACATGAGTTCATCTACTTCCAATTTTAAGATTGGACTTCGGGGTCTGGTGTTTTTGATAGTTTTAGCCCTTCTTATCTTAATTATTAATGTTATCTACATCAATCATGTGCTGATCTACAATACTGTGTACAGGCAAGATGCATTGTTTTGGGATTTTGCTGCTGAGGATGGTGAAATAGGGTTCCTGATCGTCGGAGATTCGCATGCTGTTGTCGACGTGAATCCTGAATTCATCCCTAACAGCTGGAATCTGGCCACCAATGGTGAGAAATATGGGAAGAGCTACTTCAAATTGAAGCGGATTCTTGAAAGTGGAGTGAAAATAAAGTATGTGCTATTAGAATTAGATATGCACACCTTCCTGACTAACTTTGATGCTGACCCTAATTGGCAGAATGACCTGTATATGGTGAAAGAATTTGTTCCGTACATTGATCTGCGAAGGATCTATGACCTGAACAGCACTAATTTTTTCTTTGTCGAGATGTACTTTCCGTTCTTTGGACATACTGATGAATTTCTTTATTTGTTCAAGAAGCCTGATCTTGAGATCCTTCATAAAGGCTGGATCAGGGACGAGAGGAATTTCTCTGCGAAGGATATGAAAGAAGCCACGTATCAGAAATATCTGAGTGTGTATGTCAATCAGAGCAGGATAAGTGACATCAGCTTCCCTTATTTCATCAGGACGCTGCGGTTGTTGGAAAAACATGATGTCAAGGCCATCTTCATCACCTATCCTGTCTCGAGCTTCTATGCTGATGTTCTCGAGGAGAATGGTGTTGTCAAAGAAGATCATTATGGATTCATCTTTTCAAAGATCAATGAGATTGTCGATGAGTATCATTATCTTGACTATTATTCCCTTTATTTCGACCATCCGGACTATTTTTCAGATCCTGACCATCTGCATTGGCAAGGAGCTGCGATTTTTTCAAAGAAATTGAATGCTGACCTACTTCTCCTGGATAAAGTCTCCGAGAGTGAATGAATCTGATTCGGTTGCGGTCGGAGTCGATGCAGAACCTGTCACCTGCTCGACTAATTTCACCTTAAGGAAACGCTCTATCTTTCTTGCAAGAACAAGATTCGGTTTGAAATGGCCTGTCTCTATCTTATGGATCAATGCTACTTTCTCATTGATCTTTTTTGCGAAATCCTCCTGCTTGAGGTCCAATGATTCTCGCTTTTTCTTTATGATCTCAGAGTAATTCTCGACGATCTCCTGGGAGATCTCCTCTTTTGAGAGCAAAGGGGCACGCTGAAATTCCCTTTTCTTAGGGATATCCTGCTTCTCTTTTATCGGCATGATGACTTTTCCGAATTTTGCGCAGTTCCTGCAGAGAGTAAGAGTTGAGCCTTCTATCTCTGTCTTGAATAAGCTGTCTTCAGCACCGCACATATCACAGACTCCCATATTAACCTTTGATTATCTTAACTGATACCTTTCTATTCCGTGGACCGTCGAACTCTCCGAATATGATTCCTTGCCACGTACCTAATTGAAGTTTGTTATTGTTAATAATAATTGTGGTTGAAGGTCCTATCAACGATGTCTTCACGTGAGCAGGAGAGTTTCCTTCTGCATGATCATAGTCGAACTTATCGAAGATCTTCAGTGCTTTCAGGATATCTGATTTGACATCCGGGTCTGCATTCTCGTTTATAGTTATTCCAGCTGTGGTGTGCAGAGACTGGATGATGCAGATGCCTTGTTTTACTCCAGAAGAGGATACTAACGATTGTACTTTATCGGTTATGTCTATG
Organism: Candidatus Woesearchaeota archaeon; assembly: GCA_018221205.1. Classification (GTDB taxonomy): domain Archaea; phylum Nanobdellota; class Nanobdellia; order Woesearchaeales; family WJIZ01; genus JAAOYF01. Next base: position 20,951 of record JAAOYF010000010.1, on the reverse strand, counting down.
AATTCCTCTTTTGCATCGGTCTTCACAGAAATCTCCATGGTCTGAGGTAGTCCAGGTTGATTTAATACTTTTTCGTTTCTAACGAGATTGAAGCCTTCGATAGTTATTTATATAGAGTTTTCTTCTTCTTCACTATGGCAAAAGAAAAGTTTTTGCTCGTCAGCCTGAAGGAAGATGAGTCAAAAAGATTGGCCCAGGTGATGGCCAATGATACCTCACGGAAGATCCTTGATTACTTAGCTGATAAAGAAGCTACAGAATCTGAGCTTTCAAAAAAATTAAAGGTGCCCATTTCTACAGTCCATTATAATCTACAGGCATTAGTGAAGGGAAAATTAGTTGAGGCAGAGGAATTTCATTATTCAAAGAAGGGAAAAGAGGTCATGCATTACACCTTAGCAAATAAGTATATCATCATCGCTCCTAAATCAACATTTGGCTTAAAACAGAAATTACGGAGCATCCTTCCTGTATTTGTTGTTGCTTTGCTCGGATCTTATATCCTATCATTCTTTAATTTCGGACAGCAGATAGCAGAGCCAAAGGCGTTTGCTACACGTGCTATGGCTGATGAATCTGTTGCAGAGGCTGCCATCGCTCCTGTTGTCAATATAGTGCAGCCTTTAGGATTGCATCCTGCTGTCTGGTTCATGATCGGTGCTGTCTTTACCGTTGTTTTGTTCATCGTGGTAGAATATATCATCTATAAGGTGAGGAAATGAGGGCATATCTTTCTTTATTTTGCCTTTTGCTTCTTGGTTGCGCTGATTCAGGTTATCGTGATACTGAGGTACAATGCTCATTTGACACGGATTGTGCAAGGAGCGGGTGTTCTGGACAGTTATGTGTTCAGGCTGTTGATGCAGATGACATCATCACGACGTGTGAATGGAAAGAAGAATATGCATGCTATCAGTTGACGGATTGTATCTGTGATTTGGGGCATTGTGTCTGGGAAGAAACAGATGAGTTTGAAAGCTGCTTAGAAGAGGCAAAATAATCACTTCTTAAGTTTTACTGCAGTTCCATATGCCAAGATTTCAGCTGCGCCCTGCATGACATCTGCTGTGGAGAAGCGCACATTCACGACTGCATCTGCTTTCATCTTCTTTGCTTCTGCAATCATCCTGCTGATAGCTTCATCTCTTGCTTTGGTCAAGAGATCCGTATAGGATTTGATCTCTCCGCCAATGAGCGTCTTCAAGCTAGCTGCGATATCTCTGCCGAACCACCTCGCCCTGATGATATTTCCTTTGACAAGGCCTAGTGTCTTTGTAATCCTTTTTCCGGGTAAGTCTGGAGTGGTTGTTATTATCATAGCTCCCCTAAGATGGCGCATGTTTATTAATGTTTCTCCATACATTTTTATAGAGTTTAGGCTTACATTTCTTATGATTATCTGTATAACTGGGACTCCGGCAACAGGGAAAACGACTTTGGCGAAGATTCTTGCTGAGAAATTGGATCATGAATACATTGATGTCAAGAATCTGATCGAGAAAGAGAGATTGTATGATTCTTTTGACAAGAAAAGAGATTCCTATGTCGTCGATACTGATAAATTGGGTCGTTTTTTGGTCGGCCTGATCGAGAAGAAGAAAGATTTGATCATTGATTCATTGTTGAGCCATCATCTTAGCAAGAAATGCGTTGATCTGGTCATTGTGACGAAATGTGGGCTTCCTGAATTGAAGAAAAGGCTTGAAAAGAGGAAGTATTCTAAAGAAAAGGTCCGGGAAAACCTTGATTCTGAGATATTTGATGTGTGTTTTATCGAGGCTAAGGAGAATGGGCACAAGGTCTTGACTATAGATTCAACAAAAGGTTTTATGAAAGCAGATATTGACCGGTTAATTAAAGAAAGAAATTAAAAGGACGATCAGCCTAGTCGATCTTAAAGGGAAAAACTGGCTGTTATCGAGGCAAAAGATGAACCCGCAAGCAGAAGAACTGAATGAGGCCATACGGAAACATGCTGCTCCTGTCTATGGGTTGCTTTCTGAGAAAGGTAAGGCTATCTTTTTTCCTAAGAAGGGCATTCTATCCCAGACTGCTGAGGCAAAAGGGAAGAAGATCAATGCGACTATCGGGATGGCTGTCGAGGATGACGGCAGTCCTATGCGATTGAAGAGCATTGAGAAAGAAATTTCCCTTAATCCTAAAGAAGTGTTCACATATGCTCCGAGCTATGGCATCAAGCCGTTGCGGGAGAAATGGCAATCCCTGATCAAAGAAAAGAACCCTTCTCTTTCAGGAGAGATCAGCCTGCCGAATGTGACCAATGCACTCACTCATGGTTTGAGCATGATCGGCTACTTATTTGTCAATCCTGGGGATGAGATCATCCTTTCAGATATCTATTGGGGGAACTATAATCTTATTTTCTTGAATGGTTATCAAGCAAAGTTCAAGAAATTCAATCTTTTCAAAGCTGGTGGTTTTGATCTGGATGCATTCAAGGAAAGTTTAGTCGGGAAAGGAAAAAAGATTGTCCTTTTGAACTTCCCGAACAATCCTACAGGATATACTCCGACGGTGGAGGAAGCAAAAGAGATTGTTTCTATTCTTACAGAAGCTGCTAAGGAAAAAGAGATCTTGGTTGTTCTGGATGATGCTTATTTTGGATTGGTGTATGAGGAAGGAGTCGAAAAAGAGTCTTTATTTGCGTATCTTGCCCATATCCATGAGAATATTCTCGCGGTGAAGATAGATGGCGCTACAAAAGAGGATTATGTCTGGGGATTCCGTACAGGATTCATCACTTATGCAATCAAAGATGGCAATAAAGAGTTGTATGAAGCGCTTGAATCGAAAACTGCTGGTGCAGTTAGAGGAAATATCTCAAATGCTGCACATATCTCTCAGTCATTGCTTCTGCATGCGTATGAATCCAGCAGCTATGACCAAGAAAAGAAAGAAAAATGTGATGTATTGAAATCGCGCTATGAAAAAGTTCGGAAAGTCCTTGCAGACGAGAAGTTTTCCAAGTATTTTGAACCTCTGCCGTATAATTCTGGCTATTTCATGTGCATCAAGCTGAAAAATCTTGATTCTGAGAAGATGAGACAGGTACTTCTTGAGAAATATGATACTGGGGTCATTGCCATTCCAGAGATATTACGGATTGCATTCTCTGCTGTCGCTGAGGATCAGATTGAGGAGTTATTCGAGAACATCTATCAGGCAGCGATAAATATATAAACTATATACCTCTGTTTCTGGTCGAGGGGGTGTGACCATGAATATCAATGGTTCTGAAAAATTAGCATCTTTGAAGAATAAGAAAGTAGAGAAGATTCTAGACGAGTACATCACACTATTAAAACCTGCTTCTGTCACGATACTCAATGATTCTGAGAAAGATCAGGAGTATATCAAGCAGCTGGCAGTGAAGAACAATGAAGAAAAGCCTTTGAAGATGGAGGGGCATACTATCCACTATGATTCTCCTAAGGATCAGGGAAGGGATCTGGTGAATACTCGTGTCTTAGTTAAGCCTGGAGTGCAATTGGGTAAGGCCATCAAGACAACTGACCGAGAAGAGGGCCTGAAAGAGGTCTTTGAGATCATGGACGGCATCATGGAAGGAAAAGAGATGCTGGTTAAATTCTATTGTTTAGGTCCACACAATTCAAAGTTCTCTTTGCCTGCGATGCAGATAACAGATTCTGCTTATGTCCTTCATAGTGAAGATATCCTGTATAGGCAGGGCTTTGATATGTTCAAGGAACTTGATGATTTCTTCTTATTCGTGCATTCTGCCGGCAAGTTAGAGAATGGTGTCTGTGTTGATATCGATAAAAGAAGAGTGTATATGGATCTTGATGAGGAAAGAGTCTTCACCGTCAACAACCAGTATGCTGGAAACAGCGTCGGATTGAAGAAATTAGCTTTACGCTTAGCTATCAGCAAGGCAAATAAAGAGGATTGGTTGTGTGAACATATGTTCCTGATGGGGGCTAAGAGGAAAGGAAGAATTACGTACTTTACAGGAGCTTTCCCGAGTGCTTGCGGCAAGACCAGCACTGCGATGATCCCTGGACAGTCGATCATCGGAGATGATATTGCTTATATCAGGCCTGATGAAGAAGGCTATGCTCGGGGTGTGAATGTCGAACAAGGTATCTTTGGCATCATCGCTGATGTCAATCCAAAAGATGATCCACTCATCTACAAGACCTTGACAAGTCCAAGAGAAATCATCTTCTCTAATGTCCTTGTCCAGGAAGATATTCCTTATTGGCTCAATATGGGCAAAGATCTCCCTTCAGAAGGGACTAATTTCATAGGAAAGTGGAAGAAAGGCATGACCGTAGATGGTAAAGAGGTACTGGCTGCACACAAGAATGCCCGCTTCTGCCTTCGGATAAGCGAATTGGAGAATGTCGACGAGAATCTGCATAATCCAGAGGGTGTCCGGATCAGGGGTTTTATCTATGGTGGGAGAGATTCTGATACAAATCCTCCTTTATTGCAAAGCTTGAGCTGGGCACATGGTGTTTACATCGGCGCTTCTGTCGAAAGTGAAACAACAGCTGCTGCTCTCGGTAAAGAAGGGGTGCGGAAACATAATCCGATGTCGAATGTTGAGTTTTTAGTTGTTCCTTTAGGAGTATACATCGAGAATCATCTCAAATTCGGAGAGGGTCTTGATGTTCCGCCATTGATCTTTTCGACGAATTACTTCCTGAAGGAAGATGGTGAGTTCCTGAACGCCAAGACCGATAAGAAAGTATGGTTGATGTGGATGGAAGGGAGAGTGCACGAAGAATTCGGCGCATTAGAGACTCCTATCGGCTTCATTCCGAAGTATGAGGATCTCAAGAAGCTGTTCGAGATGGTCTTCTCGAAGGCCTATACAAAAAATAACTATGAGGAACAGTTCTCGATCAAAACTGGAAAATTATTGGAGAGATTGGACAGGATCGAAGAGATCTATAAGGTCGAGGAAGACATCCCTCAGATGTTCCATGATCATCTGGAGCAGCAACGTGAGAGGTTGAAGGATGCTCAGAAGAAATTAGGGGATGTGATCAGTCCATTTAAGTTCGAATGAAATCTATCAGCTCTGTCGATCTGCATTATCTCCTGAAAGAGATGAATTTCTTAGTCGGTGGACGAGTGGATAAGATCTATCACCCCCATAAAGAGGAATTGCTGATACAATTTCATGTTCCGAGCAAGGGAAAGCAGTTGCTGCGGATAATTTCTGGGAAATTCATGTTTCTTTCTCAGCATAAAGAACGATATGATGAGCCTGGCGGCTTCTGCATGTTCTTACGGAAGCACCTTGACAATGCCCGCCTTCGGGAAGTCAGTCAAGTGGGCTCTGAACGGATAGCAAAGCTTGTTTTTGAGAAAGAAAAGAAGTTGTCTCTCTTTATTGAATTGTTCGGACAGGGAAATATTGTGGTGACTGATGGTGAGACGATCCTGAATGCGCTGAATCAGAAGAAATGGAAGGATAGAGAGATCAGAAAAGGCAAGACGTATGTCTTTCCTAAAAAAGAACATGATGCTTTTTCCTTGAAACAAAGTGAGTTTGAGAAACTCGTCTCGGGAAAGGAGCTTGTAACAGCACTGGCTAAAGACATCGGTCTTGGTGGAATATATGCGGAAGAGATCTGTCAGTTGGCTGCAGTCGATAAGAAGACGAAAAAAGTAGATAAGAAAGTCTTTCAAGCCATGAGGAAGGTGATTGATCATCCTATCAAAGCAAGGGTCCTTGAAAATATGATTGTTTTGCCTTTTGCTTTCGCATCTCAAGAGAAAGGGAAGGAGTTTACATCATTCAATGGAGCATTGGATCATGCTTATATCGAGAGTTATGCTAAAAAAAGTGAGTTCATCTCAAAACATCAAGCTCAGATCGATAAGGTGGTGGGGATAATCAAGTCCCAGGAAGACCATATCACGGCTTTGAAGAAGAAATCTTCTGATATGCAGAAGAAAGGGGAACTTATCTATGAACATTACAAGCTAGTTGATGAAATCTTGAAGGAAATAAAGAAGGCTCGGGAAAAATATTCATTCGATGAGATCAAGAAAAAATTGAAAGGGCATAAGATTGTCAAAAGTATTGATGGAAAGACGAAGAAAATAACCCTTGACATCAAAGGATAGAGAGATTTTTGCAAAAAAATTCGAACGAAGTTCGAAATTCATGCAAATAATATTTGCATGAAATCTCGTAAAAAGCGCTTAAGTAAGACATTCGCTTCGCGAAGTCTTACGAATCAAAGAAAAAAGCTTAAAGGATAACTTTAAAAGAAGAAAATAACTACTTATTTTCATGTCAATCGGGAATCAACTTCGGACTGTTGCACTATTAGGATTGCTTACTGGATTGTTATTGTGGGTAGGCAACTTAATCGGAGGTATGCAAGGCCTGACTATTGCGCTTATCTTCTCTGTCCTGATGAATTTTGGGGCTTATTGGTGGTCTGATAAAGTTGTTCTTAAGATGTATCGGGCTAAACTCATCACTGAAACAGATAATCCTCGGCTGTATAAGCTTGTACGGGAAGTTTCTCAATTAGCTAGGATACCTATGCCTAAAGTCTATGTCCTTCCTACACAGCACAGCAATGCTTTTGCTACTGGACGAAATCAGAAGCATGCTGCAGTCGCTTTTTCCGAAGGAATCATCGCCTTATTGAATGATTCTGAGCTCAAAGGAGTTGCTGCTCATGAATTGGCTCATGTCAAGAATAAAGATATCTTGATTTCTTCAATTGCTGCTACCATTGCTGGAGTCATCTCATATGTTGCGATGATGGCGCGCTGGGCAGCGATCTTCGGAGGAATGGGGGGTAGAGATAGGGACGGAGGAAGCGCAATGGAGTTTTTGGTATTGGCGATCCTGACTCCTATCCTTGCTACGTTGATCCAGCTGGCTATTTCACGTTCACGAGAGTTCTTGGCTGATTCTACAGGCGCTAAATTCGTACATTCTGGCCTTGGTCTGGCTAGTGCGCTGGAAAAATTAGATCATGATAATGCTCGAAAGCCATTAAAGCCGAGTTCTGTCTCAGAAACGACTGCACATATGTTCATCTCAAACCCTTTCGGCAAGAGAGGAGGCATAGTCAAGTTATTCTCAACTCATCCGCCTATGAAAGAAAGGATCAAGAGATTAAGGTCAATGGGTTTCTAAGGTAAGAAAGTTAATTTCTTATAATGCTGCGGCCAAAAGACTATTTTTCTTATATTGAGAAATTTCGTTTTTAGTTTGTTCATAAACCCATCCAATTCTTTTCTGTTTTGCACTTCAACTTCAACCTCTATGTCACATGTTCCAATTGTTTTCTGAAGCCAGACAACATTCTTGTTTGTATTGGTCCAAGCTTCAATCTCTTTTAGATTAATATTTTCATCAAGATAGATTTCCAGAAAATAATTTAGATACTTTAATTTTGAAATATTAATTTGTGCCCTATACCCCAATATTATTTTCTTTTTTTCTAAGTTTCTTATTTTTGAAGAAACCGTTGTTTGAGGAATGGATAAAGTTTTTGCAATATTAACGGTTGAGAATCTAGCATTCTTTGCTAATTCCTTTAGTATTCTGTAATCTTTATCATCATATTCTATCTCTTTATTTGGTTCCAAGCTTCTATATGCCTCATGCATTTTTTTACCAAAGAGATAATCTTTAGGATATTGCCTAAAAGTACAAATTATTGAATGATTATATCTAATTAGTTTTTTTCCTAGATATTTCTTGATCTCGACTAATGATTGCTCAACCCCATATATCGACTTTTTCCAGAGGAATATACAATATTTATATGGATAATCCATGCTTAAAATTAATCCACAACCAATTTCCCTATCTAGGAATTCAATGAGGTCTTTCTCATCTTCTGCGTTTATTTCTTCTAAATCTAAATACAATCGGGAAGTATGATATCCTAATTTATACATATCTAATATTGGGAAGTAATTTGTGATAATTCCCTCTTCTTCCAATTTTTTTATTCTATAAGCAACAACATCTTTATTTGATTTTACGAATTTTGCTATTTTGCTTATGGGAGTTCTTGCATTCCAATCTAAGACTTGTAATATCTTACTGTTTATTTTATCCATATTTTACTAAAATTAACAGTTTTTTATAAAATTTTTGCTTATTCTCTTATTTTTTTGAAGAAAGTTTTAATAATTAGATAACATTTTTAACTACTTATGGGTAATTAATATGCCAGAAAAATATTCTGATGGGCAAACGGAAAACGAATGGAGAGACCTAGCTCCAGAGATTTTCAGACAAAGAGCAATAATTGAAGCTACTACTCAAGAGATTGTTAAACCGGATGAAATGAAAGACTATATGACTGAACTTGCTAGAGCGTTGAACATGGACATTCTTGCCGGGCCCGTTGCTTACAGTGCACACGAACTTGGTTATGGTGGTTGGGCACATTGGAGGACTTCTGGTGTACATGTATATAGTTATCCATCCAATCCCCCCTTGTTTACTGTGGATATTTATACATGCAAAGCCTTTGAATTAGAAACTGCTATACAATTCACAAAAGATCATTTATCTACTCTAGAAATCTTAGCAAAGTCGATCTAATATTCTTCATCAAGAATCCTTCTGATCTCTTCAGCTTTGACTTTGCCTATGCCTTCGACTTCTTTCAGCTCGTCGACAGAGGCGTTGACTATCTTGGAAATGGATTTGAATTGCTTTAATAGGGGTTTTGCCAATGTTGCTCCTATGCCTGGCAGGGCTGAGATGATATATTCCTGGAGCCATTTGGTATCTGCCACTCTTTTACCAGTATGAGGCATGAAGTCTTTAGAGGTATCGTCTTGCTCGCGTTTAGCGATGACATAGAGCAAGTTTGCTGTCTCTATAGGGGATTTTGTCTGTAACAAAGGAACACCGTAACTGACGACAATATTCGAGAGCATCCCTCGGATTGCATTTGCATGGATGTTTCGTACTGAATAGATATCTTCTTTTCCTTCGATGATGATTAGAGGGCGCGCATATTTCTTTTTCAGCTCTCTGACCTGCTCCATCAATCTGCCGTCGATGATGGACTGGGCAAAGTCTTCTACGGTCTTGAATTCTACTGCCACCCTCTCACTGAGCAGATAATCGACATCCATCTGTTCTATCTTCAAATCAGCATCCATATCTACCAGTTGCTTGATGACCGGAGAACCTTTCTCCCTATGGTCTACGAAAATCTTTACTTTCTCCCCCTGGACGAATCTTGTCAAAGGAGTGTCTCTGCGGACATTAAGGACAGTCTTGAGCTTTTGCTTCAGGCTCCCTAAATTCCTGTACATCCTTTTCTCTTTATGATGGGCAGCCCATTTATAGCCGACATCTCGCGTGTCTTCTGCCATCAGGATGATAACACGTCCTTTCTCCTGCCTTCCTGTACGGCCTCTTCTTTGGATATGTCTGATAGCAGAGGGAATAGGCTCGAAGAAAATAACTAAATCTACTCTCGGAATGTCCAGTCCTTCTTCTCCTACGGATGTGGCTACGAGAACATTGAACTTTCCTTCTCGAAATTCATCAAGCATCTCCTTCTGCTTCTTCTGGGACAGTCCTGATTGAGAGCGTTTTTGCTGGCCGATGAACAAGTTGGCTTTGATCCCGGGAATGATATTCAGTTTCTCGACGATATCTTGGGCATTGTCACGATATTGGTTGAAGACGATCATCTTGATGTCCTTGTTCTTCTTCTGCTCTCTATCCACCATATTCTGCAGTTCGACCAACTTCGGATGTTCTGCACGTTCATCAAAAAGGGTCTGGCACTTGATCAAGGCAGACCTGAAATTGAGATCCTTGACCAGATTCTTCACTGCTTTCACTTTTGTGGAATAGGCTTCTCGTTCAAGCTTATTCAAGTACGTGTGGAGTGCTTTGACCCCCTGCGTCTCTAATAATTCCAACGCATGCTGGACTTTCATGATCTCTGCAAGCAAAGAGATGGCGTTCCACATCACAAAATCCTTCTCTCCAGAAGCTGCTCTTCCTCTTAATTGCGCCTGCAGACCAATCAGATCCTTTTTGCTGACAAAAGTGGTGTCTGCCCTATGCAAGATCCCCCACTCTTTCAGCTTTTTCAGCCTTTCTTTGATAAAATCATCAATATACTTTTTTACGTCGAGGAATTTCGGAGGAAGCTTGACTTTTACCCACTTGACATCGATCTCCTGTATGTATTGCTTGACATCAGGATCTTCATCTGTCCTCACTTCAATCTCTTCGATGTGGAGATTCTGGACAACTTCGGTTATCTTCTCCATATCTGAACCTGGAGAGGCTGTCAGACCCAAAATTCTCGGATGTCTTGCCTTTTTCATGTATTGCTTGGCTACAAAGACATAGGCATAATCGCCAACTGCTCTATGTGCTTCATCTACCCCCAACAAGGTGACCTCTTCTAGCTTGATCCGTCCTGAAATGATGTCATTTTCCAAGCCTTGTGGTGTGGAAAAGAAGATCTGGCAGGTATTCCAGAGCTCTTCACGTTTTTTCGGCTGGACATGGCCTGTAAAGATAGCATATTTTTCATGATCCATATCGAAATAATCCTGGAAGACCCGTAAATATTGGTCAATCAAAGGCCTTGTGGGTCCGATGAGAAGAATTTTTGACTTTGGATACTGTTTTAGTCGTTGAGCTGCCAATAACAAGAAGATATTTGTCTTTCCCATTCCTGTCGGTAAGACTACTAGGGTGTTATATTTCGCTGCAGACGCAAATATTGTCTGCTGATAGAGTCTTGGTTCAAAGCCTTTTATCATTATGAGCGCTAATTGATTTTAATTTAAATAGATTTAGTAATCATGACCTGGTGCGAGGAGCTTATAGGCTACTTCATCTAATCTCTTCAAGCTTGCGTCCATTTTTTCTGGAATAGAAGAAGGCAAGTCCAACCTGCCCATGCCATTATGGAATAGTGTGTCTCCTGAGAAGAGGATCTTCTCTTTTTTGTATAATAAACAGATGCTTCCATGGGTATGGCCTGGAGTCGTTATGATGTCAAAGCCTTCTAGTTCTGTCAAAGGATGCAGTTCGACCTTGAAATTCTCAGCTGTCTCTGGATCTAAAATGGTTGCGACCTTGTCTTTCTTGAATGCTTCTATCTCTTCTGGAGAAGCATAGAATTTGGCATTTGGGAACAAATCAATATTGCCGACGTGATCGTAATGAAGGTGGGTGAGAATGACCATCTCGATTTCTTTTGGATCTACTATCTCTTTAAGCTCTTTCTCAAGCCTTGTCTTCTCATTCTTGAAGCCTGCATCGATTATCATCTTCTTCTGAAGATTAAGATAATAGATATTAGAGACTCCTTTGAATTTCCAGATGTTCTCTGCGAGCTTTTCCATTGCTCCAGGGAGAGAATCCGCTCTTAAAAAACTAACGTTTAATAGAGAATATCCTTGATAATGCCTTTTGCATAGAGCCGGTAGCTGACTATCGCTCCAACTATGAAGAGCAGGAATGAGATGCGCTTATCGCCGTGGAATGTCCCTATGACATAGCCTATCACAAAACCGATGATAATCAACAAATAAGGTGCTTTCAATGTTCCTTTCCTGAAGAACATCAGCCTTCCGGCCATGAATCCCAATAAGATGGCAATAAAATAAGTGATAATGGCACTTGGTGAGAGCGTGCCGAAGATAAGGCCTGTAAACAAGAGGATGAAGAAGAAGAGCTCTGCCCAGTCATCCAGATAGGAAAAACCTTTCTTGCCCTTCAACAATCTTATTCTCATCAGTACGGACCCATCCAATTATATCGTTCCCAGGCAAGATAATAGATCAGCCACCATATCCATGCCAGGGCTAATGAAGCTAAAATAGTGAGGAATATATTAAAATTTGCATACAGGAGAATAGCAGATGAGACAACGACTGCTAAGGTGTACATATACACCAATCGTGAGCCGAAGAACATCCTTGAGCCATCTGTCGGAGGAATAGGGATAGATGTCCATAATGCCCAGATAATGTTGAAGATGAATGCAGTATGGAAGAACGCAATCCCTGTGAAATCAAACAAGGTGCGAAAAATCATCGCCAATACAATGTTTGCCAATGGGCCTGCCATCGAGACGACTCCAACGCCAAAATAATTCAATCCATAGCGGACCCAGCCAAGCCTGTGCCCCACCAGATAATGGATGATGATGCCTCCTGGAATGATGAACCAAAATTTTCCTTTTGTGAGGGCTGCTATCAGCAATGTGCCTAGCAAGCCGAAAGACCATAATTTGTACTCTGCCTGGAAATCTGCCCCTAATGCGACAATCTTCTGTATCCATTGCCTTATGAAAAATGAAATAGCGACAATCAGAAGAGCTCCGAGAAAGCTTGTCAGGCCAATGCCGATATCAACCTGGTTGCCTGGTCCCCAATCATTGAAGGAAACCATGAAGGCGAGGACAAGGATCGTTATCAAGCCTCCTCTCAATTCCTTACCAGAGAACTTGCTATAGCGCTTTATCTTATCAATCCAATCAAAGGTTAAGTTCATAGCTCTTCCTCTAGAATCAGTCTATATAAATATTGTTATAGCCATCTTCGGACTTTCTTCTTATAGTTGAGGTATCTTTTGCCGAACTGCTTCTCCATCTTCTGCTCCTCTCTTGGTACATAGAATGTGTTCAGGATGAAGAAAAGCGTCAGGGGAGCAAAGAAAGAAATGAGCGATCCTGCAAAGGTCGCAAAACCAAATAAGATGGCTATCATTCCGATATACATAGGATTTCTTGTCAGGGTGTAGGGGCCTGTTGTGACGACTGTTGTTGTGGAATGCGCATGAGAAACTCCTGTTCCTGCTTTCCTGAAGAGGGAATGGGCTTTCATCATGAAGATGAACCCTAAAACAGTTATCAGTATGCCCATGAGGGTATAAGGAAAGGAGATGATCTTCCAGACCGGATAGAAAATATGTAAGAGACTGAATGTAATTAGGAATAGCAGTGCATATTGTGGAGGTTTCATGCCTTCACCGAGAAAGAATAAGTGATGCCTTGGTGCTCTTTCAATATCCTCAATATTTCCTCTTCGTGGCCTGCCCCTATGACTGCCAATATCTTTTTGTCTTGGTGTGCCTTCATAAGGCTCTTGAGCTTTCTTGCCATGTAATAATTTCTCTCTTCGATGAGGACCTTATGGATATTCGGATAGCGTTCTTTGATCTTTTCAAGCATCATCCTGATCAATTTATTACTCGGCACTTTAGAGAGGTCAAAATTTACCAAGGGATCCTTCTTCCTTAAAACGAATCCTTTAAAGAGGTCTACCAAAAGGCGCCATCGCTCTTTCCATGACAGCTTTTTTGAGAATCTCTTCAATGTGACTTCGATATGCTGGTCTATCAATGCTATTTTTACCTTATTTTTCTTCGCGAGCATTATGGCTGATTTCATCTCATCTCCGGGCATGACTCCGACCATCTTGCCGAGCTTTTTTGCTGCCCATGAACCTATCAACGCAAAAAGGAAGCCTTTCAGGCCGATTCTTCTGATGTCATAGAAGGATGGTTTGCCTTGTTTTGGGGACATCAGCGCGTATAATCTGTTCCTATCAAGCTCTACAGCCACAAAATCAGGCTTGATTTTAGAGAACGCTTCATGGATCTCCTTTATGGACTGCTTGGAGATATGGGAAGTGCCTATTATGTACAGATTCTCGAATTTGTTCATGGTTTATGGGTATAATAAAAGGTTTAAATGGTTTTGCAAAGGTATTTAAGGGTGTTTTTGCTTACTTTTTCCATGAAACGATGTCAATGGGGAGCGCATGAGAACATGATCGAGTATCATGACCAGGAATGGGGATTGCCCAATCATGATGATCGTCATTTATTTGAGATGTTGATTCTTGAGGGTGCTCAGGCTGGATTAAGCTGGAGCACGATTCTGAAAAGAAGAGGGGGTTATCGGAAAGCTTTTGACAAATTTGATGCTCGAAAGATCGCTCGGTATGATGCGAAGAAAAAGAAAGAATTGCTTCAGGATGTAGGCATCATACGGAATCGATTGAAGGTTGATGCTGCTGTGCTGAATGCACGGGCTTTTTTGCGTATCCAGAAGGAGTTTGGCAGCTTTGACAAGTATATCTGGGGCTTTGTCAATCATAAGCCTATCAAGAATACGTTCAAATCCATGAAGGAATTGCCTGCTTTCACTGATCTTTCTGATAAGATGAGCAAGGACCTGAAGAAAAGGGGGTTTAAATTTGTCGGCAGCACTATCTGCTATGCCTTCATGCAGGCTGTAGGCATGGTGAATGACCATGAAGTGGGCTGTTTTCGGTATAAAAAGGTCTAATCAAAAGATTTATAAATTATCGTCACTGGAAAATGAAAAGGTGATACTATGCTAAAAATGAAAAAACTCTCGGAAACGTACGATATGAAGGTCTTTACTGATACTGGCGATTATTTTGGAGATGTGGAAGAAAGCATCCTGCTTCAGACCAAGGTCTTTGGCTGGAGAGTAAGGGCATCTAAAACAAGCTTCTTAAGCAAGGTTCTTGGCTCTGCGAAAGGTGTTATCGTGCCTCACCAGCTTGTCAAAAGCATCGGTGATGTGATGATCATCAGCAAGGCTGCAGTCCCTAATTATTCAGAAGGCGGGGAAGAAAGCTAAATTTCTAATCTTAATTCTCTTCTATGTTCTTTATTATAATCATGCAATTCATAGGTTAGACCTATAATCTCTCCTTTTGACATAGGACTTCTTGATTCCCAGTGATCTCTTCTGAATTCAAATCTTCTCCCAAACGTCCTGGCAAATCTTCCTCCGTCCTGGGGCGAGGTATTCTTCACATGCACAGTAAATGCATCATATAATTGTGCTTTGCTTAATTTTACAAAATCTTCCATCACTGTTTTCTGTACTTGAATATGCTCTTCAAGTTTTTTGTACGCTTCTTCAACTTCTTTTACTAATGATTTCTCTACGTAATCCTGTTGAGTATTCAATCCAAAGAAAAATGTGGTAGTATTATTTGTTTCAACTTGTGCAGCTTGTTTTAGATATCCGGAGCCATTGCTGCCTAGATATGCTGCTTTTTTTGCCCATTCTTCGGTTGGTTTCTCAAATCTATCATTAAAATCTCGTAATTGCTCTTGCCATCTCTGTGGGTCCAGATATGACATTTTCCGTTCTCTATCAATCACTAGCTGCTCTGAATCGCCGAATCCTAACCGTGGACGTTTAACTGAGGTTAAAGTCCCTTGAAAGAGGTTTGCGCCTTCATAATCCTTTCGCTGCTGTACAGCTGCTTCATCGAGTTCTCCCCTCGGCAATTTTTTGCTTATAGGTGCGATTTGTTTGATGAGCTGGACTTCCTCTGGAGTATAATATTGCTTTTCAGGAATACTTTGCTTGACTTCGAAAGCTAAAGGATGAGTCAGGACAAATCGTGTATCTTTGAGAAGCTCTGTTATATCAGTACTCGCTATTGCTTTCCTTGCTTCGGTCACTATTGCTTGAATTTCTTTTGTATCCTGATAGAGGCCGAACTTATTCTCATCTTCAACTTTTCCACTGATTTTTCTCCACTCTTTATTCTCAGGCAAGGCATCTTGGGCTCTTCCTATGAATTCATCAATGGACATTCCGTGTTTTGCTTTGAAATTCTCTGCGATACGATAATTCTTCACTCTGGGTAATGGTTTTCCTTCCTCTTTCCAATACTTCACTTTCCTTATGGTCAGTGTCATATTGTCGACGGTATCTTTGAATTCTACTATTGATTGTGCTCCGGGGAAGTATTGCTCTGTCCTCGATAGTGTCTTAAGCCTTAGATAACTCATCACAGCCTTGAAATCACCCTGCATCAAAGGGGTCCAGTACTCTGTATCCTCCAGTCTCTTCACAGGGACTTCTAGACGGTAAGCATCAGGAAGCCATTTGCCGTCTTTCATGAACAGGGATGTGAGTTCCCCTACTCCTGTTGCAATCTCTTTCTTGAATCGGCTAAAATATTTTTTGTTAATCTCTATACGTGCTTGACGGATATTCTTTTTGCCTAAGGTCGGTGCTTGAAGGATCCTAGGGATATCAAGCAAGGTTATCTCTTCTCTTCGGATGATATCTCTTATCCGATAAAGATTAGGCTGGTCATATCCACTATCAGGATCATCAAGTGTAAGTTCAGTTAGATAATCGAAATCGCGTAGATATCCACCGATAGCAGCGTCTCTGTTAATAGGCATCTCCCTTGCTGCGTAAATCATCAATGCCCCCATCTTCAATTTCCTATCCGAATCACTCATGGATACAATACTGCTCTCTACACTCGTTAGCAAGTCTTTGATCTCTTCTGGAAGCGTCTCATACTGTCTTCGTAACCAGCCAAATATCCTTCCATTTGGAGCCATAGATAGAAGACTTGATGTTTTGGTAGGATCGACAAAAGCTAGTTCTCCATGGATCGTTTGGTCAAGATCCCTTAATCTGCTTTTGATCTCTTCCAAGTCAAGTATCTTATACAAACGCTTCCGTAATTCTAGAGTCAAAACGTCCTTCACTGTTGAAGGATCTTGTAGGATCTCTTCTAATGTAGAAGGGATATCTCCTATAGTTTCGGACCATTGCTGCTTTTTTTCCTTAGCTGTTTGGGCTTTCTGCTCCGGATCATATTTGGCCCTTAGCTCAGGAGTTCCCCACGTCTCGAGCACTTTCAGGGAGCCTTGACTTCCTGCTTTCCATGTCAATCCAGTTGTCTTTGACTGAAAGACAAAAAGCTGCCTGTACACATCCTGGCCTGAGGCATCGCTTTTTGCAATGGGTTGCTCCCCTTCCTCTTTTTTTCTGCGGATGTCTCCTGTCAGAATTGCATTTTCGGATGCTATCCAGGGATCATCAGAATCAAAGGTAAGAAGCCATTGTTCGAGTGCATGAGCATCTCCTGTATAACTTGCCATTGTGGCTTCTAGTTGTTCGAGTCTTCCTGGATGATGTTCGGCTACTCCTTTCCGGATTTGAGCCATCAAATCTGGCCGTTGTTTTAAAAGCATACACGAGAAGAACGATTATGGATTTTTAAAGGTATGTTGTATAGAGAAAGGCAAAAATACGCCATGAAAGAATTTAACGGATCTGATAACGGTATTGGGCATAGCCCGGTGTAAGTTAGTTGACCCCCGTTACTCCTCCATGGCTCTGTACTGCCGTTTCTTGAACAATTCAAGTGTAATGGGCTCGACTGTCTCGAACATGGCCAAGAGGCCTGTTTTTAGACTTTCTTCATCGCATATCTTGTTATGGGTGAAGGGATGAATAATCCATCTCTTCTCTGATGTTGAGAACGGGTTTATAAAGTATATCTTTAGCTCTGGTAGTGAGGAGAGCCTTTTCCAGTTATCATGGAGAAATTCGACGTTTTTCCTCCTGTTCAGGGTTATTATGGTATAATCTTTGATCTCGCATTGGTCCAGCTCTGGACAGCAGATGATTGTCTCTTTCTTGTCTTTGTATTGGATATCGAGATAAGGAAAATGTTTCTTTATGGAGACTATCTTCTTCTGGAATGCGTCTTTGCTCTTGAAATAATACAAGGCCCATTCTATGAGGGATTTCTCAACCATGCTGGAATCTCTCTGAGAGAGCTTTAAATATCTTTCCTGGAGATTTTTCGAAAATCTCGTAAAAGAGCACGGGGGGGAACTTCGTTTTTCCGAAGTTCCCCAAGGCAACCTAAAGAGAACGTGATTATGTAACTTCCAAAAATATTTATATAGGGCATGCCTTCACAATGCGTATGTTCGTCAATAATATCAATCCTGTCCTATTGAAGCTTGGATTCTTAGAAATCAGGTATTATGGCCTTATCTATGCTTTGGGATTTGTCATCGCCTACTTATTCTTCCGCTATTATGTCAAAGAAGAGAAGCTGAATCTGCCCTTAGAGAAGGTAGACGATCTTATCTTGTATCTTTTGATCGGCATTGTCGTGGGCGCTAGAATATTCCATTTTGTGTTCTTCAATCCTTTAGTGATATTCTCTACTCCCTGGGATCTCCTCTTTATCTGGCAAGGCGGCCTGAGTTTCCATGGCGGCTTGATCGGGGCAGTCGTTGCTGTCTATTTTTTCAGCAAGAAACATAAAATCGGCGTGATGAATATCATAGATGCTTCTGTCATTCCTGCTGCTTTGGGATTGACCTTAGGACGAATCGCGAACTTTACGAATCAAGAACTGGTGGGTATTGTGGGAAATGTCCCTTGGTGCGTCAAATTTACTCTTGTCGATAACTTCTGCAGGCACCCTTATCAAATCTATGCTGCCCTTACTCACCTTATCCTGTTCTATGTTGTCTTCAAGATCTATCAGAAGCAGAAGATGGCTGGAGTGAGCTTCTGGACATTCGTCCTTGGGTATGGTGTCTTCAGGATATTCACTGATTTCTGGAGAGAAGAAGCAAAGTTATTCGGGTTAGGTATGGGACAATACTTAAGCATCGCTATGGTGATCGCAGCGATCTATTTCTTCGTCAGAATGATGAATCATTCATCCAAAGATGCTGGAGATTCCAGCTGACCGATTATCTCATTCAGAAATAATTGGGCTTCTGCACCATCAATCAGGCGGTGATCATAGGTGAGAGAAAGATGGGCTATCTTCCTTATCTCTACTTTGCCTTCCCTGACAATGGGCTCGTCCTGGAGCTTTCCTATAGCCAGGATAGCTGATTCAGGATAATTGATGATGGGTGTATAATATATGCCTCCTAAGCTGCCGATATTGGTTATGGTGAATGTTCCGTTTTTCATGTCTTCACGAGTGAGCTTCCTGTCTCTTGCATTCTTAGCGAGCTGTGCTATATCATCAGCAAGCTCCTGCAACGATCTCTTATCAGCATCCTTGATATTGGGAACCAACAGACCATGTTCAGTATTGACTGCGATGCCCATATTGTAGAATTTTTTCAGGACAATCTCCTCTCCTTCCATGGAGGCATTGAATGTCGGATATTTCTTCAGTAATTGTAAAACAGTCTTGACGAAATAAGGAAGATAGGTCATGCTTTTCCCTTGTTTTTTCTTTTGCTCTCTTAACGCCACCAGTTTTGTGACATCTGCCCTGTCAAAATGAGTTGCTTGAGCGAGTTTATGCAAAGAATTCGTCATGGCATCTGAGATCGACTTTCTGATCCCTTTCAGAGGTATCCTCTCTATCTCTCCAGTCTCCTGTGTCTTCTCTCCTTTGAGATCTTCCTCGGTTATCCTTCCATCTTTTCCTGAGCCTTTTATGGTCGAGAGATCAATATCCAGATTACGGGCAAGCCTTCTCACTGCAGGTGTTGCAAGCGCCTGGCTTGTTGCGGCAGTCTTTTGCGGCTCTCTCCTTATGGAGATCTCTTCTGCGCCTGCTTCTGTCTTTCCGACAATGCCTTGATCAGTATCTTTCTCAGGAATGATCTCATCGGTCTTTATGGTGAAGATGACCTCCCCTACTTTGACTGTCTGCTGCTCTTTAGCCAGGAGCTTTTCGATCGTCCCTGCGACAGGTACAGGAATGTCAACAACAGCTTTGTCTGTCTCCATTTCGACAACAGGCTGGTCTTTCTTTACAACATCACCTTCTTTGACAAGCCATTTAATCAAGTTGCCTTCGACGAGGCCTTCTCCTAAATCGGGTAGTTTGAATTCCATCTTAAAACTCCATCATCTGTTTTATTTTTTCATCGATCCTCTCTTTTGAGACAAGATAAAGATTCTCTCCTTGTGCAAGAGGCATGATTATATCATAACCTGCCAATCTCATGACCGGGGCCTGCAGATTCAAGAATGCCTTCTCTGTTATCCTTGCTGAGATCTCTGCCCCTACACTGCAGGTCTTCGGCGCTTCATGGATTATCAACACCCTTCCGGTCTTTTTCGCTGAATTTATGATCGTTTCGTTGTCCAAAGGGGAGATGGTCCTTAGATCAATGAGTTCAATCGAGACTTTTGAGTCTCTTATCGCATCCATCACTTCCTTCACATACGTCCCCCATGTTATGATGGTGAGATCAATGCCTTCTTGGATTATGTTAGCTTTTCCAATAGGCACTTCATAGATCTCTTCTGGCACTTCTTCTTTTATCGAGCGGTATACTTTCTTCGGTTCTAAGAAGATAACTGGATCGGGATCATTGATAGCAGCAATCATCAGACCTTTGGCATCATAAGGAGTTGCGGGCATGACGACTTTCAAGCCGGGTATCTGCGCAAACAAGGATTCTGTTGATTCTGAATGGTGCTCTAAAGCGCGAATGCCTCCCTGACAGGGCATCCTTATGACCATAGGAACTGTCAAAGCGCTTCTTGTCCTATTGCGGAAGCGTGCTGCATGGGATATAATCTGATTCATGGCAGGATAGACAAATCCCATGAATTGTATCTCTGCTACAGGTTTCATTCCATATACTGCCATGCCGATAGATGCTCCGATAATGCCTACTTCTGCTAACGGAGTATCAAAGACTCTGTCGGGATATTTTTTGATGAGGCCATCTGTCACCCTAAAGACGCCTCCATCTATCCCTATATCCTCTCCTAAGAGCACAACATCTTTATCTTTGGCCATGACTTGATCGAATGCCTGATTCAAGGCCTGTACCATGGTCAGTTTTGCCATTTCTTGAATTCCTCGTACTGTTCTTTCAATTCTTGAGAGAGTTCTGCATAATGATGCAGGAAAATATCATCTTTATTGTAGGTTGTTGATTCCATATGCTTGACAGCTGCCTCAATCTTTTCTTCGCAGTCTTTTAGGAGTGCTGCTTCTTTCTTCTCGTCCCAGAGCTTCTTCTTCTCCAAGTATCTTTTCACCCTCTTTATGGGATCTTTTGAGAGCCATTTCTGGACATCTTCATCAGTCCTATACTTCTTAGGATCGTCAGCTGTTGTATGGGGGCCTTGTCTAAAGGTAACTGCTTCAATCAAGGTCGGAATGCCTTT